>CAXTVZ010000042.1:0-20060 GCA_964247685.1 uncultured Acetobacteraceae bacterium
CCTCGATGATCGCTCCTGGTGCACGCCCGTCCCGGTAGAGCTCGTTGAACCCGGCGGGGCTCCAGGCCGGGGATGTCCTTGAGATGGTGGGCAGCCAGTCGGTCGTCACTCCGCAGGAGGCCGTGACTGCCCTGCGGCACGGCACGCACAAGTCGGAGACAGTGGCGCTGCGGGTGTTGCGCGACGGGCACCAGGCCTTCGTTGCACTGAGCGCCACGCCGCTTGGCGAAGGTTGACACCGGCCTGGCGAGGCGTGGCGGTTAATCCCGCCGCAAGGTCAACATCAGTGGAACCAGACCCAGCGTTCTTGTTTGAATCACCGCCGTTCCTGCCGACGAGCCGTGGTAAGGGCGGCTCGTTGTCGGGCGAGTTTCAAAGTCGGAGCGAAGGTTAACCACGCTCCGACAACCGAATCTGCCCCGCCACCAAGAGACTGAACAAAGAGTCGATGTTGTTGACGCACGCAAAGTTGCGAAGTCCGCCCTGAGCTAAATTGTTCAGATGTACAAACTCCGCAACGATATCATGCTGGCAGCTTCGCGCTTGAGCACAATCTAGCGCTCAGACGAGAGCCTGGTTGAGCGCCAGAATCTGGAATTAGCCTCAGCATGACGAGGGAGCTGCATCTGGCGTGGTGACGTGGGCAAGGGCACCGTCGTGCATCACGCAGAGAAAGCGCGCGTGGCGCCGGCGCAACTCGGCGAGATCGGACGGATTGGCGATGTCGCGCTCACCGTCCGCAAGCACAAGATCCGCATGCCGTCCCAGCTCGGCCTGACGAGCCGGCACGCGTTCGGATCCAGCTACGGCAGTCAGCACCTCGAGTGCGCGTATCAGCACCGCGGTGCTGCCGGCGGCGTTCTGTCGGATCAGGTGAAACATGCAGTCGACCAGCCCACCGTAGTCCACGTTTGGCACCACGAGGCGCGGCCGGCCGTCTCGCAGCGTGACGCCGCTGCGGAGCTGCAGCGGCACTGCGTCGCAGAGCGCCGCCCCCAGCCGGTCGAGCACGCTCATCGCGGTATGCGGGTCGTTGATGCCGGGCGAGAGCGCGCGCACCGCGACCTCGACCAGCTGCCGCACCGCAAATTCGAGGTCGGCCGCGCTCACCCGCGTACCGCCGAACGCGGTCGCGTCCCGGAGCGCGGCATCAGCGCCGTCCACCGGCGGGACGATCGCCGCGATCGCCGAGCCGGGAAACTGGTAGTCGCCGGGCCGCACCAGGAGGCGGATGCTGGTGCCGTGCCGGGCCGCCCAGTCGGCGAGAGCGTTTTCATCAAGATGTCGCAGGTATCCGCGGCGGCCGTCGGTCACCACTGAGGCGAATTGCCAGAACGAGGCCGGCGGCACCTGCGGCTGCGACTGCGCATCGGCCACCATGAGCCGGCAGATCGCGCGCCGCAGGTCCCCGCTCACCTGGTCGATCACGGTGTCGACGTTGATGCGCCCGGCCATGTGGCCCACGAAGAACACCAGCGTGCCCACGCAGATGAAGGCCAGCGCGATTCCGACGCTGAGTGCGAGGTGAGGCACAAACGCGCCCTCGCTCTGCGTACGCACGCTGCGAAGCACCATCAGCGCATAGGAGAACGTGCCGAGGAAGACGCCGAGCGTGAGCTGGTTGCCGCGGTCATGGGTGAAGTTGCGCAGCAGGCGCGGCCCCATCTGGCCGGCCGCGAGCGAGAGGGCGGCGATGGTGATCGAGAACACCGTGCCGGCGACGCCGATCGTGGATGAGGCGACCGCGCCCAGCAACGTGCGCGCCCCGGTGCCGCCACCGTTGTAGAGCCAGGGGCTCTGGGTCAGCCACTCGGGCACGAAGCCGTCACGGTCAAGATCGACCAATCCCACCGCGAGCAGGATTCCTGACACAACCATGCATCCCGGCAGCAGCCAGAACGTGTCGGCGAGGAGGGTGAGGAGCTTAGCGAGGCGGGCGCGCAAGACGGCGGGCGGTCATCGGGGCTCTTTCGGGTGTCGTCCGCGAGAACGTTCGAAGGGGCAGGAAGATCGACTTAACGCTTCGGCTCGCGCGGCACCGATTCGTTGCGTGCGGAACCCGTCCGGCGATGATGTCGATCGCCGTGCGGTCCGGGATCGGGTCCCGCCGTGCCCTTGCTCGAAGCGCAGCGCCAGTAGTGGGAGTAGGCCTTGGTTTTCCCAAATCGCAGCTTCACTCGCTCTCTTCGTTTCCCCCGGAGGAACGCGGAGGTCGGCCTCCGATCGGACGCGGGCGAGGCACGTCGCCGCGTCCGACAGGCCAGCCCTCACGCTGACGGGTGCGATCTCCGTCGGTGGCCTCGGTCTGGTCGTGCAGCAGCACCTGCTGGGTGGGGAAGGGCAGGTCGATGCCTTCCACCGTCAGCGCGTTCTTGATCGCTTCCAGCGCCTGGTCGGTGCTGGCGACCACGTCGGTGCGCCGCGGCGGATTAATCCACCAGCGGGCCCGGATGTTCACCGTGCTGCCGGCGAGGTCCACCACCAGGGCTTCCGGCGGGGGGTCCGCCAGCACCCCGTGCACCCCGCGCAGCGCGCCGATGATCACCTCGCGGGCGTGAGCGATGTCGTCGCCGTAGCCGATGCCGATGTCATACTGCAGACGGCGCGTCTCGAAGGCGGTGTTCACCATTACTGATTGGGTGAACAGGTTTGAGTTCGGAATGACGACCCGTCTCCCGTCATAGGTGCGGATGGAGGTGGCGCGGGTCTCGATCTCCTCCACTGTGCCTTCGTAGCTGTCGACGATGATCTGGTCGCCGATGCGAAACGGTTCGGTCAGCAGAATCAAAATGCCGGCGAGGAAGTTCTGCAGGATGTCACGGAACGCAAAGCCGATCGCCACGCCGGAGATGCCGAGGATCTGGATCAGCTGTCCCGGCTGGAAGGACGGGATGGCGATCACCATCGCTACCAGCACGCCCATCAGCATCAGCCCACCTTCGACCAGGCGCCCGAGCACCAGGCCGACATTGCGATGCTTGCGCCGATTTTCGCTGAAGCGGAGGATCAGGCGGCGCGCGCGCCGCGCCGCGATGTGGAACACCGCGTAGACCAGGGCTGCGATCGCAAGATAGGGCAGGCGGGCGGCAAAGCCCGCCAGCATGCCGCGCAGCGAACTCAGGGCTGCAGTGAGGTCAAGGTTCAACGGTGCGGCGCTCCGGGCAGGCAAACGGTGGAATCATGCTGCGCTCCTGTGTCGTCGTCGTTCGACCTGTCGTTTATGACTGAGTAGATGCGCTCCGCCATGATCGCCTAGCCGCTTTCGGTCTGCGCCGCCAGTATCGCCGCCAATGCCGTTCTGCACATCCGGGTTTCGCAGGAATGAACATAGCGAAATGCCGGAACGACGATCGCCGCTGGTTCTTCTGCATGTGGATCGAACGCCTGGGAATGTCGAACCTGTTCGTGATCGATCTACCTAATGGAGGCTGACATGTCGAAGTTGAAGAGTTGCGGCGCAGCTGCGTTCTCGCTGGCGCTAGTCGCATGGTCGATGGCACCGGCGCTGGCCGCGATCGAGGCGACAGGCGCACACGCGACCGCGGGAGATCGCACCGCGCAGCGCGATTTTTTAGGGCTCTCTAGCGCGGGCGCAGAGGCGTTCGACGACGTCGCGCTGGCGCGCCTCGCGATCTTTGACGGACACCCCGTCAAAGCTGAGACGCTGATCGCGTCTGCGCAAATGGCGTTTGACCGGGCAGCCACTGATCGCACGGCTTTCATCAAAGCCGAAAATGCCCTCCAGCCGCCGTCATCGCTGCGCTCGACTTCCGGACCGGTCTCGACAGCTAGCGCCACGCGTATCACCTGGATCCCGGTTGCAGAAGGCTTCGTGGTAAACGAGACGCTGGCGCCGTCGAGGGAAACCGCCCGCGCGGTCGACAAGGCGAACCAGTCAATCAAGAGCCAGAGCAGTTCGGATGCGATGAAGGCGTTGAAGGTGGCGAAGGTGTCGGCCGTCGACACCGTGGCGCTGGCGCCGCTGCAGGCGAGCCTGTCCAATATCCATCGCGCGAGCCAGTTGGCGTCGGCCGCCGACTACTATGGTGCCAGCCAGTCGCTCCGTTCGCTCGAAGACAGCATTCGCTACGACACCGTGGACGTCAGCGGAACGCCCAAGACGTCGGCGCAAACTCAGGCCGCGAACACGCCGTCCGGCGATCACGTCAAGCCCTGATCGCGTTCGGGCGCAGTGGGAGAGGAGTAGGCGCTGCGCCCCATCGCAGGACGCCCGCGCAGCGTTCGGCCCCGACCTTACAACGTCGGGGCCAATTGCGTCAGGTGACAGCGCGGTAGACGGTAAAGCCCAGGATGAACAGTACGATCGCTACCACGGCTGCAATCCAGAACAAGATCTTGATAATTGCCAGCGCAGCGCCCACCACCAGTCCGCCGAAGCTAAGCACGCCCATTACGGCCGCGACGACGAGGAAAAGCACAGCAAGTTTGACCATGGAAGCGACATCCTCGAATGATAGCGGGAGCTCATGGCACCACATGCCAGCGATGAGCATGCAGCAAACCCGCAAGGTCCGCGGACATACAAGACGTCAGAACTGACGGACAGTCAGAAAATGGCGCGTCGGATGTCAGGCCTTTCCTGACACGTGTTCGACAGCACTATGGGCTCTCCTCAGAGCCTGCCCTGATCGCTGAGCCAACCACGTCGGGCCGCATATCGGACGATGTCGGACCGGCTGCGTAACGCCAGCTTCTCCGCAGCCCGCGCCTTGTAGGTCTCCACCGTCTTGGTGCTGATGTTTAGCTGAGAGCCGACTTCCTTGTTGCTGAGACCGAGAGCGGTGAATCGCAGCACGTCCTCCTCACGCGGGCTGAGTTGAGCTGCCGGGAGCAGATGCTCTACGTGAGCAGGGGCGGCCAGAGCCTTGCTGGCGATCGCCGGGTCGAGAAAGAGACCGCCGGCGGCCACGGCACGTATCGCGCGCGCCAGCTCGTCGGCGGCCGAGCGCTTGAGCAGGTAGCCTCGTGCGCCGGCGGCGAGCATCTGCTGCAGGTAGGCCTGGTCCTCGTGCACGGTGAGCGCCACCAGCCGCACAGTCGGGCAGTCCCGTGCCACGCGCCTCGCCAGCTCGATGCCCGTGAGGTCGGGCATCGAGATATCCACCACAGCCACATCCGGGAGTGTCGCGCGTATGAGCTCCAGCGCTGCTAGCCCGTTGGCGGCCTGTCCGACCAACTCCAGGTCGGAGGTCTGGCTGAGCATCGACTGAATACCGGCGAGCACGACGGGATGGTCGTCTGCGAGTGCTACACGGAGCGGCGTCATGCCGACGGTCCCGGCGCAAGGCCGACCTGGACGAACAGTGCCGTGCCGGCGCCAGGTGCGGTCTCGAGCTCGAGCGTTCCGTTCACCAGCCGCAGCCGCTCGCGAATGCCCGAGAGGCCCAGCCGTGGGTGCCTGTCGTCCCGATGCCCGGCCGGATCGAAGCCGACGCCGTCGTCCTCGACGACGAGCCTGAGCCCGCCCGCGCGACGTTCCAGCAGCACGCTGGCAGCGCCCGTCCGCGCATGTTTCACGATGTTGGTGAGCGCCTCCTGCGCCACCCGGTAGACCACCGTCTCGATCTCCGATGGGAGCCGATCCACAACGCCGACAATCTGGGCGTCAACCGCGACTCCGTGTCGTTCGGTAATCACAGCCGCCAGAGCAGCAAGTGCGGCGGGCAGTCCGAAATCGTCCAGGACCGCGGGACGCAGATCCGCCGCCGCTCGGTGGATATCCTGCCCGACACGGGCAGCCAGCGACCGCAGGGACGTGAGCCGGTCCCGCACGGCGTCACCGGCGTTCGTTCCGGCAAGCGTCGCCTCCAGCGTCTTGAGCCCCAGCGACAGGCCCGTCACCGTCTGGCCAACCTGGTCGTGCAGTTCTCGCGCGATGCGACGTCGCTCCTCCTCCTGCGCCACAGCCATGCGGCGCAGAAGATCCAGTCGTTCCACTTCCGCCTGCTTGCGTCCGCTAATGTCGGCCACGACCCCATGCAGCAACGCGGGCTGTGCCGGGCCGCCGTCCAGCATGCGCCCGATCACGCGGACCCACCGCCCCGTGCCCCCGACGCGAAACTCGCGATCCAGCTCGTTGCCGTCCTGGATGCAGCGTCGGACAGCCTCGGCAAGCACGGGCTCGTCAGTGGCCTGTAGCGCAGCCGTCGCCTCCGCCCAGCGCAGTGGCTTGCCGCCGACCGGCTGCGGCGGCGCGCCCAGCAGCTCCAGACCGCGGGAGGAGCCGTCGAAAGCATCGGCCTCAACCTTCCAGCGCCACACGCCGAGATTGGCTGCCTCTACGGCGAGTGCCCGGCCTTCCTCGCTGGCACGCAGCGAGCGGGCGGCGCGGTCCGCCTCGTCGGTCCGGCGTTGCGCCAGATCGCGTGCCACTAAAGAGGTGAGCAGTGCCGCCAGCAGCAGCCCGGCACAGCCTTCGCAGGCCAGCAGCATCAGCGCGCGGCGCACCGGGCCCTCGAGGGTGCTGATCGGGATGGCGAACGCCACCACCCAGCCACCCAAGCCAGGCAGCGTGCGATAGACGGTTTCCACCGGCCCGCTGTCGCTGGTGTGCTCGCGCAAGACACCTTGCGGCTTTGCCGCGATGGCGCTGCGGAGAGGCTGACTGGCGAACCGCCCCTGAGACGCGGCCGGACCTCGGGTACGTGCGACGATCCGGCCGGCGCGGTCCAGCACGTAGCCGGTCCAGTCGTTCGGCACGGTCGCCTGCCGGAGCAGTGAGGCGATACCGTCGGGCACCAGGGCCACCGACAGGATCAGCACCACCTTGCCGTCTCGAACCACGGGTGCACGCAGCGTGACGAACTGGCGCCCGGGCCCGGCGCCGGGCGGGCCGATCCCCTCGACCGCGAGCGCCCGGCGCGCGGCGACCTGCTGCAGATCCGACCGTTCCGCGACAACGTTCGGACCGTCGCCATTCCATCCCGGAACCCGAAGCACCGCGGCGCCGGACGGGCGAGCCAGCGTCACCATGCCCCAGAGCGGCTGCTCAACCCGTGCGCGCTCGGCCTCGACCCGGAAGGCGTCGATGTTGGGCGCGTCGAGCGCCGTCGAACCGGCTACACGGCGCAGCAGGTCGAGCTGGGCCACAAGCTCGGCCGCGATCCGGTCGGCGGCCTCATCCACGGCCGCCACCGCACTCTGCCTGGTCTCCGCCCGCGTCTGAGTGGACGCCAGATACCCTACCCAGCCGCCGAACAGCAGCAGCGGCAAGCTGGCTGCCGATACGAGAAGCAACCAGGTGCGGCCGGGCCCGACCAGAAAGGCCACGGCACGATGACCAAGAGCGAGGAGACGTCGAACGCTGCGCATCGACGCATCATCGCATATCCCGGCACCCGGACCCCGCCGAAACGGATGGTGGCGCGGGTCAGGTTTATCCTGACAGGTGTGGGGCTTGTCCCGACTTCTCCGACCGGCTCGGGGGGTGGATTGTGGGTGCTTGCGCTTCCGGGAGCTTCTCGGGCGGCTCAGGCGTGATCCTGGGCGATCTGACGTCAGCCCGCTGCCGGAAGTACGCAAGATGCTGAAGATCGCCCTCACCTTCTTCCTCGTTTCCCTCATCTCCGGTGTCTTCGGCTTCTCGGGCGTGTCGAACACGTCGGCAGGCGTGGCACGCGTCTTGTTTTTTGTTGCTCTGGTGGTCTTCGTCATCACCATCGCGCTTGCGCTGTTCGCGGGAGGACTCGATCTTTGAGCATGCGCAAGCCGGCAACGACGGCCACAAATCGCAATGATGATGTGGCGGCACTGCGTTTGAGAAAGAGCCTCGCGACTTCCCCGTGCTCTACGGGCGGCAAAGCGGAATGTGCGACGGGACGGATGGCGGGCCGGCGCACGCGGGAGGATATGCCTTGAAGCGCGGCCTCCTCGGTCTCGTCGTGTCGTGCGGTAGCCTGTCACTGGCAGGCTGCGGCGTGCTCGACCGCGGCTTCCTGTCGCCCGCCGGCCCGATCGCCGGGCACATCAGGTCCGAGTTCATTCTCGTCTCGCTCGTGATGCTGTTCGTGATCGGCCCGGTGCTAATCCTGGTGCCGCTGATCGCCTGGCACTACCGGCTGTCGAACACCCGGAGCGCCTATCGCCCCCAATGGGGGTTCAACTGGTCGCTCGAAGGGCTGATCTGGATTCCGCCCACGCTGATCGTGGTCGTGCTCGCCGTCTTTCTATGGCGCGACACCCATCGGCTCGATCCTTACCGGCCGCTCCCGGGCAAGCCGCTGGAGGTGCAGGTCGTGGCGATGGATTGGAAGTGGCTGTTTATCTATCCGACCAAGGGTGTGGCCACGGTGAACCGCCTGGTGATCCAGGCCGGGCAGCCCGTGCATCTCGACCTCACCAGCGCCACTGTGATGCAATCGATCCTGATGCCGCGGCTCGCGGGACAGATCTACGCGATGGCCGGAATGCGCACGCAACTGAACTTCGCAGCCGACACGCCGGGCCACTTCCTCGGCGAGAACGTGCAGTTCAACGGCATGGGGTTCCAGAACCAGAAATTCACCGTCGACGCGCTGGATGCGCCGGGCTTCGCAGGCTGGCTGGCGCAGACCAGGGCACAACCGGACCGGCTTGATGCCGCGACTTACCAGTCACTGTCGCATCGCTCGGTTCTGCCGGGGCCGCTTGCCTTTGGCGCGGTCGCCCCGAACCTGTTCCGGCACGTCGTCGACCAATCGCAGCCAAGCGGCCACACGCTGGCGCTGAGGACGTTCGGTCCGCCGGAAACCTCGATGCCCATGGAGACCGCGACCCATGATCACTGAGACGCACGGTCTGGCCCACGCGCTGCTAGGCAACCTGACCTGGGCGGCGCTGCCCTTCGTGCGCGCCTGGCGGGACCCGAGCCTGTCGGAAATCATCGGTGCGGGCGCGGGCGCCGTAGCCGTGCTGGGTGCGGTCGGCCTGATGGCACTCGTAACCTACCTGGGCAAGTGGCGCACTCTCTGGGCCGAGTGGATCACCACGCTGGACCACAAGAAGCTTGGCATCATGTACGTCATCCTCGCCGGCGTGATGCTGACCCGCGCGCTGATCGAGGCGGTGCTTATCCGCACGCAGCAGGCCGTCGCGATCAACACGCACGGCCTCGTGGAGCCCGGGCATTTTGCCCAGCTGTTCACGACACATGGCACCATCATGATCTTTTTCATGGCCATGCCCTTCCTGATCGGGCTGATCAACTACGCCATGCCGCTGCAGATCGGCGCGCGCGACATGGCCTTCCCCTACATGAACTCGGTGGGTTTCTGGCTGACGGCCGCAGGCTCGGTGCTGATGATGGCGTCGCTCGCGATCGGCGAGTTCTCCACCGGCGGCTGGAGCGGCTACCCGCCCTACACGGAGCTCGCATTCAGCGGTGGCGTCGGCCCGGATTACTGGATCTGGGCGGTCAGCCTCTCCTCGCTCGGCTCGATGACCGTGGGGATCAACGTCGCCTGCACCATCTTCAAGTTCCGGGCGCCCGGCATGAGCTTCATGCGCATGCCGTTGTTCTGCTGGACGTCACTATGCACGGCGATTCTGATGATCTTCGCCATGCCGCCGCTGACCGTGGTGACGCTGATGCTGGCCTGCGACCGCTATCTCGGCTTCCACTTTTTTACCGATACCGGCGCCGGCAACATGATGAACTACACCAACATGTTCTGGCTTTTCGGGCACCCGGAAGTCTACATCCTGATCCTGCCAGCGTTCGGCGTGTATTCCGAGGTCATTTCGGCGTTCTCGTCGAAGGAGCTCTACGGCTACACCTCGCTCGTGCTCGCCACCACGGCAATAGCGGTGCTGTCCTTCACGGTGTGGCTGCACCACTTCTTCACTATGGGGCAGAGTGCGGACATCAACGCGGTGTTCGGCATCGCCACGATGACGATCGGTATTCCGACAGGAGTCAAGATCTACGACTGGATCTTTACCATGTTCCGCGGCGAGGTGCGGTTCACGCCGCCGATGCTGTTTTCCATGGCGTTCATGATGACGTTCGTGCTGGGCGGCTTCACCGGCATCATCCTGGCGACCCCGCCGCTTGACTATGTCATGCACGACACGCTGTTCCTGGTGGCGCATTTCCACAACATGGTCATACCCGGCGTGCTCTACGGGATGATCGCCGGCTACATGTACTGGTTTCCTAAGGCGTTCGGCTTCCGGTTGAACGAACGCTGGGGCCGGGTCTCGTTCGTCTGCTGGGTGGCGGGGTTCTATCTCGCGTTCTTCCCGCTCTACGTGCTTGGTGCCGCCGGCATGGCGCGCCGTACACAGGAGGTCTTCGATCCTTCGTTCCGGCCGTGGCTCTACGCCGCTCTGCTCGGCGCGTTTCTGCTGTTCGCTGGCCTGCTGTCGTTGTGCGTGCAACTCTATGTCAGCGTGCGCGACCGGGCGGCGAACCTGGTGCCGGTGGGGGACCCCTGGGATGCGCGCGGGCTCGAATGGGCGACCTCCGCACCGCCGCCGGAATGGAACTTCGCGGTGATCCCGCATGTCGGTGCCAGGGACGCGTTCTACTGGCGCAAGCGCAACGGCGGCGCCTATCGCCCGGCCGACCACTACCGTGACATCGAGCTGCCCCGGAACTCGGCCTGCGGACCGGTGATCGGTATCGCCGCCGGCCTGTGCTGCTTTGGACTGATCTGGCACATCTGGTGGATGGCGCTGATGTTCGCGGCGGTGGCGGTAGTGACGATGATCGCGCGCTCCTTTGAACGCGACACGACCAAGACAGTCACCGCGGCCGAGGTCGAAGCGGCGGACCGGGCCTGGCTGGCGCAGGCCTACACCGTCCGGCCCGTGCCGCGCCAGCTCGAGGAGAGCGGTGCCAACCGGGGACTGGCCGAGGGGTTCAGAGAACCTGCGGGAAGTCGGGCATGAGTACCAGCCCCGCCCTGCGCCACGCCGGCGTCAACCTCCGGCACGCCTCGCGCGAGGAAGAAGAGCAGGTCGAGAGCGACGTGTTCGGCTTCTGGATCTTTCTTATGAGCGACGCGGTGATCTTTGCGCTCCTGTTCGCCGTGTTCGGCACCTCGCTGGTGGCCACAGCGGGCGCTCCGGATCTCGGGCACATCGTCAAGCTTCGCCCCGCCTTCATCGAGACGGCGCTGCTGCTCACCTCGTCCTTTACCTTTGGTCTTGCGTCGATCCAGCTCAGCCGCGCGCACCGGCTCACCAAACGCCACCAGCATGCGGCCATGCGCTGGCTGCTGGTCACCTGGGTGTTGGGCATCTCGTTCCTCGTGATGGAGGCGCATGATTTTGCCACCATGGCGGCGGAGGGCGCCACGGCCGACCGCTCCTTCTTCCTGTCGGCCTATACCGCGCTGGTGGGCACGCATGGGCTGCACGTGCTGACCGGCGTCGTCTGGCTGCCGATCCTCTTGATACAGTCGATGAGCATCGGGCTGGACCGCCAGGTCAAGGTGAACCTGGTCCGACTGTCGCTGTTCTGGCACTTCCTCGACATCGTCTGGATCGCGATCTTCTCCGTCGTCTACCTCCAGGGGGCGCTACGATGACGTCGCCGCAGATCGAGCGGAACGAGGTTCGTACCCTGTGTCTCGGCTACGGGCTCGCTGCGTTGTTGACGCTGGCGGCCTTCGGACTGGTGGTGTCGCGCTTGCTGACCGGGCGTGAGGCTTTCTACACGGTGCTCGCCCTCGGCCTCGTGCAGGTCGTCGTGCATTTTCGCTTCTTCCTCCACATCGACTTCAAACGTTCTGCCCGCTCCGACCTGCAGCTGATCCTGTTCTCCAGCCTTATCATCGCGCTGATGGTGGGCGGCACGCTGGTGGTACTGTTCAATCTCCACAGGCGGATGATGTGACGCTCGTCCGAGGGCGCACGACAAACCGGGAACGATCGGCAATGATCGCCGCGCACAGCAGCAGGGATGCGCATGTCTGACCACTACGACATCATCGTCATCGGCAGTGGTCCCGGGGGCGGCGCGCTCGCGCAGAGCCTGGCGCCCACGGGAAAGCGTATCCTGATGCTCGAGCGCGGCGGCTACCTGCCGCGCTCACGCGACAACTGGGATGCCAAGACGGTGTTCGTCGACGGTGCCTACCAGGCGCCCGACACCTGGTACGGCAAGGATGGCAGCAGCTTCCATCCCGGCCTGCACTACTATGTCGGGGGGAACTCAAAGGTCTACGGCTCGGCCTTGTTCCGTTTGCGCGAACGCGACTTCGGCGAATTGCGGCACAAGGACGGCATCTCGCCCGCCTGGCCGCTCGGCTACGATGTATTCGAGCCTTACTACACGCAGGCGGAAGCGCTGTTTCACGTGCACGGCGAGCGCGGCGAGGATCCGACGGAGCCCTGGTCGAGCGCGCCCTACGCCTACCCACCGGTGCAGCACGAGCCGCGCATCCAGGAGCTGAGCGACGTCCTGCGCGGGGAGGGGCTGCATCCCTTCCACCTGCCGCTAGGCATCAAGCTCGATCAGAACCCCGACGGCAGCGCCACGACTTACAGCCCCTGCATCCGCTGCGACGCCTTTGACGGCTTTCCGTGCGCGATCAACGCCAAGGCGGACGCGCAGGTGATCTGCGTCGACCCAACCCGGGCCGCGCACCCCAATTTCACCCTGCTGACCGGCGCCTACGTGACGCGTCTTGAAACGGACGCGTCCGGAGGCAGCATCAGCCGCGTTCACGTGATCCGCGAGAACCAGTTCGAGCAGTATTCCGCCGACATCGTGGTGGTCGCGGCGGGCGCGCTCAGCTCGGCGCTGCTGCTGCTGCGCTCGGTGAGTGACGCGCATCCGAACGGATTGGCCAACCGCTCCGACCAGGTCGGACGCAACTACATGCGCCACAACATGTCGGTGGTGATGGCGATCCTGAAGGAGCCGAACCACACGGTGTTCCAGAAGACGCTGGCGGTCAGCGACTACTATTTCGGCGCGCCCGACTGGGAGTACCCGCTCGGCCTGATTCAGATGTGCGCCGCCTCGCACGGTGCGCAGATCCGTGGGGAGGCGCCGCTGCAGGGGCTGATGCCGCTGGTGCCTCGCCTGCCGTTCGAGGAAATGGCGAAATACTCGATGGATTTCTGGCTGCAGAGCGAGGACCTCCCGCGGCCGGAGAACCGCATCTCCTATGACGGGGACCGCGTCGTGCTGTCGATCACCGAGGGCAACGAGGAGGCAGCACGCCGGCTGCGACAGAAGCTGGAGGCGTTGCTCGTGCCGATGCGGGCGTGGCCGAAGCTCATTGATCGCCGGCTCTATCTGGGCAAGGACATCCCCATCAACGGCACCGCGCATCAGGCCGGCACGCTCCGCTTCGGCACCGATCCGGCAACTTCCGTTCTGGACCTCGACTGCCGCGCACACGAGCTCGACAACCTCTACGTGACGGATGCGAGCTTCTTCCCTTCGATCGGCGCGGTGAACCCGACGCTGACCATCATCGCCAATGCGCTCCGCGTGGCCGACGTGATCCGCGCCCGCATCGCGGCCTGACGCGTTCCCGCAGGCCCCATGCTCCAGGATGACATTCCAATGGTCGACTTTCGGCGCTCGATCGATAACAGGCGAACCCCGCTGCTTGCGGCGAACGGCCGGGATGGCGGCGCGGCATGAACTTCACCGCCACCACCCGCAGTTCACACCGGTTGCTGGGACGCCTGCTGCGCAAGGTCGGTGCCGGCGACCTCGTGCGGTCCTCGCCGCCGATCGCGGCGCTCGGCATGATCGGCGACCGCACGACCGCGGCGGTTGTCACCACCGGCGGCGAGATCTGCTGGTATTGTCCCGGCCGGTTCGACGCGCCGAGCCTGCTGGGCTCGTTGCTGGATCCGGACGTGGGCGGCGCCTGGCGCATCGAATTGTCGGAAGCCGAGCCGGCGAGCCGACGCTATCTCGAGCACAGCGCCGTGCTGGAAACCACGTTGCGCCATCCGGTTGGGCTGCTCGAGATCACCGATTGGATGGTGCTCGAGGAAGGTAAGGCGTCTGGCGTCCTGTGCCGCCAGCTCGGTCCCGCGCCGGCGGCGCTACGCCTGGTGCTACGGCCGCGGCCCGATGGCGGACGTCAGATCCCCGCGCTTCGCCTGGACGCGCGAGGCGCCGCCTGGATCGATGACCGATTCCGCCTGCAGACGTCGCATCCGATCGAGGTCGGCGGCGGCGCGTTGCAGATCGACGTCGCACCGGGCGAGCGCGCCTGGGCCGCGCTCGACGACGGGCGGGGGAGCGGCACGGCCGATCTCGCGGCCCTGGAAGGCCGGCTTGCGGACACGCTTGCCAGCTGGCGAACCCTGGCGGCCCGCTCGCCCTATGACGGACCGTTCGCCGAGGCGGTGCATGACTCGCTGCGGGCCGTGCGGCTGCTGACTTACGAACCCAGCGGCGCGATCGTGGCGGCGATCACCACGTCGCTGCCGGAGATCGAGGGCGGGAATCGGAACTACGACTACCGGTTCTCGTGGCTGCGCGACAGCGGCATGATGATCCGCGCCCTGGTGCGGTTCGAGCCCGGCCACGAACAGGCGCTGCGCTACCTCGACTTCGTCGCCGGGCTGCTGAACACCGGCTACCAGTCGCCGCTGGATCCGGTGGCAGCGGTCGGCGGCGAACGTGTGCCGGCGCAGGTGAAGCTCTCGGTCGCCGGCTACAGCGCCAGTCTGCCGGCCATCACCGGCAACCTCGCGGCGCACCAGCTGCAGCTCGGATCGCTGGCGCAGTTCGTGCTCGCCGCGCGCGAGATCTATGCGGTGTGCGACGCGCGCCCGCATTGGGAGGTCGTGTCCGCCACGGCCGACCTCCTGGTCGACAGCTGGCAGCAGAAGGGGAGTGGCATCTGGGAAGAGGCGACGCTGCGGCACTACACCTCGAGCCTGGTGTCGGCGAGCGTGGCGCTGGACGGCATCGCACCCTACGCCGACACCCCGGCGCAGGCGGCCCGCTACCGCCGCGCGGCCCTCGGGCTGCGGCAGTTCGTGTCGCGCACCTGCCTCAGCCGCGACGGGATCTACGTCGTTCGCCCCGGATCCGGCAGCGTCGACATCTCGGCAGCTTTGTTCCCCGTCTGGGGCTACGTGCCCGCCGAGGACACGATGATGGCGAACAGCATCGCGCTGCTGGAGCGCCAGGCCGGCGTGGGCGGTGGGTTGTTTCACCGTCATCTGCAGAACGGCCGGGCTGCACGTCGCGAGGGCGCTTTTCTGGTTGGCACCTTCTGGCTCGCTCATTACCGGATTGCACGCGGCGAGCTCGACGCGGCACGGGTGCTGCTGGAGCAGGGGGTGAGTTTCTCGAACGACCTTGGATTGTTCTCGGAAGAGGTCAATGCGAAGTCGGGCGCCCTTCTCGGCAATCTTCCGCTGGGCCTAGCGCATGGCAGCTTCCTCGCCGCGGTGGTAGACTATGGCGGCGCGCGGCACGATAACGGATGACGCTATCAAGTCTGCTCTGTCGCCGCAGCATCGTTCCGTCGGGCCTGCCTCGACACCGCGACGCTCGAACGGGCGGTTCGCGCCGTCCGAGCCGCAAGCTCGCGTGCCAGTCGGATCGGCAAGCCACAGCGCTTAACTTACAAACCCTCGAAAAGGACCGACCGGATCATGAGCAAAGTCGTCGTCATTACCGGGGCTGGGGCCGGCGTAGGTCGTGCCACTGCGACGGAGTTCGCGCGTCAAGGCTACGACGTGGCGCTGCTGTCGCGCGACAAGGACCGGCTGGAGCACGCCGCCGCCGAGCTGCGGCGCTTCGGCGTGCGGGCGCTGCCGATTTCCACGGACGTCGCCGACGCGAAGGCAGTCGAAGCGGCGGCTGACCAAACCGAGGCCGAGCTCGGTCCGATCGATGTCTGGGTCAACGTGGCGATGGCAACCGTCTTCGCGCCTGTCTCCAAACTGAAGCCGGAGGAATTCGAGCGCGGCACTCGCGTGACCTATCTCGGCCAGGTGCACGGAACGATGTCGGCGCTCTCACGAATGCGGCAGCGCAATCGCGGCACCATCGTGAATGTCGGCTCCGCACTCGGCTACCGGTCGGTGCCGCTGCAGTCGATCTATTGCGGCGCGAAGTTCGCGATCCGCGGCTTCACCGACAGCTTGCGGTCAGAGATCCTGCACGACAAGCTCAAGGTGCACTTGACCATGGTCGATCTGCCGGCGGTGAACACACCGCAATTCGACTGGGCCATGAACAAGATGGGCAAGAAGGCAAAGCCGGTGGCGCCAATCTACCAGCCGGAAGTGCCTGCACGCGCGATTTTCTTTGCGGCCACGCACCGGCGGCGGCAGATTTGGGTCGGCTATCCGACCGTTCAGGCGATCCTTGCGAACCGGATCGCGCCTGGCCTGATCGACAAATACCTCGCCAAGACCGGCTATAGCGGGCAGCTGACGGACACACCGCTCGGTTCCGATGCGCCGGCGAACCTGTATGAGCCGGTCCGCGGCGCTTACGGGTCGCATGGTCGGTTCGACAGCCGTGCCAAGACAGGCAGTTGGGAGATGTTCACGGATCGCCACCGCACGGCGTTCTGGGCTCTGGCCGCCGTGACGGCCGGGGCTGTGCTGCACCAAGCCGCGAAGCGGCTCGACATCTAGTTTGCGGCGCTGGAGAGCCGGACTCAGCGACGTGGGGCGTTGCAGTCGGTGCTGCAGGGGAGCGGCGTCATGATGCCGTCGGCCGCGGTGGCGCTGCTCACGCCCTTCATCACCAGCACGCGAAGGACGTCACCGTCCACCTCCCGAGCTCGAAGACCGACCAGGAAGGGGAGGGGGCCGACACCGTCGTTCCCCGGTTGAAAGACGAGGCGGGCCGTCTGAGCGAGACCTGCCCGGTGCGGGCGCTGGAGGCGTGGCTGCGGCGCGCCAAAATCACCCGCGGCGCGGTGTTCCGCAGCGTCGCCTCCAGCGGAAGGCCCGGGGATCGACTGAGCGCGGACGGCATGCGCTACATCTGCTGCAGCTGGCGCCCGCGCGAAGCTCACCGTCCACGAGAGCGAGCGGCTATCATCGCACGGGCTGCGGGCTGCTTCATCACCGAGGCCTATAGCGTTGGCGCCGTCGACGAGCAGGTGCAGGCGCATGTTCGTCATGCGGATCTCCGATCCACGCGCGGCTATCGACGCCGCGCGAAGATCACCACCGACAACCCCCGCTCGTCTGCTGAAGCTGTAGCGATGGCGGCGATCAGAGAGGCCGCACCTGCCCCGGCATTAGAGCCGACTTCGGCGGCCGCCGGCGAGATCGACTGGCTCTGGATACAGTGACGATCAGCGGGCCGGCGGGAACGGTTGACCGCTTCCGTTCGGCCGCCCGCGGCACCAACGCGGCCCCGTGGCACCTCGACCTCGAACACGAGGAGACGCGGCTGCTCGCGCCGATGGCGAGCGCCGGGATCGAGGCCGACTTCTCGCGCGCGAGCTCCGTGAGGTGCTCGCTTGGCGGCAGGAGCGGGTGCTCCGTTTGTGGGACGGCTCAGGTCGCTGCCCGTTCAATCTGCACCGGCTGGTCCCGGTGCCGGCGCGGATCCTCGCGCTCGGCGCCGACGACCCGGCCGCACTGCTCTGGCTGCGGGAGCACTGGGGGACCACGCGGCCGCTGCGGCTGGTGGAGGTGCTGGCGAGCGTCGGGAACAAGCGGCTGCGCCGATCGGCACGTTTCGCGGTGCGGTTCGTATCAAGAACATAGACAGGTCAACGATGTAGCTGGGTGATTTCACTTCCCTGGATAATATGCTCAGCTAGCCATGATAATGGTTACGGAGCCGTTGCATGGCAAGCCGTCTCGAGATCCAGGGGGCTGACGACCCGACCTGGGATGAGGGCGAGCTGCGATACCGGGTGCTCGCGCCACTTGCTGCCAGTGAGAGCTATCAGAGCTGAGTTGGAATGAGCGCAACTACCCGAGTTTGCACGATACGAGTTAGCCGACTTAGCGTAAGCGCCCTGCCGACGGCGTGACACCGTGCCGGTTCATGATGGTCTCGAGGCGACGCGCCTGCTCTTCAGACTCGCGACGGTGCGATTCGAGCCGGGCGCGCATGTCGGGGTAGTGCTCGCGCCGCTCAACCTGGCGCTCGGTCAGCTCGATCGCCGACTGATCCAGCGCATGAGGTCCTTCAGGCCGGTGTGGTAGATCCCTTCGTGGACGTTGCCGTGTGCATCGCCTGAGATGGGGCGAAATCGTTTTGGTTGTCTGCCCGGAACGTGGCAGAACGGCCGGAGATGCAAAGCCCCGGCTTACCCATCGTGAGTTCGGGCGCGAGTTCAGCCGCGGTTAACTTAGGACGACACGAACCTTTTGAACCGCTCGCGCTCATCGGCCCGGCCGATATGGTCGAGGCACCGCGCCTGCAGCGCGTCGAGATCCTCCACATCCGCCAACATCCGCGACAGGAGCCGCGGTGCGATCGGACCCAGCACCTCCGTCGGTCCTTGCAGCAGGCGCGCCACGGCCGCCTTGTCGAGTCCGCCTGGTGCGGTTGCGCCGCCGGCCGGCGCGTTCGCGATTGCCTCGTCGCGCCGCAGCGTCTCGCGAGCGAGGCGGGCGAACTGGTCGCGGTCGGCGCCGGGTGGCAGCGTCTGCGACAGGCGCTGGCAGAGGTCGTCGGGCGAGGTGGCGTCCAGCATGGCGCGCTGCAGAAAGCGGCGCGCAACGGGACCTACATGATGCGCCAGCTGACGTTCGATCGCCTGCAGGGTGCTCGACGACGTGCGCGACAGGGAGGACGCCGCCTCCGGCGCCCGCACGGCGGCGTCGAGGCGGATCACCGTGCCGTCCTCGTCGGCTGCGGCGGGGGCAGGGGCGGGCACCGGGCCGCCACCGATGAGCGGCGCGAGCGCCGCCGCGGCCAATGCCGCCTCCATCTCGGCTGCCGTCGCGTAGCGGTCCGCCGGGCGCTTGGCGAGCGCGCGGTCGACCACCGCGACCAGAGCCGCCGGCAACCCCGCCCGCAGCGTTGCGAGCGGCTGCGGATGCTCGTGCATGACGCGGTGCATGGTGGCCACGAAATTGGCCGCGGCAAAGGCGCGTTGTCCCGACAGCAACTCGTAGAGGACGCTGCCCACGGAGAACAGGTCGCTGCGCTCGTCCACGGCCTGGCCGAGGCACTGCTCGGGCGACATGTAGCAGGGTGTTCCCACCAGCACCGAGCTCATGGTCGCCTCTGCGGAGAGCGCCCGCGAAATCCCGAAATCGGTCACCTTCACCTGGTCGCCGGCCAGCATGATGTTCGCGGGTTTGATGTCGCGGTGGATCACGCCGAAGCCGTGCGCGTAGTGCAGTGCCGCGAGCACCTTCCGCATCACGGCGACCGCGGCGTCCACCTCGCCCACCGCCGCGCGCGCGCGTGCGAGATCGCGACCTTCGACGAATTCGAGCACCAGAAACGGGTTGCCCTCGTGGCTCGACAGGTCGTGGATGCCCACGATGTTGGGATGGATGCAACGACCCGCCCTGCGGGCCTCGTTCCTGAAACGATCGAGGTAATGCACGCGGCTTTCGCCATCGAGAAGGTCGGCGCGGATCAGCTTGATCACCACCACGCGGTCGATCTCGGGATCGTGCGCCTTGTAGACGACGCCCATCGCCCCGCGGCCCAGCAAGCCGAGGACGCGGAAACGACCGATCGTTTGGGGGCGATCGAGCATGGGGCGGCGTTAGTCCTCCAGCAGGCGGAAGGTGCTGGCCGATCTTGAGCTGCTGCACGGCCAGACGATCGACAGCACCCGGACGCTGCTGCAGAGCCGGCTGCCGGCCGGTCTCCACCTGGCCGTGGTCGGCGGCCATGGCGCGGGCGTGGGCGAGTTGGGCCAGCTGGTCACCGGCCATCGGGTTGCGCCCGATGCGGGCTGGAGCGTGCTCGCGCCCGCGCTGCGCGCGGCACTGCCCGACGGGGCCGCAGCCCTGATGCTGCCGGCGCCGCCGCGTGCGGTCGTGGCGGCGGCCCCACCTGTCCCGCGGGTCCCAGCCACGCTCGCGCCCGTTCTGCCGACGCCCGTTCTGCCGGCGCCCGTTCTGCCAGCATCCGTGCCCGCGGCGCCCGTGCCCCCGTTGCCCGCAGTGCCAGTGGCAGTGCCATT
>CAXTVZ010000043.1:0-19882 GCA_964247685.1 uncultured Acetobacteraceae bacterium
AGGGGCAGAGCCCCTTGCCTTCCCTCAGCCACAAATCCGCCACACCCGCCGGCAAAGATGATTTCCTCTCGAGGTGCGAACGATGTTGGACATCCAGACGATCAGGCGCGCAGGCGCAGCACTCCTGCTGACGGGATTGCTCTCCGGCTGCGTCTACGGACCTCCACCCGGGCCACCGCCGCCGCCTGCCCCCGTGGTCGAGGTCGTGCCGCCCCCGCCGGGCGTCTACTACGTCTGGCGCCGCGGGCACTGGGCCTGGAACGGAGTCCGCTACGTCTGGCGCCCGGGCCACTACGTCGCGCGACCGGTCTGACGCGACGACCTACGCCGCCAGGCGACCGAGGAAATGGCGCAGCCGGGCCGTGAACACCTCCGGCCGCGACATCTCGTTCGCCTCGCGTCCATCCGCCTCGACCCGCAGGATCGCGCTCGACCGGTGGGCCATGTCCTCGAGCGCTCCCCCGAGCTCCGGGTGCACGCCGAGCGCCGCACGCAGGCTGTCCCAGTCGAGCCGGAACGCGCGCACGTTCGTCAGCGCCGTGGCCGTGGCCTGCGACGGCTTCTCGGTGATGAAGCCCAGCACGCCAATCGTCTCCAGCGGCCCCATCCGGTGCACCACCACCGTGCTTCCCTGCACGAGCCGCGTGATCTCCAACGCGCCCGCGGCGATCACGAACAACCCGCTCGTCATCTGACCCTCGACCAGCAGCGTGTCGCCCACCGCGCAGTCCACGGGCACGAAATGGGTCGCCAGCACCGAGCGGTCCTCCGCGGGCACGCCGCCGAAGAGGTTGCAGCTGCCCAGCAGCTCGTCGATCCCCCACGCGGCGCCCCCCGTCACGGCGACGGCGCTCGGGACCGCGAACGCGATCCCCTGGGTGCGAAGATGGCGGTGCACCTCGCGGAAGAGCTCGGCACGCGCGCTCTGCAGCAACGCGGTCGATGGCACGACGAAGTTGACCTCGTAGCTGTTGCCGTCCCCCGCCAGCCCCGTGCAGACCACCGAGGGCGCCGGCGCGGGCCCGAGCGTGCGGCAGGTGAATGCGGCCGCGAGCAGCGGCTCGGTGCAGCGGTCCGGCGGCACCGACGCGTCGAGCCGGACGGTCACGCTGTCGGTGCGCAGCGGCGTGGGCTTGCTGCGGTTGATCAGCCTGGCCTTGGCGATCACGCTGTTGGGGATGATCGCGACGTTGTGGTCGCCCGTCTTGAGCTGGGTCGAGCGCCAGTTGACTTCGAGCACGACGCCCTCGATCGAGCCCTCGACCCAGAGCAGGTCGCCCGGCTTGTAGGGGCGCTCGATGCCCACCGCAATGCCGGAGAACACGTCGGCGAGCGTGCTCTGCAGCGCCAGGCCCAGCACGATCGCGACCACGCCCGAGGTCGCGAGCAGCCCGCGCACCGGCAGCTCGAACACCAGGTTGGTGACCGCGAGACCGGCGCAGACGAAAATGGCGGCTGCGATCAGGTCGGACACGATCCGCGTCTCGCGCGGCTTGCCCTCGAGCACGATCACGAGCCGCACGATCGCCACTGCGAGCAGCGCGAGGCTCGCGAGCCAGCCCGTCTCGATCGCCTGCCCCCAGACGCGGAGATCGGTGTGCGGCGGCCCGAAGGAGGGCGCGATCGGCGAGCCGAGCGTCTCCGTGACGGCCACGGTCAGGAGCACGAACGCGGTGAACCGGACGGCCACGCGGCCCCAGTGGGGAAGCGGGCGCGTGAGGCGCGGGGCGAGTGCCAGGAGCGCCACGAACGTTGCAAAGAGGAGTTCGGCCAGGTGGCGGGTCATGCACCGATCATACGCGAGAAAGGCAGAAGGCTCTGCCCCTTGATCCCGCCGGGCGCCCCGCCGGGTTTGCCAAACCATTCTGGCGTCGGAAGGTAAGTGAAGATCTTCTTTTTCTGAAGAAAAAGAAGCAAAAAGACTTCTACCCGCTTGGCGCACCACTGGCGCAGTTCGAGTTCTAAACCGACAGAAGTTCTTTGGTTCTTTCTTTCAAGAAAGAACAACTCTTCCCGCCGCATCTATTGGCAGCGCGCCCGCGTAGACCCGGCATGTCCGCGACCATCGCATGTCCCGCCCCGACACGCCCCCGCTCGTCATCGGCGCATGGTCCGGCTAGGGTCGGGCGCGATCGGTGGGAGAGCGGCCTGGTGGACACCGCGGTTGACGAGCTCGGCGCGCTGATCGCGCGTTGCGGCATGGCGGACAAGGCCGCGTTCCGGATCCTCTACAGGCGCGAATCAGCCCGGCTCTACGGCATCGCACTCCGGCTCACGCGCTCGCATGCGGTCGCCGCCGACGTGGTGCACGACACGTTCCTGCAGCTCTGGCAGAACGCCGCCCGTTTCGATCCCGCCCGCGGCACGGCCGAAGCATGGCTCGCCACCCTGCTGCGCTACCGGGCGATCGACGCGAAGCGGCGCACCACCCGCGAACACACCGACGCCGACATGTCCGATCTCGTCGACGAACAGCCGGACGCGCTCACCGTACTGGTCGGCCGCGACGACGCGCGCGCGCTGCACGCCTGCCTCGAAACGCTCGAGCCCACCCAGCGGCAGGCCGTGGCGCTCGCCTTCTTCGAGGGATTGTCGCACGGCCAGCTCGCCGCCCATCTCAAGGCCCCGCTGGGCACGGTCAAGTCCTGGGTGCGCCGCGCCCTGGCCGCCCTCCGCCACTGCCTCGACGCGGGTGCCGCGGTTTGAGCGACAGCATCGAGACCGGCCCCGCGGACGACGATCTCCGCGCCGGCGAATACGTGCTCGGACTCGGCGATCCCGCGGAGCGGCGCGCGTTCGAGGCCGAGCTGGCGGGCCATCCTGCATTGGCCGGCGCGCTCGCGGCGTGGGAGCGGCGTTTCGCGCCGATGGCCGTCGCGTTCGCCCCCGTGGAGCCCCCCGCGAGCCTCTGGGCACGCATCGAGCGGAGCGCGTTCGGAACCGGCATAGCGGCCGCCGCGCCGCCGTCGCGCCCCGGAAGCTGGACCCGTCCGCTCGGCGCGGGCGTGCTCGGCTTCGCACTCGCCGCCTCGATCGCCGCCGTGGTCCTGCTGGAGCGGCGGCCGGCCCCCGAGCCCGTGCCGGTGGCCGCCCTCCTGCCCAAGACCGCGGGCGCCCCGGTGCTGGTCGCCCTGCGCGAACCCGGCGGCGGCCTGGTGATCCGCGCCGTCGGCACGCTCGCGGCGCCCGCGGGCCGCGACTACGAGCTCTGGTCGCTGCCGGAACACGCCACGGCCCCGGTCGCCCTGGGACTCTTGCGCGACGGGGTGGCGGTGGTGGCCGCCGACCGCGTCCCCGCGGGCGCCGGCCAGATCCTGATGAGCCTCGAACGGACCGGCGGATCGCCCACCGGGCTGCCGCAAGGGCCGGTGCTGTGGGGCGGCGCCTATCGCGGCGGTGGCTGAAGATCCCGCGGCCGCAGCGGCGCCGGCGGCGGAGCCGTGGCGCGCGCGGCCGCGGCGGCCTCGATCTCGAGCGCGGGCGAGACCGGCAGCTCCGGGCGGTCCCAGTCCACCCCCTGCCAGCCGGCGCCGATCGCCCGGAACAGCGCCACCGCATCGGTGGTCAGCGCCAGCTGCCCCAGCGCCAGCGCGTCGTCCGCCGCACTGACCGACCGCTCCGCCGTCAGCACGTCGAGGAAGCCCGACAATCCGTGGCTGTACAGCGCCTGCGCACGGGTGAGCGCCAGCCGGTTGTCGGCCGCCGCGCGCCGCAGCTCGACCAGCCGGATCGCATCGTCCCGATAGGCGCTGATCGCGTCCTCCACCTCGCCGAACGCCCGCAGCACGGTCTGCTCGTAGGAGAGCCTGGCATCCTCCGCCTCCGCCCGCGCCGCGATCACCTGGTTGCGCAGGCGGCCGCCGGTGTAGAGCGGCGCGTCGATCGCGATCGCCGCCTGCCACACCAGGCTGGCACTCGAGAACAGCGTGTGGATCTCGCTCGACTCCGGCAGCGCGTAGAGCGGCAGGTTGAAGCGCGGATACAGGTCCGCGACCGCGACCCCCACCCGCGCCACCGAAGCCGCATAGCGCCGCTCCGCCTCGCGGATGTCGGGCCGGCGCGCGATCACGATCGAGGGCAGGGCTGCGGGCAGCGCCGGGATCGCCGGCATCGGCGCCGGCGTCTCCAGCATCGCCACGTCCCGCTCCGGCAGCTGGCCGGTCAGGACGCCGATCGCGTGGGCCGCCCGCTCGATCGCCGTGTGCAGCGGGCTGAGCTCCGCGCGCACCGTGTCGAGCTGCCCCTGCGCCTGGGCGATCTGCAGCGTGGTGCCGAGCCCCTGCGCGAAGGTGCGCTGCGTCAGCTGCAGCCCGTCGGCGGCGATGCGGACGTCGTCCTGCGCGATCCGCAGACGCGCCTGCGCCGAGCGCAGAGTCATGTACTGGTTGGCGAGCTCGGCCAGCAGGCTCACCAGCGCGCCGCTTCGCTCCTCGATGGTGGCCTGCAGCTCGGCGTCGCGCGCCTGCACCTCGCGGCGGATGCGGCCGAACACGTCGAGCTCCCACGAGATCTGCGGCCCGCCCTGATACTGGCGGTTGAACAGGTTGGCGTTGGGCAGCGGCGGGTATTCGACGGTCGACGAGAAATGCTGCTCGGCGAACTCGGTGTTGAAGTCGACCTGCGGGTAGAACGCGGCGCGCTCCTCGTTGCGGGCCGCGCGCGCCTCGATGATCCGCTGCGCCTCCGCCCGGAGCTCGAGATTGCCGCCGATCGCCTGCTCCACCAGCGCGTCGAGCAACGGGTCGTGGAAACTGGCCCACCAGGCCCGCTGCTCGGCCTCGGTGCGCGCCACTTCGGCGGGCGTGGCGGGATGCTCGCCGAACGCCGCCGGCAGCGTCGGCCGGTCGGCGACGTAGCTCGGCCCGACCGTGCAGCCGGCGAGGACCGCCGCGAGCACGGCGGCACACGGGCGACGCGGCACTCAGAGCCCCTCTTCACTCAAAGATGGTCCTCGAGCCATTGCGTCAGCACGCCTCGCGGATGGCGCGCCTCCTCGCCGACCGCGACCGACGCGGTCATGCCGGCCGCGAGCACGATCCCCGGCGGCACGCTGTCGATATGCACGCGCACGGGGATGCGCTGCGCCAGCCGCACCCAGGTGAACACCGGGCTCACATCCTGCAAGCCCACCCGGTCGGACGTGCCGTTCTGGTCGTTGATGCCGCGCGCGATGCTCTCGACATGGCCGGCCAGCAGCTCGCGGTAGCCCATCAGCCGGATCCGCGCCGGGTCGCCCACATGCACGCGCGCGAGCTTGGTCTCCTCGAAATAGCCGTAGATCCAGAAGCTGTCGGCATCGATCAGCGCGATCCGGGTGGCGCCCGCCCCGGCGTAGTCGCCGACACGGAGCAGCAGGTTGGTCACGAACCCGTTCACCGGCGCGTAGACCACCGAGCGCTGCAGGTTCAGCCGCGCCGTATCCAGCGCCACCTGCGCCGCGTCCACGCTCGACTGCGCCACCGCGGATTGCGACCGGAACTGCTCCTGTTCCTCGGCCGAGACGATCCCCGCCAGGCCCTGGCGCCGTCGGACGTCGCTCTCGCGCAGCCGGAGCTGCTCGCCGGCCGAGCTGAGCTGGGCCTGCGAGCTGGCGATCGCCAGTCGGTAGCGCGCCGGATCGAGCGCGAACAGCGCGTCGCCCTTGTGGACGTATTCGTTGTCATGGACGAGCAGCTGCACCACCGTGCCCGCCACCTCGGGCGCGATGTCGACCACGTTCACCCGCACCCGCCCGTCGCGGGTCCAGGGCGAGATCATGTACGCGTTCCACAGCGCCACCATCATGACCGCCGCGACCCCGACCACGACCAGGGTCGTGACCACACGGAACAGGAGGCGAAGCGCGTACATGCGAGGGGTGCGTCCCGTCAGACCAGCAGGATGAGCGCGGCGAGCACGATGAGATAGATCGCGAACTCGAACAAAGCGGGGTGCCAGACCCGGTCGAGCACCCCCGTGCGCCAGAACAGCCAGCGCAGCGCCAGCAGCGGAGGCAGGGCCGCGAGGGCGTAGACCGCAATGGGGGCGACGTAAATGCCCGCGATGTCGACTTCGCTCAGCATGGCGGGGAAGAAGGCCAGGGCTCTGCCCTGGACCCGCCAAGGGGCGAGCCCCTTGGATCCCCTCGACCAGTCGGACAAATGGGTTCCAAGGGCTCGCCCTTGGCGGGTCCAGGGCAGAGCCCTGGCCTTCCCCTGCTCACGCCCCGACCCCCGCGACCGTGGTGTTGCGATCGAAATAGGTCGCATGCTCGCCCAGCAGGCGCGCCGCTTCGTGCAGCAGGGCCGCGACGCGCAAAATCTCCCCGGCGCCGGCATCTCCGGCGGCCTCGCCCGCAACCAGCGCCGCGTTCCGCTCCACCGCGGCCGCGCGCTCGAGCGGCGCCTGGCGGAGATGGTGCAGGTTCCGCAACCCCGCCTCCGCCGCCGCCGCGACAGTGGCAGGCAGCCCCCGCTGCCGCACCAGCAGGCGCAGCTGCAGCACGATCCGGCCCAGGATCAGCGCCGCCGTGGCCTCCGCCATCAGCGCGCTGCGCCGCGGCGTGCGAAGCTGGTCCAGCCGCTGGCCGTAGCGCAGGATCTTCTGCAGCTGCGTGTTCTCCCAGGTCAGCGGGTCGGGCAGGAAGCGCCGCCGCGCGAGCCGCGAGGCCGAGGCCGCGAGCGAGCGCGCCAGGTTGCGCGCGGCCCGCGCCGGGTCGGGCGGCAGCAGGATCCGGAACACCAGGATCAGCGCGACATTGCCCAGCAGATACATCTCCGCGTTCTCGAGAATGCCCGAGAGGCTGAAATCCTGGGGGTTGGTCACCGCGATCTGCGTGTTCATGAACACGAGATAGCTGAACGCCGCCCCACCCCATTTCAGGTCCGGCTGCAACGCGATCCCCGGTGCCGCGGTGACCAGCAGCACCACCATCAGCAGCGGAAACCCCGTGACCTGCGGCAGAATGAAGGCCTGCACGATCACCGCCACCACGGTGCCGACGGTGGAGCCCTGGGCGAAGCGCGCCGCCGCCAGGCCGGGGCTCGGCGTGGTCGACAGCAGGGCGGCGGCCGGCACCAGGTAGGCGAGCAGGGTGGGCGCGGCCGGCGCGTAGGTCACGTACCAGCCGAGGCAGGCGATCGCCACCACCAGGAAGCCGCGGATCGCGTTGCGCAGCGCGCCCGACCAGTCGAGGAACGGCACCAGCCGCGGCAGGCGCTGCCGTCCGCGATTGCCGAGCACGGCCAGCGCCCGGCCCAGGCGCTCGAGCGTGTCGCGCGCCTGCTCCTCGGCACCGAGCGTGTCCAGGTCGCCGGCCTCAAGATGGGGCGCCTCGCCGCGGCGGCCGGCGAGCTCCGCCGTCGCCTGCTCGATCGCCGCAGCGGCGGCGGAGCGATCGGTCAGCGCCGACGCACTCGCGCGCTCGAGGGCGGCATCGAACAGCGCGCTGAAGCGGCTCGCCTCGCCCAGCCGCTCGGCGGCGTGGAAACCGCTCGTGAGCGCGCCGAGCAGGCGCGTGCCGGCGACCCGCAGCGCCACCGCGCGCGCCCGCACGGCGATGTTGTCCGATCCGGCATACACGATGTCCTGCTCGAGCGCGGTGATGCGCCCGGCCAGCAGCCGACGCTCGTTGCGGAGCGCCTCGTTGGGGCGCTCGGCGAGCGCGCGGCGGATCAGGTTCGCGACATCCGCCAGCAGATGCCCGGTCGCCGCCTCGAACGCCTCGGGCTCGGTGCCGCGCTGGGTCAGCAGGAACACCATCCCGCACACCACGATGCCGAGCACCACCACCGACATGCGGAAGAGCGCGGTGGCGAGCGCGTTCTCGGGATGCGCGAACACGCCCACATCGACGATCACCACCGTGTAGCCGGCCAGCACCGCGCCGTAGGAGGTGAAGAAGCGGAGCAGGCTGGCGAGACCGCAGCACAGTCCCATCCAGACCGCGATGAAGAGGTCGAACAGCAGCGGGCTCTGTGCCAGCAGCGCGGTCTGGATGATCGCCATCACGGCGCCGATCAGGGTGCCGACGATGCGCCAGACGCTCTTGGACACGATCGCGCCGCGCACCGGGTTGGCCACGATGTAGACGGTGGTGAGCGCCGAATAGGGCGTGGGCAGCTGCAGCGCGAAGGCGAGGTAGAGCGCGATCGTGCCGGCCGCCGAGACGCGCAGCAGGTAGGGCACCCAGGCGGGCAGCCGGACGGTCTCGCGGACGACACGCTGACCGGCCGCCGGCGACCACGTGCGCCCGGCCGCGGTTCCGGTCAGCGACGACATGACGCGTGCGCCCCGCCTCAGTGCGGCGGTGGTTCGAGCCCGCCGCCGGTCGCGGCATTGTCCTGGGGCGGGTTCTTCGGCGTTTCCTTCAGGAGCTTGTTGCCGATCTGGTCGAGCTCGCGGTCCTGCACCGCGGTGCTGCGTGGCATCGTCGTCGTGGGAGCCCGGCGCGCCTGCGAGGCGACGCTGCTCCCGTTCTGTCCGGCAGGGCCCGAACCCGGGTTTGACGAACCCTGGGCTGACGACCCCTGGGCTGCGGCACCGGCGAGCGGGATGGCGGCACCCAGCAGGAGCGCCACCGTCGGTCCGATCACGAAACGCATCATCGCTGTCTCCGTTCGGGCGGCCACCTTCGCCGCCACCTCATTCCTGACAGACATGACGAGCACCGTCGGCGCCAATGTACGTGTCCGTGAGCGGGTCGAAGCACGCCGTCTCCGCGCAGGCCCCGGCGGCCGGGATCACCTCCGGCGAGACGGCCGTGCTGGCCGCGATCGCCTCGCGCTCGGCGCGCCCGCAGAGCGGCGTATCGAGCGGGGCGGACGGGTCGTTCTCGCGCTCGGGCGGCTGCCCGGCAGCGGCGTTGTCGGCGGGCGCGGGCGCGCCGGGTGCAGGCGTGGGCGGCGGGGGCTCGGGTGGCGCGGGCTCGGGCAGGAATCGCTGGATCGGGATCCGCGGGTGCGGCGGCGTGGTCGCGGCCGTGGTGGTGGCGGTGGTGTCGGCGTCGCAGCCTGCCAGCAACAGCGGGGCCGCCAGCAACAGCCGGGCCGCCAGCATCAGCAGGGCGGCGAGGATCGGGGCCGAAGCTCTGGTCAAACGCATCGCCCCGCTGGTCTCCGGCACCGTGTGTCCTCGCCCAATCACCGCCCCGCATCAAGCGGACGCGACCGCGAGAGTCGGGCGGGAACGCGTCTCGGTGTCGCGGTGTTGCAGCCGTGCATGGATGACGCGGCTTTCAGGGGAATGGATCCGACGGCGGCGCGGCGCCTCGCGATGATGCGGCGCATGGCCTGGCTGCTGGACGGTGCCGCGCGCGTGCCGGGGACGCGGTTTCGCTTCGGGCTGAACAGCGTGATCGGCCTCCTGCCGGGCGGCGGCGACACCGCGCTCGCGGGCTTGTCGCTGATCATCGTGTGGCAGGCGCGCCAGCTCGGCGCGCCGCCCGCGCTGGTGCGCCGGATGCTGGCGAACGTGGCGATCGAGTTCGGGGGCGGGCTGGTGCCGATCGTGGGCGACCTGTTCGACATGGCGTTCAAGGCGAACCTCCGGAACCTCGATCTGCTCGAGGCGCATCTCAGGAAGGCAAGGGGCTCCGCCCCTTGACCCCGCCAGGACAAGCAGTCCTGGACCTGCCAAATAAAATGGGGCCTGGGGTCAAGACCCCAGCGGGGTCCAGGGGCAGAGCCCCTGGCCTTCTACCAACCCGCAGACGGCCAGCGCCTCGCGCATATGCAACGGCGGCGGCGCCTCCGCCTCGATCGCGGGAATGAGCGGCAACGCGATCCGCCGCGCGAGCAGGTGCAGCGGCCCGTCGGACCTGCCATCGCCATACACCGGGTCGCCCAGGATCGGGCACCCGAGGGCCGCGCAATGCACGCGGATCTGGTGGGTGCGGCCCGTGCGGGGCCTGAGCTCGAGCCAGGCGAGCCCCCCGCCACGGCCGAGCACGCGCCACGCCGTCTCGGCCGGATCGCCGGCATCCGCACGCTCCACCATGCGCCAGGCGCGGTCGGCCTCGACGCGGGCAAGCCGGCTCCGGCGCGTGCCAGACTCCGCCAACGGCCCGCCACGCACCACCGCCCAATAGGTCTTCTCCGCCCGCCCCTGCGCGAAGCAGCTCTGCGCCGCCAGCAGTGCTGCCCGCTTCAGCGCCACCACCAGGCAGCCCGCGGTGTCGCGGTCCAGCCGGTGGGCGAGCCAGGGTCCCGCCCGGAAGCGGCCCAGTGCGGCGAAGCAATCCTCGACGCTCGGCCCGGGCGCGTTGCGGGCGGGATGGACCGGCATCCCGGCCGGCTTGTCGAGCACCGCGAACCGCGCGTCCCGGAACAGCACGGGGATCACAGCGCCGGCATCACAGCACGGGGATCACGGCAGGAACACGAGTGCCGGTACGACGGCGAAGCGGGCCGCCAGATGCGCCGTGATCCGGTGCGCGAAACGCTCGAGCGCGACCCCGCCGCCGCGGCGCACGAAGGCCAACACCGGCCGGTCGTCCCGGCGCAGGCAGCGCGGGTCGCCGAAGCATTCGGCGAGCCGCGCGCAGATGTCGGCGTCGTCGGCCGGGTCGTCATAGGGAAGACGGAGGCCGGCGAGCAGGCGCGGGTCGAAGCTCGCCGCCACCATCGCCTCGTTCGCGAAAGCCAGCCGGAACGGCATCGCCAGCGTCGGGTCGGCGAGATAGGTCCGCAGCGCGCCGACACCGGTGGGCAGCCCGTCATACCAGGCGAAATCCAGCCCGATGGCAGGCTCGCCCCGCGCCCGCAACCGCGCGATCGCCAGGCGGAGCGCCGCGTTCTGGCTGGTGACGACGTCGGCGATGCCGCGGCGCTCGCCGTAATGCAGCAGCGGGTTGCGCAGCACCGGATCGGCGGCGTCCGTCCGCCGCATCTGGGTCGCGCGGTAGAAGCGCGTGTCGAACCCCGCCGCCGGGTTCACGCCCTCGGCCGCCCCGAACCGCAGGTAGTGCTCGAACGGGTCGGTGCTGCGGTAGCGGAGGTCGCGGCGGCGCGCGCGATAGAAGGCCGGATCGAAGCCGGGCACGGGGCTGACGTTCTCGTGGCGGCGCCGGTCGAGGAAAAACCGCAGCGGGTCGGTGCCGGGCGCGAGCAGGCCCGTGACGCGGACATGGGCCGGATCGAACCAGCGCGACGGCCGGACGCCCGAATTCCGATGCCGCTCCCAGTGCAGCAGCGGATCGACGCCCCCCTCCTCCGGCCGCATGTGGCGGGCGCGATACCATCGCGGATCGAAGTAGAAGTTTGGTGCGCGATGCTCGCGCCAGCCATGCTCGCAGTAATGGCGGAGCGGATCGGCGCCGCCGGCCACCACGTCGGGCGAGGCGTCAAGATAGTGCTCGGCGTCGAACAGGCCGAGAGCGGCCACGCGGGCCACATGCGCCTCGAGCGTGAGCTCGGGCCACGCGCGCGGATCCGGCGGCGCCTCCGCGTCGCCGGCCACGTCCTCGCACGGCGCGTCCGCCGGCGGCGCCAGTGCGGCCGCCACGCGCAGGCCCAGGCGCTCCACCGCCTCGCGGAAGCCGGCAGGCGCGGGATCGAGGCGTGCGATCCGCGCCAGCGTGCGCCGCGTGGTCGCGAAGATCCGGTGCTCGGCGGCGACGGCTTCGACCAGGCCGCCATTCTCGGGCGCACCCAGCCCCGCGAGGACCGTGGCGACCCAGCCGAGCGCGGGCGGCGGCACCCCCTCTCCCACCAGCACGACATGCTCGGCGGCGCACGCCCGCGACAGCCGTTCGCTCAGGCGGCGGACATCGCCCGGTGCGCGCTCGGCCAGGCCGAGGTCGAAGCCGCGCCCGCTCCCCAGCGCCGCGCGCCAGCTCTCGAGCGTCGCGTCGTTGGCGAAGCGCAGCGCGATCGCCGTCTCGTCGGTCGGCACGCGCGGCGGCGCCCGGCGCGGGTGGGGCGGCGGCAACGCGTCCGGCGCGGCCGTGGCGAGCCGCCCGGACAGATGCACCGGTCGGACCGCGCGCGCGGCCATGCGCCGGAGCAGCTCGGGCCATTCGTCCCCGCCCGCGAGGCTCTCCAGCAGCAGCGCCTTGGCCGCCACGATCGGACGCAGGGGCACGCCGGCGGCGAGATGCTCCGGATAGGGCGGCAGCTCGCCGCCCGCGCCCGCGCCCGCCGTGCCGAGCGTGAGCAGGTCGGCGGGCGCGGCCGCATCGAGTGCCGCGGCGACCGCGAACAGGGCACCGGGCCCGAGCGTCACGCCCGCGGGCAGGAGCAGCACGACCGACCCCGCCGAGGCCTCGACCGCGGCGGTGATCCCGCTCGCACACCCCGCCGGGTCCACCAGCCGCACGCGCAGATCGGGGCCGCGGAGCGCCGCGCGCGCCAACGCGTCCTCGGGCGGCGGCAGCTCGCGGTCCACCAGGCAGGCTTCCCAGAACGGATAGGATTGCGCCACCAGCGCCGCCACCGCCGCCGCCCGCTCCTCGCGCGTGGCGGCGAGCGGGATCACGCTCAGCTTCGGCAGCCGCGCAGGCCAGACCAGCCCGTCGCGCACCGGATTCGGCGGCACGTGCAGGACAGTGCTGAACCCGGCGGTCGCGGCAATGGACGCGGGCCGCCGCTCGTGCAGCCCGAGCGCTTCGAGCCGCGCGCGCATCCGCGCCCCGATCGCTTCGGGAGAGAACGCCTCCGCCATCCGCGCCGCGGCGGCGGCCGCGCGCCCCGCCCGTGCCTCGGGATCGGCCGCCGCCTCGCGCAGCCGCGCGGCGAGCGCGTCCTCGTCCGGCTCGGCCCAGACCGCCTCCGCGCAGTAGGGTCCCGTGCGCACGCCCACCAGCGCCGGCCGCGCCCGCACCGGATAGCCCGTGGCCTCGTCGAGAAAATCCCGGCTGCCGGTGGCGTCGGTCGCGATCACGACGCGCCCGCTCGCCTGGAACTCGGCGAGGTTCAACCCGAACCCTTCCGAGCGATGCGCCGAGATCACCGCGTCCGCGGCCGCCCGCAGCGACCGCATCTCCCGCTCGGGCAGCCGTCCCGCGATCACCCGGATGTTGGCGGCGTGACCGGTCGCCGCGGCGATGCGGGCGCGGAGTGCCGCGTCCCCACCGTGATGCTTGACCAGCAGGATGCGCCGCGGGTCGTCCCCGAACGCCGCGCGAAAGGCGCGGATCGCCGCGAACGGGTTCTTGCGCCGCTCGGTGCTGCCGGCATCGAACGGACACAGCACAACGAACGCCGCCTCAGGCAGCCCCCACAGCGAGCGCGCAGCACCCCGCTCGGGCAGCACCGCCGCCGGCACCGGCAGCGGCATCAGATGCACCGGCACGGGCGACACCGCGGCGATCGCGCGCAGCTCGAACATTGAGTTCGGCCACACCTCGTCCACCAGCGCGAACGCCGCGAAGAAGTCGCTGCGGAACGAGGCGAGCTCCCACGCCCACACCGCGATCGTGTAGGCGTCGGAGAACGCGCCATCGGGGTACAGCCCGACCAGCCGGCGGATCTGGTCGGCATTGTCGAGCACCAGGTTCACCCCGTAGCGGAACGGCCGCGCCGCCTCCGCCTCGGTCACCCGCGCATGCATGCCCTCCACGTCGTGCGGCCGCAGCTCGTACGGCACGCCGCTCGCCGCCACCGCATCCGCCAGGTTGCGCGCCGCCGTGCCCAGCCCGCTGATCGCCTCGAACGGCCCGAACACGTTCAGCCCGAACGGCCGCGCCACCGCGTCCGGATCGAACCGCCGAGGTGCGGCGCGCGCCACCCCGCTCGGATACCGGTCCTCGCGCGGCCCGGACCCGACCCAGTGCCGCCACGCCCCCTCCGGATCGAACCCGATCAGCGCCCGCACATCGTCGTTGTTGTAGAGGTAGCTCGCCCCGTCGAACGCCTCGCGGTCGCGCCGGAACTCCTCCTCCGCCGACCGGCGCGGCTCCGCGAGCCCGCTCACAGCACCGGATGCGTCAGCCGCGACAGAAATCCCCGCAGCCGGTCGCTGCGCGGCGCCGCGAACAGCTCGGCCGGCGGTCCCTGCTCCACCAGCTCGCCCGCATCCATGAACAGCACCCGGTCGGCGACCGCGCGCGCGAACCCCATCTCGTGCGTGACGCACACCATCGTCATCCCCGAGCGCGCCAGCTCCACCATCACGTCGAGCACCTCGCCGATCATCTCGGGGTCCAGCGCCGAGGTCGGCTCGTCCAGCAGCAGGATGCGCGGCCGCATCGCCAGGGCGCGCGCGATCGCCACCCGCTGCTGCTGCCCGCCCGACAGCGCGCCCGGATACTTGCCCGCCTGCTCCGGCACCCGCACCCGCGCGAGCAGCTCCATCGCCACCCCCTCCGCCTCCGCGCGCGTCATCCCCCGCACCCGCATCGGCGCCAGCACACAGTTCTCCAGCACCGTCATATGCGGAAACAGGTTGAACGACTGGAACACGAAGCCCACCTCGCGCCGCACCCGCGCCAGCGCCGCCGGCTCCCGCGTCAGCTCGATCCCCTCGACGAAAATCCGCCCCCCATCATGCGGATCCAGCCCGTTCATCGTCCGGATCAGCGTCGACTTGCCCGACCCCGACGGCCCGCACACCACCACCCGCTCGCCCTCGGCCACCGCCAGGTCGATCCCCCGCAGCGCATGGTGCGTGCCGTGGAATTTCTGCACCTGCTCGAGCACGATGGCGTCTGGTCTCGGCGCGTCCGTCATGACCCGCATCCTGGCGAGCGCCGCGCCGCTTGCCCATCCCCCCGAACGAGTCCATCTCCCCACCGATGGCCCATCTGATCAAGCTCGCGGTCGGCGCCCACACGATCGAGGACATCGAAGCCTGGCAGGCCTCCCGCGCACGCGGCGGCCCCACCCACACCGTGCCCACCCGCCAGTTCCCCAAACGCGCCCCCGAAATCGTCGCCGGCGGCTCGCTCTACTGGGTGGTCGCCGGCCTCGTCTCGGTCCGCCAGGAGATCGCCGACATCCACGAGATCCGTCGCGACGACGGCACCCGCGGCACCGCGATCCACGTCCGCCGCACGCTGATCCCCGTCGCCCTCCGCCCCCAGCGCGCCTTCCAGGGCTGGCGCTACCTCGAGCGCGACGCCGCCCCCCCTGACGTCCAGGAGGGCGACCTCGCCGCGGGCAGCCACGCCGCCGACAACACCCTGCCCCCCGCACTCCTGCGCGAGCTCGCCGCCCTCTGCCTGATCTGACCGGAGCCACCCCATGACCGACTACGCCTTCGAGCCCACCATCCCCAGCCTCGCGATCGAAGGCACCAACACCCGCTTCCCCGTCCGCCGCATCTTCTGCATCGGCCAGAACTACGTCGATCACGCGAAGGAAATGGGCGGGGTGGTCGACCCCACCGACCCGATCCTCTTCATGAAACCCGCCGACACCGTCGTCCCCGACGGCAGCACCATCCCCTACCCGTCCCTCACCCGCGACCTCCACCACGAGGTCGAGCTCGTCGCCGCCATCGGCACCGGCGGCCGCGACATCGACCCCGCCCACGCGCTGGACCACGTCCTCGGCTACGCAGTCGGCATCGACCTCACCCGCCGCGACATCCAGTCCGTCGCAAAGAAGGCCGGCAAACCCTGGGACTGGGCCAAGGGCTTCGACAACTCCGCCCCCATCGGCACCATCCGCCTGTCAGCCTATATCGGCCACCCGAACCGCGGCCGCATCACGCTCACCGTCGACGGCGCCCCCCGCCAGAACGGCGACCTCGCCGACATGGTCACCGACCTCCCCCACATGATCGCGCTGATCTCCCGCGGCATGTTGCTCCAGCCCGGCGACCTGATCTTCACCGGAACCCCCTCCGGCGTGGGTCCGATCCAGCGCGGCCAGACCGCGGTGGGCGAAGTCGAGGGCGTGGGGACGATCACGCTGACCATCGCCGCGGAGTAAGGAAGACGCAGGGCTCTGCCCCGCACCCCGCCAGGAGGCTGGCCTCCTGGACCTCGCGACGTTGGCGCCGTGCGGGCGGCGTCAGTCGGCTGCCTGCCCCGACGAGGATGTCGCGCCGGCCTTCGTCGACCCGAACGACGTCGACGACCCGTCCACGCCCTGGATCGCCTGCCGCGCCGCAAGGATGCAGCCCGAGCAGCACAGCCCCGTCAAAACCAGCACGACCGCGAGCCGCACCAGCCACCCGCGCCCGTGCCCGCCCGACGCCACCCCCGCGATCATTGCGGCCGCGTGTACTGCGCCGACGCCGTGCCGCCATTCGGCCCCGTGACCGTCTCGCTGCCGCCCTCGCCCGGCGTCCGCGACGTCGACCGCGTCGCCGTCCCGCCATAGTACCCGGTCGCGGTCCCGGTGCTCGACACCGTGCCGCCGCTCACGCTCCGATTATACGTGCCGCTCGCGGCCTGCCCGTCCGGCCGCACCACGCTCGCCGTGCCCCCGACATTCCCGCCACCGTTGTTGTAATGCGACGTCGACCCGCTCCACGTCCGCCCGGCCCGGCCGGCGTGCGACCACGACCCAGCCTCGGCCAGCGGGGCAAGGCCGCCAAAAAGGCCCGCCGCCCCCAGCATCGCGGCAATCCGGCCCGGAGATGTGCGTCTCGGCATCGTCTGGCTTCCTTCAAGCAGGCGTCGCCCTCACGGAGCGACATCCCCCCTGCTACGGACACCACCGACGCCTCCCCCTGCGCCGTCCTCCTCCCATCGTCCCCGCCGGACATCTCCACCGGCCTGCGACCGCGATCGGCGTCGGCTGGGGCACCCTGGTCGCCACCGAACGGGTCGCCAGCACAAGCGGCCTCGGCTTGATAATCCTGTCGGCGGCAAACTTCCTCTCGACCGACATGGTCTTCGTCGGCCTCGCCGCGATCGCGGCCCTGGCAATCCCTCTCTCCGCCGCAATCCGCGCCCTCGAACGCATCCTCGTCCCCTAACGCGGCAAGAACTGACGCGCGAGCGGCAGTGCAGGGCCGAAGCAAGGAGACCAGGGCTCTGCCCTGGACCCGCAAAGGGCCTTGGCCCTTTGATCCCTGACCTTCTCGGCGTCGGTCCCAAGACAGCGACCAAGCGTAAGCCGAGCGCCCTAAGGATCGGGCAATAAATCTGTTCGCAAACTGCGGCCTTCGAAACTAAGCCTCCCTTATCGGATAAATCAGCCTAGACAGGGTCCTACAAGGCGCCCTAAGTCTGTGTAGCCGATTTAAGGATCACGGGTGATCAAGGAAAAGCGTCATCTCAACTCGTTGATGTTGCGAATGGATGAGGTCGTCCATCGTGGTTACACGATTGTTCGTCGTGACGAACTCTACGCTTGGTATGGGCGCCAGCGCCTTACCAGTAACGTGTTCAAGCATCTCCTGGAGACCTACCATGAGGTTGCGCAATCAAAACAGCGTCTTTCGGTTCTTCGTGATGAAGGCGCCTACCTGCTCGTCGACCCGTCACGCCTCAAGTCGGCAGAACGTGAATTCGAGATCGGAGAAGGCTGAACATGTCTCGTGTCGTGAAGAAGCGTGAAGCGGGCGTTAAACCCACCAACACGGCAAAACCGAAGACTGCGTTAGCTCGCTCGAAGACAGATCGTACGAGAGCCGCGGTGGGGACCAAAAGGCGGTCGACGGAGACTCGCGCTGTTAACGCCCACGGCGCGAAGGCAAAAACGGCTGACACGTCGGCAACGAACTTAGGAAAGGCGACACGGAAAATCGTGAAAGCTGATAGCAAGCGATCAGCCATCAGCTCACCAAAGCCTCGAAAAGCCCCGGGCACGAAGGCTCCAACCAAGGCGGAGGTTCAGGCTCAACTCACACAGCGCATCTCGCAACACCAACGCTCGAAGGAGACGGCAAAGCGATATTCCGATGAACTTCGCGACGCGAATCGCACGATCGGACTTCTTCGCAAGGAGGTTGATAAGGCAGACGAGCGCTACGCGCATCTTCATCAGAGAATGTCTGGCGCGGCCGCTAAGCACGCCGACGATCTGACGAGGTACAAGGAAAGAATTAGGGCGGCTACCGAGGCCAAGTTAAAGGCACAAGGCGGAGCCCTGGAGCAGACCTCACTGGTCGCTCAGCGGAGGGCTCAAGAAGAAGAAGAAGAGCGGATCGAAAAATTGAAGGCAGCTGTCATCAAGTGGCAAGGTCGGGCAACAGAGCTTCAGGCCGAGTTGGATTCGCGCAAGCGAGAAAGTAAAGAATAGCACACTTACGGCCTCAAATTAGATGCCTCGGGGTGGGTAAAAGATATGGGTATGCGACCTAGAAACTGTATCATATGCAATGAGAAGGCCGGGTCGCGAGAACACATTTTTCCTGCCGCTCTTGGCGGCCGGCGAGTAAACAAGAAGATTTATTGTGAAACGCACAACCGAGAATTCTCACCCCTAGCTGCGTTACTTTCTCGCCAACTCGCCTCAATCAATGCGATGCTAGGTGTACGGCCGGATCATTCAGATAAGCGGCACAGCTTTATGGTCGGCGGAGACAACGAACAGCAGGGTTATCTCCTGTCTGGCATAAACATCAAAATGGCTGCTCCCCGTGTCATCAATGATACCTTCGAGCAAGGTATACGTAGTGTTCAAGCGCACTTTTCGAGCGAAGAGCAGTTGCAGAAGTGGCTTGCCGATCAGCGCGCTGCAGGCTTCGCAGTTCATAGTCAAAAGCTAGCAGAAGGGGTTCGCTACTTTTCTAAGCCTTACAACGTAGAGTTGATTATTGGAGGCGAGGAGGGACTGAGAGCGATAGGCTATGTAGGTCTTACCTTCCTAGCCCACTATTTTCCACTTGTTGCTCGCAGCGAGTCTCTGGAGACCTTTAGAGGCTACGTGACAAGCAGAACCTCGGATCAGCACGTCTGGTGGGATTTCAACAACCAGATGGAAGAAGCAGGTTCCGAAACGTCTATGGTCGAGCACCGCGTCACTGTCGGAGTGTCTGCCTCTACAAAGCAGGCGTATGGTAGAGTATCGCTTTTTTCTACCTTCGACTTCGGAATGGTTTTTGGAATCTGTAACCACACGGAGGATGCAGAAATCGTTGTCAACATAGCGCCGCAACTTGAACGGCCTGATGATTTACGGGACTCCCGGCATCAAGATTCACGGTCGGAAGTCACGCGCCCTGAAGTAGCACACTCAAGCCTTGAGTACGCACTTACTAGCGGTCTGCTTGAAAGTCGGACAAGTATACTTTTGCACAAGGTGATGCGCTGGCAGACGCTTCAGGTCGTCGAGCGAGTTATGCCGCAGCTTAGGAGTGTTGATCCGACGCGGATCGATATCGAATTCGAGCGAGTCAAGCTGATACTCGGTGACGGAGGCCAATGCATATGGAACCTCGTCTTGCGGGTGGCAACCAAACTGATCCAAGTCTATGAGGCTGAGCCTAATACAGCGAGGGCAGGTTCCACAATAAGGTTTTTGACAGCGGAGGATGAGTCTTCGCAGACAGGTTTGAGCAAGTCTGCTTCTTATCTGCTCGAGTTGATCAAAGGCGGCTTAGCCAGTCACCTTTGTGATCAGATAAGATCAGGCAGTTTGAATTCTGACGGCGTTTTCGACCTTTTAAGCGGGCGAGAAGGATCGTTGATCATTGGTAGGATACTCACTGATATAGTTCTCAGGAGCCTACCAGCGTAAGGCACTAGTCGTTGCGAGGGGAGCCGCGGGCCAAAACCAGATCCGGGCTGAGGTAGCCCGCTCCCTTGCTTTCGCAAACCCGCTTGACGCCCTAGCCCAACCAAGCGCCCCTCCCCAAATGCCCCGCGCCTTCGCCGTCCTCTACCTCGCCGCCTTCATCGACGCGACCGGCGTAGGCCTCATCATCCCCATCCTCCCCACCGTCCTCCGTCACCTCGCCGGCCCCGCCCCCATCACCCTCCACTACGGCCTCCTCATCGCCTCCTTCGCGCTCATGCAGTTCCTCTTCTCCCCCGCCCTCGGCCAACTCAGCGACCGTTACGGCCGCC
>CAXTVZ010000044.1:0-19735 GCA_964247685.1 uncultured Acetobacteraceae bacterium
CGGCGATCGGCGGGATCGCGGGCGGTGGCACCGGGGCGGGCATCGGCGCGCTGGCGGGTGCCGGCGTTGGCGCCGTGGGCGGGGCCGCGACGACGCCGCAGCGCGGGTACTAAACCAGCGACATGCGGGACGCACCCGGGCGGGATCGCTCGCGGTGCTCTTGCGCGCAGGTGGGGCGGTCGCGGGCCGAGCCGCTTTGTAGGATCCGGGCCAGCTGCCGTCGGTGGAGGGCTGATCGGTGTGAGTGCGGGGCTGCGGCGGGCGGTGGCCCGGGGTGCGACTGGCGCGGTCGGGGTGGCGCGTTCGGTGCGGTGACGGGCTATCGCCTGCGCCGCCCCTGCCGACCTGTGGCTATAGGTATGTTGCGCCCGTGGTGTCGCCAGCGCCTGCCTGCGCGCGGTCTGCGTCTGCTCAGTTGGGCTATCCGCGACCGGGTTATGGTCCGCCGCTCGCCTCTTATAGGGCGGCGCAAGACTGCCTTGGCGGGCTTGCCTCGTCCGGGACCGGCGTGGAAGGCTGTTGGACAGGCCGCTCAGCGGTGAGGACTCATGGCGACGAGACACCCTCGACATGGAGCCCGGCGCACGGGGCGATTGCCTGAGTCGCTGTTGTCAGCGCGACGCTGCCTCGTGTGCGTAACCGAGGGGCTTCACCCGTGACAGATCAGTCCAGCCGAACCCCCGGCTTGACCGCGCGGTCGAGCGCGTCGGCGGCCCAGGCGGCGGCCCCGCGCGCGATGCCGAACAGCTCGATCTGGTGCTGCCGATACAGCAGGTCATGCGCCAGCCGCGCCGACAGGCCGCGCAGCGGGCCGCCGCCGAACGTGCCGTATTTTCCGAGCGTGCCCCAGCCGTTGTAGTCGCCGAGCGACACGATCGCGCCGCGGTCGTGGTAGCGGAACGGCGTGGCGGGGCCGCCGTCGAGCACGCGCGGGAGCTCGCGCACGAGATGCGACGCCTGCTGGTGGGCGGCCTGGGCGGTGGCGGGCACCGGGGACGTGTCGATGCGCGAGCAGTCGCCGATCGCCCAGATCCGATCGTCGGTGGTGGTCTGCAGCGACGGACGCACCAGCAGCTGGCCGATGTGCGAGCGCGCGAGGTCGCCGAACACGTCGGCACCGGCGGAGGCCTTTACGCCCGCGACCCAGACGCGGAGCGGCGCCTCGACGCGCCCGCCGCCGTCGAGCGTGAAGCCGCGGTCGTCGGCGCCGACCACCTTGGCACCGGTGCGGACGTCGATGCCGAGCGCGCGGAGCTGGCGCTCGGCATCGCGCGAGACCGCTTCGGGAAAGGCCGGCAGCAGGCGCGGGCCGGCTTCGAGCAGGGTGACCGCGAGCGTCATGCGGCGGGTCGCGTCCTCCAGCGCCAGCGCGATGTCGCGGGCGCGGTGCAGCTCGGCCGCGAGCTCGACGCCGGTCGCACCGCCGCCCACGATCGCGATGCTGAGCGTGGTGCCCCCGCCGATCGCGCGCAGCGTTTCCTCGCGAAAGCGCGCCTGGAAGCGGTCCGCCTCGTCGATCGTGTCGAGGAACAGGCAGTGCTCGGCGACCCCGGGCGTCCCGAAATCGTTGGCGCGGCTGCCCAGCGCCACCACCAGCGCGTCGTAAGGGATGCGGCGCGCGGGCAGCAGCTCGGCGCCGTCCGGCCCGCGGACGGCTTCGATGCCGACCAGGCGGCGGGTGCGGTCGACATGCGCGATCGCGCCGGGGGCGAAGCGGAAGCCGCGGCGGGCACCCTGGGCCACGAAGCTCACCCGGTCGCGGTCGCTGCGCGCAGTGCCGGCGGCGAAGCCGTGCAGCATCGGCTTCCACACATGCGACCAGGAGCGGTCGATCAGGGTCACGTCGGCGCGGCGCGCGCGGCCGAGCGCCGTGCCGAGGCCGGAGGCCACCTCGATCCCGGCGACGCCGCCACCCACCACCACGATCTTCGTCCGGTCCGGCATCCGTGAGCTCCCGCTGCAGCGGAACAGCGGGAGCGGTCGCCTGCGGTTGCAGCCGGACCGCGTGCGGACTACCTCTTTGTTGCTCTGACCCGGATCGAGAGGTTGCTGCCGCCGATGGCCATCAGCTGGCCGTTCCGACGTCTCTCCCGGGTGGTCGACGCGGAGCCGCTGCCGACGCCCGCGTCCTCGGCGGCGAGCCTCGCCTTCCGGGCGATCCTGCGCGAACCGCGTCTGCTGCACCGGCTGCCGCGCCCGCAGGCGAGAAGGCTCGCCGAGCAGGCGGATGCGTTCGCGGCCGCCTTGATGCGGAGTGATCCCACGGTGGCCGAATGGGGAATGCTGCGCGAACGCGCCCAGCACGTGACCCGCGCCGCACGTCGCTGGCTGACACTCGACGACATGCGCGGCGAGAGTCCCGATGCGATGCTGCTGTCGGCCCGCGCGGGGGCAGGCGGGTTCGGCCAGTGCCTGCACGCGCTGCAGCGCGACGCGCCGGAGGTGAACGACAGCGTGGGCGCGCTGGCGCTGGCGGCCGTGCTGGAGCTGGCCCCCGTGGGGCTGCCGCGGCTGGGCCCCGCGCAGTGCTCGGTGCTGATGCTGGCCGCGTCGCGGCAGGCGGCCGGTTTCCTGCGCGGCGAGCGCGGCATGCCGCATGCGCGGCCGGGCGGCGAGGCGGCTGCCGTGGGCGAGGCGCTGCAGGTGGTGGACCGGGTTCATGCGGAACAGCGCACGCTGCCGTTCGAGGCGCCGCTGGCACGGGCGGCGGCGATCCGCGCCGAGCAGGCGGTGGGGCTGTGGCGGGATGCCGCGACCTGTGCGGCGCGGTTCGCGCCGACCGACAGTGCGCGGCGCTGGAACAACGGGCGCGACATCCACGCGTTCGCGGCCATCCTCGCGCTGCCGCGTGTGCTGCGCACGCTGGCGCCGGAGGAACGCGATCGGGTGAGCGAGGATGCGGCCCGGGTGGCGAGCCGCCTGCTGGAGGCGGCACCACGTGATGCGCGCGACCTCAGGCCGGCGGCGGAGGCGGTGCTGGCGGTGACTGGATCGTGATCTGCCCGCGCGGGTGATGCGGGCTGGCTGGCGCGTTGGGCCGCCAGCGGACGGAGGCACGAGCGTGGGCGACGGCGAAGGTAATCTGGAGATCACGCGCCGGCAGGTTCTGGAGACAGGGGCGGTTGCCGGCGTGTTGCTCGGCACGCGGCAGGCGACGGCCGCGACCGTGACTGCGCCGGACGTTGCCGACACCGGACCGGTCGCAGTCGAGCTGACCGTCAACGGTCAGGCCCATCACCTGATGCTCGATCCGCGCACCACTCTGCTCGACGCTCTGCGCGAGCATCTGGCGTTCACCGGCACGAAGAAGGGCTGCGACCATGGGCAGTGCGGTGCGTGCACCGTGTTGCTCGAGGGGCGGCGGATCAATTCGTGCCTGACGCTCGCGGTGATGCACGATGGGGAACGTCTGGTCACGATCGAGGGGCTGGCCACAGGCCAGACGCTGCATCCGATGCAGGCGGCGTTCCTCGAGCATGACGGATTCCAGTGCGGGTATTGCACGCCGGGGCAGATCTGCTCCGCGGTTGGCATGGTGGCCGAGGCGCGCACCGGGATGCCGAGCCATGTCACCGCCGATCTTGCAGCGGCGGGCGGCGAGTTGAGCGACGACGAGATCCGCGAGCGGATGAGCGGCAACATCTGTCGTTGCGGCGCCTACCCGAACATCGTCGCCGCGATACGCGAGGCGGCAGGGAAGAACGCATGAAGAGTTTTGCCTATACGCGGGCCGCGACGGTGGCCGACGCGGCGCGTGCCTCTGCCGGCGCCGAGGCGGCGGTGATCGCGGGCGGCACCAATCTGCTCGATCTGATGAAGCTCGAGCTGATGGCGCCCCGCCAGCTGGTCGACATCAACCGGCTCGATCTTGCGGCCATCAGCGATCTTCCGGATGGCGGCGTGCGGATCGGCGCCACCGTGCGCAACAGCGATCTCGCGGCCGATCGTCGGATCCGCACGCGCTACCCGGTGCTGAGCCGTGCGCTGCTCGCGGGGGCCAGCGCGCAGCTGCGCAACAAGGCGACCACCGGCGGCAACCTGCTGCAGCGAACGCGCTGCTACTATTTCTACGATGCGGCCTATCCCTGCAACAAGCGCGTACCGGGCTCCGGCTGCGGTGCGATCGGCGGGTTCAACCGGATCCACGCGATCATGGGGGCGAGTGCGAGCTGCATCGCGACGCACCCGTCCGACATGGCGGTGGCCATGCGAGCGCTCGACGCGGCGGTGGAAACGACGGACGCGGACGGGGCAACGCGTGCGATCCCGATCGCCGAGTTCCATCGCCTGCCGGGCGACACGCCCGAGATCGAGACCGTGCTGCGGCCAGGCGAGGTGATCACCGCCGTTCGTCTGCCGCCTCCGCCGGCCGGGCGCCATGCCTATCGCAAGGTGCGCGATCGCGCGTCGTACGCGTTCGCGCTGGTTTCGGTTGCGGCGGTGCTCGATGTGAGCGAAGGGCGCATCCGCGGGGCGCGCATCGCCTGCGGCGGGCTCGCGCACAAGCCCTGGCGGGTCGAGGCGGCCGAGCACGTCATGATCGGGCAGGCGCCCGGCAAGCCCGCGTTCGATGCGGCGGCCGACCAGCTGCTGCGCGGCGCGCGCGGACAGGGCGAGAACGATTTCAAGATCGCGCTCACGCGCCGAACGCTTCATGCCACCCTCGCCAGCCTGAGTGCCGCCTGATGAAGATGGACAAGCCTGTCGGCGACACGCCGCTCGATCATGGTGGCGTGGTTGGCGAACCGATGGTCCGCGTGGACGGCCATCTCAAAGTCACGGGCGGCGCGCGCTACGCCTACGAGTTCAAGCAGGCGCCCGAGGTTGCAATTGGGTTCGTGGTGCAGTCCACCATCGGGCGTGGCCGCATCCGCGCGATCGATCAGCGGGCGGCGCGCGCGATGCCGGGCGTGCTGCTGATCCTGACGCACGAGACGGCGCCTCCGCAGGGGACGGGCGCGCATACGGAAGCCCATCCCGTGCTCAACAGCGACCGCGTCGAGTATTGGGGCCAGCCGGTGGCGCTGGTGGTGGCGACGAGTTTCGAGCAGGCGCGCGCCGCCGCCTACGCGGTGGTGGTGACCTACGACAAGGAGCCTGGCCATTTCACGATCGGCGACGAGCTCGCGCACGCGACCAAGCCGCCTGCTCGCAACGGCCAGCCACCCGACAGTGCGGTGGGTGAATTCGAGAGCGCCTACACGGCGGCGCCGGTGCGGATCGATGTGACCTATACGACGCCGCTGGAATCGCACGCGATGATGGAGCCGCACGCCACCATTGCCTGGTGGGACGGCGACAAGCTCACGCTGCAGACCGCGAACCAGATGCTGAACCGCGGCCAGAGCATCATGGGCAAGACGCTGCAGATGCCGCCCGGGGATGTGCGCATGCTCAGTCCCTATATCGGTGGCGGATTCGGCGCCAAGCTGTGGGCGAATGCGGACGCGGTGCTGGCAGCGATCGCGGCGCGGCAGCTGGCGCGGCCGGTGAAGGTCGGGCTGACGCGCCAGCAGGTCTTCCACGTGACCACGCATCGGTCCGACACGGTGCAGCGACTGCGGTTCGGCGCGCACACGGATGGGCGGATCGTCGCGATCGGTCATGACGTATTCTCGGGGAACACGCAGACGGAGACGGGCTTCGAAGCGGCAGCGTCGCAGACCCGCACACTCTACGCGGGGCCGAACCGGCTGACTCGCCATCGCCTGGTGCAGCTTGATATTCCGATCGCCTCTTCGATGCGCGCGCCGGGCGAGGCGCCCGGCCTGATGGCGCTGGAATGCGCGATGGATGAGCTGGCCGAGCGGCTGTCGATGGATCCGATCGAGCTGCGCCGACGCAACGAGCCGGCGGAGGATCCGGAGAAGCACATTCCGTACTCCTCGCGTCACCTGATCGACTGTCTGGAGGAGGGTGCGCGTCAGTTCGGCTGGAATGTGCGCGATCCTCAGCCCGGACGGCGGCGCGATGGTCGGTGGCTGGTGGGCATCGGGGTCGCGAGTGCGACGCGCGGCAATCCGCTGCAGCCTTCGGATGCGCGCGTTCGGCTGGGGCCGGACGGCATCGTCAATGTGCGCATGGCGATGACCGATATCGGCACGGGCACGTACACGATCCTGACGCAGATCGCGGCCGAGATGATGGGTGTGGCGCCATCGCAGGTGCGGGTGGTGATGGGCGATACGAACTTCCCAAAGGCGTCAGGCTCGGGCGGGTCATTCGGTGCGGCGAGCTCCGGTTCCGCGCTCTTTGCCGCGTGCGAGGTGTTGCGCGGGAAGCTCGCACGGAAGGCCGGCCTGGACCCGGAGGTGGCGACCTTCGCCAACGGCCGCGTCGAGGCGAATGGCGTCTCGAAGGTGATCGCGGAACTTGCGAGTCCTGAGGGGATGGAAGCGGATGGCGCGATCGAACCGGGTTCGACGCTGAAAGAGTACTCGCAGCAATCCTACGGCGCGCAATTCGCCGAGGTTGGTGTCGACATGGACACCGGCGAGGTTCGTCTGCGACGCATGCTGGGGGTGTTCACCGCCGGGCGCATCCTGAACGCGCGCACCGCACGGTCGCAGGCGATCGGCGGGATGATTTTCGGCGTCAGCGGAGCGCTGGAGGAGGCGCTGATGATGGATCCAAGGTTCGGAAGCTTCGTCAATCATGACCTCGCGGAGTATCACGTGGCGGTGCATGCCGACATTCCGGCGATCGATGCGGTGTTCCTGCCGGAGCTCGACACGAAGTCAAATCCGCTGAAGAGCAAGGGGATCGGTGAGCTCGGGATCTGCGGTGCGGGCGCAGCTGTTGCGAACGCGGTCTACAATGCTTGCGGCGTACGGGTGCGGGATTACCCGATTACGCTGGACAAGGTCCTGCGGAACCTGCCCGCGCAGCAGGTCTGAGACGAGACGCCCCGACCTTCGTCAGGCTGAAAGCGCCTCCGGCTCCCGCCGCTCCCGCTTCACCAGCAGCTTGTTCAGCGCGTGCACGTAGGCTCGCGCCGCTGACACGATCGTGTCGGTATCAGCCCCTTGCCCGTCCACCATGCGTCCGTCCTCCTCGAGGCGAACTGTGGTGCGCGCCTGGGCGTCGGTACCTTCGGTGACGGCGCCGATCGAGAACAGCACCAGCCGTGCCTCGTGCGGGAACACCTCGCGGATCGCGTTGAAGGTCGCGTCGACCGGGCCGTCGCCGGTCGCGGCGGAGGTGCGCGTCTCGCCGTCGACGGTGATCTCGAGTTCGGCCTCGGCACGTCGCCGCGAGCCGGCACGTAGATCCAGTGCCACGAAGCGCACGCGGGAGTGGTCGCGGAACTCCTCGTCGATCAGGGCTGCGATGTCCTCGTCGTAGACGACCTTCTTGGCGTCGGCGAGCGTTTTGAAACGGGCGAAGGCGTCGTTCAGCGCGTTGTCGCCGATTTCGCCGTAGCCGAGCGTGCGCAGCTTGTCGCGGAAGGCCGCGCGGCCGGAGTGCTTGCCGAGCACGAGCGAGGACTTGCTCCAGCCGACGCTTTCGGGCGTCATGATTTCGTAGGTTGCGGCGTTCTTCAGCACGCCGTCCTGGTGAATGCCGCTCTCATGGGCGAAGGCGTTGCGGCCGACGATCGCCTTGTTCGGCTGGACGTCAAATCCCGTGATGGCGGCGAGAAGCTTTGACGTGCGCAGCAGGCGGGTGGTTTCGATGTGGTGATCCGCGGGGATCGCGTCCGCGCGCGTGCGGAGCGCCATGACGATCTCCTCCAGCGCTGCATTGCCGGCGCGCTCGCCGATTCCGTTGATCGTGCACTCGATCTGACGGGCGCCCCCGCGGATGGAAGCGATCGTGTTGGCGACGGCGAGACCGAGATCGTTGTGGTTGTGGGTGGAAAAGATCACGCCGTCCGCACCCGGCACGCGCTCGCGGAGCATGGTGAAGATGCGCTCCATGTCCTCGGGCAGCGCGTAGCCCACGGTGTCGGGAATGTTGATGGTGGTTGCACCACCCTTGATCGCTTCCTCGACGCAGCGGCAGAGGAAGTCGGGCTCGGTGCGGCTGCCGTCCTCGGCGGACCACTCGATGTCGGCGGCCAGGTTGCGGGCGATGGCGCTGCCGTGGCGGATCGCCTCGAGCACGGTCTCGGGCTCCATCCGCAGCTTGTATTTCATGTGCAGCGGCGAGGTGCTGATGAAGTGGTGGATGCGCGGGCGCTCGGCGCCGCGCACGGCCTCGCCCGCGCGGGCGATGTCGTCGCGACCGCCGGTGCGCGCGAGGCCCGCGATGACGGGGCCGCGGATTTCGCGGGCGATGCGCTCGACGCTCTCGAAATCGCCAGGAGAGGCGACCGGGAAGCCCGCTTCGATCACGTCGACGCCGAGCTCGGCCAGGGCCGCGGCCATGCGCAGCTTCTCCTCGATGTTCATGGAGAAGCCTGGGCTCTGCTCGCCGTCGCGCAGCGTGGTGTCGAAGATGATGACGCGGTCGGCGGCGATGGTGCCGAAACTCGGATGGTCGATGGTCATGACGAGCAGATCCTCGCGGAGGAAGGGGCGTGCGTTCAGTCGGGCTTAAACCCCTGAGACGCGGGCACGAGCCCGTTGCTCAGGGGCGGATAAGTCGAAGACGCAGACCGAGGCCGAGCGGACGCACACAGGCCAGGCCGAAGCCGTGCCGCGTGCGGAACCCGTTCGGGGCGCGAGAGATCATTCGGGCTCCCTACACCGGGGACGCGCGGGTTGCAAACGAAACCCAGGTGTGACGGGACGTCAGCTCTTCATTTCGAAGGCGCCGCTCAGGGTGAGCGAGACCTCGTCGCCGACCAGGGGCACGTATTTGGTGACGCCCCACTGGCTGCGCCTGAACGTGCCGGTGGCCGAGAAGCCGACCGTGTAGGCCTGATCGAGCGGGTTGATGCCGGCGCCCACGAAATGGGCATGGAGGGTGAGCGGCTTGGTGACGCCGTGCAGCGTGAAGTCGCCGGTGATGTCGGCGGTCGCGGCACCGGTGCGCACGACCTTGGTCGAGGTGAAACTGGCCTGCGGGAACTGCGTGGCGTCGAGCCACTCGGTGCCGACCAACTCGCCCACGAGCTTGTCGCTGGTGGTCTTGACGCTGCCCGTGGGGACCGTGATCGCGAGCTTGTCCGCGGCGGCCTTCGTTGCGAGGTCGAGCGTGCCGGAGGCGCCGGACAACCAGCCGTAATAGGTGGTGAAGCCCATGTGGTTCACGCCGAACAGGATCTGGGTGTGGCCGGGCTCGACCACGTAGTGACCGGGTTTGACGTCGGCGGCGAGATGGGTGGCGGGCGCGGGCTGCGCGTGCGACGCGGTGGCAGTGAGGGCCACGACAAGTGCAGGGGCGGCGGCAAGGGGGGACAATCGCGGCACGGAACGTTCCTTCGGAGTGGAGACGGGAATGTAGGCCGTCCGGCCACGCGGTAAAGCGAACGAGCAGGAACGCAGCGTTTCCGCAAATGGCATCTCGTGTGCATGTCCCATCACGCGCGGCGCGATCCGCGGACAAGAAGAGGGGAGGGACGGCGTCATGAGCATGGACATCATCGGGGACGGGGCGCTCACGCGCCGCGGTTTTGCGCGTCTCGGGCTCGGGGCGGCGGTTGGCATCGCGGCGGGCGCGGCGGCGGCGCGGGCGCAGTCGGGTGCGCCGATCCGGATCGGCATCCTGCACTCGCTGTCGGGCACGATGGCGATCAGCGAGTCGACGCTGAAGGACGTGATGCTGATGCTGATCGCCGAGCAGAACGCGAAAGGCGGCGTGCTGGGGCGCAAGCTCGAGCCGGTGGTGGTGGATCCCGCGAGCAACTGGCCGCTGTTCGCGGAAAAGGCGCGCCAGCTGATCTCGGTCGACCATGTGGCGGTGACGTTCGGTTGCTGGACGTCGGTGTCGCGGAAGTCGGTGTTGCCGGTGTTCGAGGAGCTGAACGGGATCCTGTTCTACCCTGTGCAGTACGAGGGGCAGGAATGCAGCCGGAACGTGTTCTACACGGGAGCGGCGCCGAACCAGCAGGCGATCCCGGCGGTCGACTACCTGCTGAGCGAGGATGGCGGGGCGGCGAAGCGCATCGTGCTGGCCGGCACCGATTACGTGTATCCGCGCACGACCAACCAGATCCTGCAATCCTATCTCGCAGCCAAGGGGATCGCCGGCGACGATGTGCTGATCAACTACACGCCGTTCGGGCAGTCGGACTGGCAGAGCATCGTCTCGCAGATCAAGAGTTTCGGTTCTGCCGGCAAGAAGACCGCGGTGGTTTCGACGATCAACGGCGATGCGAACGTGCCGTTCTACAAGGAGCTGGCAAACCAGGGCGTGAAGGCGACCGACATTCCGGTCATGGCGTTCAGCGTGGGCGAGCAGGAACTCGCGGGCATCGACACGAAGCCGCTGGTGGGAAATCTGGCGGCCTGGAATTATTTCGAAAGCGTCGATACGCCGGCCAACAAGAGCTTCATCGAGGCGTGGCACAAGTTCACGGGTGATGCGAAGCGCGTCACGAACGATCCGATGGAGGCGCACTACATCGGCTTCAACATGTGGGTGAAGGCGGTCGAGAAGACCGGCACGACCGATCCTGACCGGATCATCGACGCGATGGTAGGCATCTCGCAGCCGAACCTGACCGGGTCGACCGCGACGATGCTGCCGAACCACCACCTGACGAAACCCGTGCTGATCGGCGAGATCCAGGACACCGGGCAGTTCGATGTTGTGTGGCAGACGCCGGCGCCGGTGCCGGGCAAGGCCTGGTCGCCGTATATTGCGGCGACGAAGGATCTGATCGGCGATTGGCAGCCGCCGATCAATTGCGGCAACTACGATACGGTGACGAAGACCTGTCTCGGACATCACGCGGGATGAGCACGCGCGCGAGGCTCGTCCTCGCTGTGTTGGCCGTTGCGGCCTGGATGTCTGCGACGGGTGCGGCGCTGGCCGATCCGTTTGCCGATCTGGCGCAGCACGGGTTTGCGCGGATCGCGGCCGGCGTGCAGGCGCTGGCCGCGTCGGGTTCGCCGCGCGCGCTGCCGGTGATCGAGGCGTTGCGCGACGGCGAGCTCTATGCTTCGCGTGACGTCGCCTCGCCCGCGCTGTTCATCCGCAGCGGCGGCGGGTTCGTCGACGCCGCGACCGGTGCATCGAGTGCCGTCGATCCTGCAAGCCTGCGCCCGGTGCGGGAGAACAACCGCGTACGCGAAGCCGTGTTGGGAGCGCTCGGCGTGCTCGAGCTCGCAGCACCCGATGCCGCGACCCGCAGACGGGGGGCGGAGGCGATGTTCGAGGCGCATGATCCTGCCGATCTCGACGCGATCGATCGCGCGCTCGCGGCCGAGCGCGACGGCAGGGTGCGGCATGCGCTGCGTACGGCGCGCGCGGCGATCGTGGTGAGCGATGCCGCAGCACCGGTGCAGGAGCGTCGCGATGCGATCCGCATCGTGGCGGCGCGCGGCGGCGAGGATGCGCGCGCACTGCTCCAGCCACTGGCCCCCGATCCGGCGGTGGGCGGCCAGGCGCGGGCGGCCATGGCGTCGATCGATCGCGCGCTGCGCCTCTGGGCGGCCGCACAGGCGGTGTTCTACGGCATCAGCCTCGGTTCCGTTCTGCTGCTCGCGGCGGTGGGGCTCGCCATCACCTTCGGCGTGATGGGCGTCATCAACATGGCGCATGGCGAGCTCATGATGATCGGGGCATACGTCACGTTCATTGTGCAGCGCGTGCTGGCGGCCGACGCGCCGTCGCTCGCACCGTTGTCGCTGCTGGTGGCGATCCCCATGGCGTTCGGCGTTTGCGGGGCGGCCGGGATCGCGATCGAGCGGACGATGATCCGGTTCCTGTATGGCCGTTCACTCGAGACGCTGCTGGCGACGTGGGGTCTGTCGCTCGTTCTGCAGCAGGCGATCCGCTCGCTGTTCGGGCCGACCAACGTGGAGGTCGGCACGCCCGGCTGGCTCAGCGGCTCCGTCGCCGTGTTCGGCTTGCAGCTCGAGCTCGTGCGCATCGCGATCATCGTGTTTGCGGGCCTCGTGCTGGCGGCCGTGATGCTGGTGCTCCGAGCCACGCCGTTCGGGCTGCAGATGCGTGCCGTGACGCAGAACCGGCGGATGGCGGCCGCGATGGGGATCCGCACCGCGCGGGTGGACGCGCTGACCTTCGGGCTCGGTTCCGGCGTGGCGGGGCTCGCGGGCGTCGCGGTCAGCCAGATCGATAACGTCAGTCCCAATCTGGGGCAGAACTACATCATCGACAGCTTCATGGTGGTGGTGTTCGGCGGGGTCGGCAATCTCTGGGGTACGCTGGTGGGCGCGCTCGGGCTCGGCATCGTGAACAAGCTGCTCGAGCCGTTCGCGGGTGCTGTTCTGGGCAAGATTGCGATCCTGCTGCTGGTGATCGCGTTCATCCAGCGCCGGCCACGCGGGCTGTTTCCGGTGCGCGGGCGGGGTGTCGAGACATGAATGCGCGTGGGCTTTCGCGCACGGCGGCGATCGCGGTGCCGTCGGTCGTGCTGGGCCTTGCGGTGCTGCTGGCGCTGCTCTGTGTCGCGACATCGGCGCAGTCTCCGGTGCATGTTCCGGTTTATATCGTCTCGCTCGCCGGCAAGTATCTGAGCCTGGCGCTGCTGGCGATCGCGGTTGATCTCGTCTGGGGGTTTGCCGGCATCCTGACATTGGGCCACGCAGCGTTCTTCGCGCTCGGCGGCTATGCGCTCGGGATGTATCTGATGCGCGAGATCGGCACACGGAGCGTCTACGGCAATGCCGGACTGCCCGACTTCATGATCTTCCTCGGCTGGAACCGGCTGCCCTGGTACTGGCACGGCTTCGACCATCTGCCGTTCGCGCTGCTAATGGCCATGCTCGTGCCGGCCCTGCTGGCGCTGGCGTTCGGGTTCCTCGCGTTCCGGTCGCGCGTCGGCGGTGTGTATCTCTCGATCATCACGCAGGCGCTCACCTACGCGCTGATGCTGGCCTTCTTCCGCAACGATATGGGCTTCGGTGGCAATAACGGATTGACCGACTTCAAGGATATCGCCGGCTTTCCGCTGGCCTCCGACAACACGCGCGCGGGACTCCTCGTGCTGACCGCGCTCGCGGTCTGCGCCGCGTTCCTGCTCGTGCGTGCGATGCTGGTCGGGCGTTACGGCCGAGTCCTGGTCGCGACGCGCGATGCCGAAAGCCGCACGCGGTTCCTGGGTTATCGCCCCGAGCACTACAAACTCGTGGCCTGGACGCTGTCGGCTGCGATCGCGGGCGTGGGCGGTGCGCTCTACGTGCCGCAGGTCGGCATCATCAACCCCGGCGAGTTCGCGCCCGGGAACTCGATCGAGGCGGTGATCGCAGTGGCCGTCGGCGGCCGTGGAACGCTGGTCGGCGCGATCCTGGGCGCGGTTCTGGTCAATGCCGGCAAGACGGTGTTCACCGGATTGCTACCGTCGCTCTGGCTGTATGCGCTGGGGGCGCTGTTCATCCTGGTGACATTGCTGCTGCCGCGCGGAATTATCGGGCTTCTGAAGGACCGTTCCGAGTGACGGCGCTGCTCGAGCTCCGGGATGTTGCCGTCACCTTCGACGGTTATCGCGCGCTGCGTGGATTGTCGCTTGTGCTGCGCGCGGGCGAGATGCGCGCGATCATCGGCCCGAATGGTGCCGGCAAGACCACGATGATGGACGTGATCACCGGTCGCACCCGGCCCGACACGGGCACGGTGCGCTTCCGCGACGCGATCGATCTCACCAGGCTCGACGAGCCGGCGATCGCGCGGCTGGGGATCGGGCGGAAATTCCAGAAGCCGACCGTGTTCGAGCGGCTTGGTGTGCGCGACAACCTGCTGCTGGCGCTGCAGGGTCTGCGCGCGCCGGGCCGGGTGATGTTCGCGCGTGAAACAGCCGACGAGCGCGCGCGGATCGAAGGGTTGCTCGCGACCACGCGTCTCGAGGCGCATGTGGCGCGTCTGGCCGGCAATCTGAGCCACGGCCAGAAGCAATGGCTCGAGATCGGCATGCTGCTGGCCCAGGAACCGGAGCTCCTCCTGGTCGACGAGCCGGTGGCCGGGATGACGGATGCCGAGACCGAGGAGACCGCGCGCCTGCTCGTCGACATCAACCGGACACGCAGCGTGGTCGTCGTGGAGCACGACATGGAGTTCGTCCGCGCCCTCGGTGTGACCGTGACGGTGCTGCACGAAGGTGCCACGCTTGCGGAAGGCACCATCGACGAGGTCAGCAACGATTCGCGCGTGCAGGACGTTTATCTTGGCCGCTGAGAGCGCCATGCTCCGCTGCGAGAACGTCACGCTGCATTATGGTGCGGCGATCGCGCTTCGCGGTGTCGACCTTGCCTGCGACCTGGGTGTCGTCACCTGCCTGCTCGGCCGCAACGGCGTCGGCAAGACGAGCCTGCTGCGCGCGATCACGGGCGCGCATCCGGTCTCCGGCGGCCGCGTGATGTTCGACGGGCAGGACATCACGCGCCTGGGCACCGCCGAGCGTGCCAGGCGCGGTATCGCGATCGTGCCGCAGGGACGCGACATCTTTCCGCTGCTGACCGTGCGGGAAAACCTCGAGACGGGTTTTGCCGTGCTGCCGCGGAGCGCGCGTCGCGTGCCCGACGAGATCTTCGAGCTCTTTCCGGTTCTGCCGACGATGTTGAAGCGGCGTGGTGGCGATCTGTCGGGGGGTCAGCAGCAGCAGCTCGCGATCGCGCGCGCGCTGATCATGCGGCCGCGGCTGCTGTTGCTCGACGAGCCCACGGAGGGAATCCAGCCGAGCATCATCAAGGATATCGGCCGTGTGATCATGCTGCTCGGCGGCCGCGGGACGATGGCGATTCTGCTGGTGGAACAATATGTGGAGTTCGCGCACAAACTTGCGCAGCGGGCGGCGGTGATGGAGCGGGGTGCGATCCTGGCGAGCGGGACGACGGATGCGATCGATGAGGCGGCGCTTCGGGCGCATCTGGCGATTTAGGAAGGCCAGGGGCGCTGCCCCTGGACCCCGCTGGGGCCTTGGCCCCAGACCCCTTTCGCAACAGGCAGATCCAGGAGAGACTACCCTCCTGGCGGGGTTCTAGGGCAGAGCCCTAGTTCTTCGTCTTGTCCACCAGCGCGCTCTTGCCGATCCACGGCATCATCTCACGCAGTTTCGCACCCACCTGCTCGATCGGGTGCTCCGCCACACGCCGACGTGTCGCCTTGAAGCTGGTCTGGTTCACCTTGTTCTCGAGCATCCAGTTGCGCGTGAAGATGCCGCCCTGGATGTCGGCCAGCACGCGCTTCATCTCGGCCTTGGTCTCGGCGGTGATGATGCGCGGGCCGGTGACATACTCGCCGTATTCGGCGGTGTTGCTGATCGAGTAGTTCATGTTGGCGATGCCGCCCTCGTAGATGAGGTCGACGATCAGCTTCACCTCGTGCAGGCACTCGAAATACGCCATCTCGGGCGCATAGCCCGCTTCGACCAGCGTCTCGTAGCCGGCCTTGATGAGCTCGACCAGGCCGCCGCAGAGAACCGCCTGCTCGCCGAACAGGTCGGTCTCGCATTCCTCCTTGAACGTCGTCTCGATGATGCCGGCGCGGCCGCCGCCCACCGCCGAAGCATAGGAGAGCGCGAGGTCATGCGCGTTGCCCGACGCATCCTGCGCGATTGCGATCAGGCAGGGGACGCCGCCGCCGCGCTGGTATTCGGAACGGACCGTGTGCCCAGGACCCTTCGGCGCGATCATGAACACGTCGATATCCGAGCGCGGCTCGATCAGATTGAAATGGATGTTCAGCCCGTGCGCGAACGCCAGGGCCGCGCCGGGCTTCATGTTCGCGCCGAGATGGTCGCGGTAGAGGTCGCCCTGGCCTTCGTCGGGAGTGAGCACCATCACGAGGTCGGCCCATTGCGCGGCCTCGGTGGGCGAAAGCACCTTGAAGCCGGCCGCTTCAGCCTTGGCCGCTCCCTGGCTGCCGGGACGCAGGCCGACCGCCACGTCGGCGACGCCGCTGTCCTTGAGGTTCAGCGCATGCGCGTGGCCCTGGCTGCCATAGCCGATGATCGCGACCTTCCTGCCCTTGATCAGCCCGACATCGGCGTCGCGGTCGTAATACACACGCATGGGAAAAGCCTTTCCTTGGATGGGGGAGCTGCTCAGAGAACGCGCTTGCCGCGGGCGATTGCGGCCACGCCCGAGCGGGACACTTCGGCCAGACCCAGCGGGCGCAGCAGGTCGATGAAGGCGTCGAGCTTGTCGGTCGCACCGGTCAGCTCGAAGACGAAGCTTTCGCGTGAGGTGTCCACCGGCCGTGCGCGGAATGCTTCGGCGATGCGAAGTGCTTCCGAACGCATCTCCCCGCTGCCGATCACCTTCACCAGCGCCATCTCGCGCGCGACATGCGGGCCTTCCTCGGTGAGATGGGACACGCGATGCACCGGCACCAGGCGTTCGAGCTGCGCGTGGATCTGCGCAATCACCATTTCAGTGCCCGACGTCACGATGTTGATGCGCGAACGCGAGCGGTCCTCGTCGACCGGAGCCACGGTGAGGCTGTCGATGTTGTAGCCGCGGCCCGAGAACAACCCGATTACGCGCGCGAGCACGCCGGTTTCGTTCTCAACCAGGACCGAGAAGATGGCGGAGCGCAGGATTTCGGGCGTGGCAGGGCTCATCAGCGGATCGTCATGGTGTCGCCAACAGGCTCTGCCACGTTGGCTGCGAGGAGGTTGCCGGCAAGCACGTCGTACAGGCCAGGATGCTCGGCGCTGCGCGCGCGCAGGCTGTCGCCGTCGAGCGTGTCGACGGCCTGGAACACGGTGCCGTCGCCCGGCGCCGCCGTCGGACGGCGCCAGTTGTGCTGCGACGAGACGAGTGCCTGCGCCGGCGCTATCACGCAGGGCGCATCCGCGGTGAGCGAAACGGGAGAGGCGAGCACGATGGCCGCCTGTCCTGTTGCGCGCGCCGGCGGGTAGTTCGGATCGAGCCGCGCCTGGCGCAGATCGCCCGGTGCCTGACCCCAGGCCGTGAAAACGAGACCCGTGGGCAGGTCCAGACGTGGCGTGTCGTCGAAGTTGGTGAGGTCGCTCGCACAGATGCGCAGACTTCCTGCAGCCGACGCGGAGCCTGCGGCCGTCAGCAGCGCCAGACAGAACATGGTCGCGCGCATGTCAGACCAGCATCAGACCTTCGTCGGTGATGCCGCGCGCGCGATCTTCACCTTCGGGGCCGAGGATCATCTCGTTATGCGCGGCGCCCGACGGGATCATCGGGAAGCAGTTCTCGCGGTCGTCGACCAGGACCTCGCAGACCACCGGGCCGGGATGGCGGATCATCTCGCGGATCCCGTCGTCGAGCTCGCCCAGCGTGGAGATGCGCATGCCGCGCGCGTGGAAACTTTCGGCGAGCTTGACGAAATCCGGCAGCGCCTCGCTGTAGCTTTCCGAATAGCGCGATCCGTGCAGCAGCTCCTGCCACTGCCGCACCATGCCCATATAACGGTTGTTCAGGATGAACACCTTCACCGGCAGCCGGTACTGCGCGATCGTGCCGAGCTCCTGGATGTTCATCAGAACGCTGGCTTCGCCGGAGATGTCAACGACCAGTGCCTCGGGATGCGCGATCTGCACGCCGACCGCCGCCGGCAGCCCGTAGCCCATCGTGCCGAGACCGCCCGAGGTCATCCAGCGGTTCGGCTCCTCGAAGGCGAAATGCTGGGCGGCCCACATCTGGTGCTGGCCGACCTCGGTGGTGACGTAGATGTCGCGCGCTTGCTCGCGGCAGAGCGCATCGAGACGCGCGATCGCGTGCTGCGGCTTGATCACGGCGCCGGCGGCGTCGTCCTGCGCGTAGGCCAGGCATTTACGGGCGCGCCACCCTTCGATCTGGCGCCACCAGTCCGCCAGTGCGGAGCGGTCGGTGGGCTCTTCGCTCGCGTTCCAGCCCGCGAGCAGCATGGCGAGCGCACGGCCGGCATCGCAGATCACCGGCAGATCGATGCGGACGTTCTTGTTGATCGAGGACGGATCGATGTCGATGTGGATCTTCTGCGAACCCGGCGAGAACGCGTCGATCCGCCCCGTCACGCGATCGTCGAAGCGTGCGCCCACGCAGACCATCACGTCGCAACCGTGCATCGCCAGGTTCGCTTCGACCGTGCCGTGCATGCCGAGCATGCCGAGGAAGGACGGGTGGCTCGCCGGCAAGGCGCCAAGGCCCATCAGCGTGCTGGTGCAGGGAAAGCCGGTGGCATCCACCAGGCGGCGGAGCGCGTCCGAGGCTGCCGGCCCGGAATTGATGACGCCGCCGCCCGTGTAGAAGATCGGTCGCGTCGCACCCCGCAGCAGCGCCACCGCTTCGGCGATCGCCGCCGGGTCGGGCGCGCTCGCCGGCCGGTAGGAGCGATGCGGCGCGCGCGACGCCGGCTCATACGGCGCGTCGGCGATCATGACATTCTTGGGCAGGTCGACCACCACCGGGCCCGGGCGTCCGGAGCCCGCGATCGCGAACGCCTCGTGAACCACCCGCGCCAGGTCCTCGCCGCGGCGGACCAGGTAATTGTGCTTGGTCGCCGGCCGGGTGATGCCGGTGGTGTCGGCTTCCTGGAACGCGTCGTTGCCGATCAGGTGGGTCGGCACCTGGCCGGTCAGGCACACCAGTGGGATGCTGTCCATCAGCGCGTCGAGCAGGCCGGTCACGGCGTTGGTCGCCCCCGGGCCGGAGGTCACGAGCACCACGCCCGTCTTGCCCGTCGAGCGCGCGTAGCCTTCGGCCGCATGCACCGCACCCTGCTCGTGGCGGACGAGGATGTGGCGGATCGCGTTCTGCTTGAAGATCGCGTCGTAAATTGGCAGCACCGCGCCGCCCGGATAGCCGAACACCACCTCGACATCGTGGTCGCGCAGCACGCGGAGCAGGACCTCCGCCCCCGACATCCGGTCGGGCGGCAGATCGGTGTTCTCGCGTGTCGTGGTCGGACCGACCCCGGTGTCCATGGCTTCACCCTCCTTCAGGTGCGGGGAAGTAGGAGGGCCGGCCGGGTCGCGTCAACCCATGCTTTTCAGAAAAATGTCGCGGACCCCGGTTTGGATTTGCATTTGTTGCGCAGGAGGGGCGTTCGACGTTTCGATCATGATCATGCGAGACTCCGCAACCAGCGGCCGGTGACGCAGCCAAGTCTCCTGTCGTCGGGTGTAGCGGACCGTAGCGGTGGCGGCCTGGGCGCAGGCATCGTCGAGGGTGAGGTCTCCTGCCAGGTGGCGCGCGAACTCCGGCACCCCGTGCGCCCGCATGGCGGGGAGCGCCGGGTCCAGGCCGAGGGCCAGCAGGGCGCGGACTTCCTCCAGCACGCCGTCTCGGACCATGCCCTCGAGGCGGCGGCCGATCCGGGTGCGAAGCCAAGCCCGCTCCGGCTGCAGCACGACGGCGGCGAACTGGAACGGGGCGGGGGCAAGCCCCGGCCGCGCCTGCCAGGCGAGGAGACCTTCGCCGGTGCCGCGCCACACCTCCCAGGCGCGCGCCAGGCGCTGGCCGTCGCTCGGGCGCAGGGTCGCGGCGGTGGCGGGGTCGACCGTGACGAGCCTGGCGTGCAAGGCGGCCGGCCCATCGGTGGCCAGGAGCAGGCGGGCTTCCGCGCGCGCCGCCTCGGGCGGGTCGGGGATGTCGGCGAGACCTCGTGTGAGCGCGGAGATGTAGAGGAACGTGCCGCCGCAGAGGATCGGCAGCCGCCCCGCCGCATGCGCCGCCTCGATCGCGGCGAGCGCCTCGGCCCGCCAGGACGC
>CAXTVZ010000045.1:0-19074 GCA_964247685.1 uncultured Acetobacteraceae bacterium
CGGTGGCACTCTCGCTGGCGCCGCTCCCGGTCACCGTGCTGGCCGCGTCCCCGCTCGGAACGGGAGCGTCGACCGCCTGGGCGCAAGGCGGGATCGCTGCCTCGGTGGGGCCGGACGACACGGCCGCCCTGCATCTCGCCGACACGCTCGCCGCCGGCGACGGTCTCTGCGACGCCGCCGCCTCGCGGTCGATCCTGACGGACGCGGCCGCCGCGATCGCGCGCCTGCGCGAGTGGGGCGTCCTGTTCGACGCGGACGGCACCGGTGCGCTGCGTCTGGGCCTAGAGGCCGCGCATTCCCGCCACCGCATCGTGCACGCCGAAGGTGACGGCACGGGACGCGTGGTGCTCGCCGCCCTGGTGGCGCGGGTGCGTGCGTCGCCGCAGATCCGGGTGATCGAGAACGCACGTGCGCGCGACATCCTGCGCGATGCGCAGGGTCGGGTCGCCGGCGTGCTGGCGACGGCTGCCAGTTTTTCAGGGGAGGGCACCTCGCTGATCCTTCCCACGAGCGCCGTGGTGATCGCGACCGGCGGCATGGGCGCGCTGTTCGCCGAGACCACCAACCCGCTGGGTTCCACCGGCAGCGGGTTGGCGCTCGCCGGCCGTGCCGGCGCGCGCCTGGCCGGGCTGGAATTCGTGCAGTTCCATCCGACCGCGATCGATGCCGGTCGCGATCCGATGCCGCTCGCCTCCGAGGCGGTGCGTGGCGAGGGCGCCGTGCTGATCGACGAGACAGGCCGCCGCTTCATGACCGCGGGAGCGGCCGAGCTCTCGCCCCGCGACGTGGTGGCGCGCGCGATCGCTGCCGAGGTTGCGCGCGGCCATCGCGTATTCCTCGACGCCCGCGCCGCTCTCGGCCACCGGTTCGCCGCGCGCTTCCCCTCGGTGGCGGGGCTGTGCCAGGCGGCCGGGATCGATCCGGCGACGATGCCGATCCCGGTGCGTCCCGCCGCGCACTACGCGATGGGCGGGATCGTGACGGACGCCCTCGGTGCCACCGAGATCGACGGGCTCTACGCCTGCGGCGAGGCCGCCTGGACCGGGCTGCACGGTGCGAACCGGCTCGCGAGCAACTCTCTGCTCGAGGCCGCCGTGATGGGACCGCGTGTCGCCGGCGCGATCGCGGGCCGCTTCCTGCGCAAGCCGACCGTCGGGCGCACGGTGCCCCGGCCCGTCCCGGTCGGCAGCACCGAGCGGATCCGCCCGATCATGTCGGGCGGCTTCGGCGTGCTGCGCGACGAGGCCGGCATGACGGCGGCCGCGGCCTCGCTGCTCGCGCTGGAAGGCGTGCCCGGCGTCGACACCGATGCGCTCGCCATCGCCTGCGCGGTTGCCGCCTCCGCGCTCGCGCGATGCGAGAGCCGCGGCGCGCATGCCCGCACCGATTACCCGGCGCGTGCGGCGGAGGAGTCGGTGCCCGCGATCACGCTCGAGGCGGCACGGGCTGCGCTGCGCCCGATCGCCGCGGGCGGTGTGCGGCGCGCCTCCGCATGAGCGACCTTCCCGACGCACTGCTCGAGCCGATCGTCCGCGCCGCCCTGGCCGAGGATCTCGGGCGCGCGGGCGACCTCACCACCAACAGCATCGTGCCGGCGGACGCGATGGCGGAGCTCGCGATTGTCGCGCGCGAGGCGGGCGTGCTCTCGGGTCTTCGGCTCGCGCGCCTCGCCTTCGGGCTCGTCGATGCGAGCGTGCGCACCGCCCACCGGCTCGCGGACGGCGCGCGCCTGGAGCCGGGCGACGTGATCGCGACCGTGGCGGGCCCGGCGCGCGCCTTGCTGACTGCCGAGCGGACCGCGCTGAACTTCATGGGCCAGCTCTCGGGTGTTGCCACTGCCACCAACGGCATCGTCCGCTCGGTCGCCCACACGCGCGCCCGCATCACCGACACGCGCAAGACCGTGCCTGGCTTGCGCGCCCTGCAGAAGGCGGCGGTGCGGCATGGCGGCGGCCACAATCACCGCTTCGGCCTCGATGACGCGATCCTGATCAAGGACAATCACGTGGCCCTCGCCGGCGGCATCGGCGAGGCCGTGCGCCGCGCCCGCGCGGCGGCGGGGCATCTCGTGAAGATCGAGCTTGAAGTCGACACGCTCGCCCAGCTCCGCGAGGCACTCGCCCTCGGCGTTGACGCCGTGCTGCTCGACAACATGGACCTCGCGACATTGCGCGAGGCCGTGCGGATGGTGGACGCGCGGGCGGTGACCGAGGCGTCAGGCCGGGTGACGCCGGAGACAGCACCCGCGATCGCCGAGACGGGGGTGGATCTGATCGCAGTCGGATGGATCACGCATAGCGCGCGCGTGCTCGATCTGGGGCTGGATCATCCGTCTGGTTGATGCAGAAAGGCCAGGGGCTCTGCCCCTGGACCCCGTTAAGGGCTGGCCCTTAAAACCCCTTACTGAAGGTTGAGTACAAGCCCGGGAGACGGAGTGCGTCGACAATGTTCCGCTTCGCTCGGGACAACCCCAACAATCAGGGTTCCAAGGGACGACTGTCCCTTGGCGGGTCCAGGGCAGAGCCCTGGCCTTAGTTGTAGGGCTGCGACGACGCGAACGGATGAGTGACGAACCCCAGCACGTCGGCCGGTCCCGTCCCGAACGTGATCAGCAGAAAGCCCGCACCTAGCGCGAAGTTCTTGAGGAAATCCCAGAACAACTCGCGACCTTTCCCGCCCGACCAGAAGTCCCCCTGGGCCCAGAACTGCTTCCACAGCAGCGCCGTCACCCCGCAATAGCCGGCGACGATGAAGGCGCAGAAGCGGTCGGCGATGCCGGTGACCACGCCCGCGGTCATCACGATCTCGACGAACAGCCCGCAAAGGATCAGCACGGGGGCGAGCGGCCTGGAGAACTGCGCCGCCTGGGCGACCGCGCCCTTGTAGTTGACGATCTTGTCGAGTGCGCTGAACGGCAGGAACAGGAGCACCAGCACCATCCTGATGAGGAAGGTGACGACCAGACTCAATGCCATCACGGGCTGCCGCTCCCAAACGCCAGGATGGGAACGAAAAGCGGCCCCTCGGCGTTCCGGCGTTTCCGCGCAAAAAGGGAAACCGCGATGTCCGCAGCAGGTGCCGACCGCTACGACGTGATCGTTATCGGCTCCGGCCCGGGAGGCGGCTCAATGGTGCATGCGCTGGCTGCCACGGGAAAGCGGATCCTGTTGCTTGAGCGCGGCGGCTACCTCAAGCGCGAGCAGGCCAACTGGAGCACCGAAGAGGTGTTCATCAAGGCGCGCTACCAGGCCAACGAGACGTGGTACAGCTCGGACGGCAAGGAATTCGCACCCGGCCTGCATTACTTCGTCGGCGGCAACAGCAAGGTCTACGGCTCGGTCCTGTTTCGCCTGCGCGAGTCCGATTTCGGCGTGGTGCGGCATCCCGACGGGATCGCGCCCGAATGGAGCGTCAAATACGACGAGTTCGAGCCCTACTACCAGGCCGCAGAGGAGCTGTTCCACGTGCACGGCCTGCGCGGCGAGGACCCGACCGAGCCGCCGGCACCCAAGCCCTACGCCTACCCACCGGTCAAGCACGAGAAGCGGATCCAGGAACTGTTCGACGGCCTCAAGCAGGAGGGTCTGCACCCGTTCCACCTGCCGGTCGGCATCCTGCTCGACCAGGACGAGGATGGCGAGGCGCTGCCGCATTCGCCGTGCATCCGCTGCGACCGCTTCGATGGTTTTCCCTGCCTGGTCGACGGCAAGGCCGACAGTCAGGTGATCTGCGTCGATCCGACGATCCGCGCCCATCCGAATGTGACGCTGTTGACCGGCGCCTATGCCGAGCGCTTGCTCACCAACGCGTCCGGCACGGAGGTGACCGGCGTGGAGGTCGTGCACAACGGCACCACCCGGATGTTCTCGTCCGACATCGTGGTGGTGGCCTGCGGTGCGCTGTCATCCGCACTGCTGCTGCTGCGCTCGGCCAATGACGCGCATCCGACGGGACTGGCCAACCGCTCCGACCTGGTCGGCCGCAACTACATGCGCCACAACAACGCGACCGTGCTCGCGGTCTCGAAGACGCCGAACCCGACGCGCTTCCAAAAGACGCTCGGTCTGAACGATTTCTACCATCGCTCGGACGATTGGGAGTTTCCGCTCGGCCACATCCAGATGGTGGGCAAGTCGGACGGGGTGGAGGTGCACGGCGAAGGGCTGCCGCGCTGGCTGCAATGGTTTCCCGAGAAGCCGTTCGATTGGGTTGCCCAGCACTCGATCGATTTCTGGCTCACCTCCGAGGACCTGCCGAAGCCGGAAAACCGCATCCACTACAAGGATGGACACGTCTACCTCGATCTCCACGAGACGAACATGGAAGGCAACAAGCGCCTCCATAAGAAGCTCGAGCAGATCTGCAGCAAGGTGGACATCTTCTCCCACTTCGTTGATCGCGCGCTGTATCTCGGGCAGGACACGCCGATCGGCGGAACGGCGCACCAGGCGGGGACGCTGCGCTTCGGCGACGATCCGCAGACGAGCGTGCTCGACCGCGATTGTCGCGCGCACGGGATCGACAATCTCTATGTGACCGACGCGAGCTTCTTTCCGTCCATCGGCGCTGTGAACCCGACGCTCACCATCATCGCCAACGCACTTCGCGTGGCCGACCGCATCCGCGAGCGTCTGGACGCATGACGCACCGGCCCTTTCGGGTCCGGTGCGACAGGACGGGGTGATCAGAACGTGTAGGAAACGCGGCCGTAGTAGAAACCGCCGCCGATCGGCAGGCCTGCCGTGTCGATATCGAAGTTCTGCACGTTGAGGTAGGAGACATTCGCTGGCATCTGCCGGGGCTGCATGTTGAAGATGTTCTGGCCACCGACCGCCGCGTGCCAGTGCTCGGCGAGCTGGTAGCCGATCTCGAGATCCGTGGTCCAGACCGGCGTGTTGACGAACTGGTAGGTGATGTTCGGGTTGTACTGGATCGCGGACGGTGCGAGGTCCTGGTATTCCTGATTCTCGCTGCTCTCGCCCCAGCGTGTTTCGCGGACGTTCACGTCCCACTTGCCGATGCGCCAGAACGCATTGCCGATGATTTTGCTGCGCGGATAGGCCGTCGAGTACCAGCTGACAGCCTCGGCCGTCAGGTAGGGGTTGCCGAACGCGTCGGTCCCGATATGATCGACCCTGCTGCGGTTGAGGTCGACGCCGAGGGACCAGTTCACGGTGCCCCAGTTGTCGAAATTGCTCAGATAGGCTGCGGCGATGTCGACACCTTGCGTCCGCGTGCTGGCGCCGTTCGCGAAGTAGTAGGCCGAGACGTTGTTGGGCTGGGTACCGGCGGGGACCGACGCACCGGTCAGCCCGATCGCCGTGAGAGCCGGAGGCCCGAACGTGCCGTTGGCGGCGACGATCCGATCGCGCAGATTGATCTGGTAGAAATCGGCCGTGATGCTGAGGTTGCGCATCGGCTGCAGCACGATGCCGCCGCTCGCGTTGGTCGACCGTTCCGGCTTCAGCGGCCCTGCGCCGATTGACTGCGCGGCGGGGGAATCGACCGCCAGGATACCGGACGCTCCGGTGGGAGACACGTTCAGCGCGCTGAAGTGTTCCTGCGCGAGCGTTGGCGCCTGGAAGCCGTTGCTGAAGGTCCCGCGGACGGCGACCCAGTGCGTGATGTCGTAGCGCGATGAAATCTTGCCGGTCTCGGCATTGCCGAAATCGGTGTAATGCTCGAACCGCCCGGCCAGGTCGATGTCCCACTGCGGAACAGGCTTCACGTCAATGTCGCCATACACTGCGTAGACGTCCCGCGACCAGCTGCCGGCGTTCGCCGGCAGCAAGCCGGCAAAGCCCTGGGTCCCTCCGTCCAGGTAGGAACCTGGATTGCCCGCCCCCAGTGCGAACATGTCGAGCCTGTGCTCGGCGCCGAATGCCAGGTTGAGCGGCATGTTGGCGAATTCAATGGGTCGGACGACGTTGATGTCGTTCGTCCACTGCGCATTCTTCTGTGACTGCGCGAGCACCGTGGTCGGCGTAAATCCGGTATCGGCATAGAGGTTCGGGTTGAGCGTGTCCTTGTTGCCGATATCGGTGTCGTCCTCGCCGTAGGTCGTGCTGACGTTGACGTGCCAACCGTAGAAATCGTCGGCCTTCAGGCCGAGCGTGGAGGCGAAGTCGTTCTCCTCGTCGGTTTCGCGAGGCGAGAAGCCGGCAGGATAGATGGACGGCACGTTGTTGACGCTGTCGGGCGTCCGGAAGTTCTCGTAGGCTTCCGCGTGCCGGTGGCCATAGGTGATCTGGTTGAAACCCTGCAGACCGCCCCAGAGGTCCGGGATCAGCGTGCCGCCGTCGTCGATGTTCAGCAGCTCGCGGGTCTCCTCGGGCACGCCGAGGATCTTGTTCGAGTTGGACGGCCAGGGGCTGACGCCGGGCACATACCGGTCGTCCACTTCGTTCTGGACGTAGAAGTCCTTGTGATACATCTGGCCGGAAATGTGGATGTAGCCGTCCTTGCCGAGCTTGGCGCCCTTGTCGGCGTCGGCCTCGTACATCCAGCCGTCTCCGTTCTCGGCGTTGGCGCCGGTCTGGAACGTGGCACTGCCGCCATGATCGGTCTTCTTGGTGATGATGTTGACGACGCCGGCGATCGCGTCCGAGCCGTACTGCGCGGCCGCACCATCCTGCAGCACCTCGATGTGGTCGATGGCGGCAGGTGCAATCAGGTTGAGATCGACCGGCGTGGTGCCGACCTCCGGTCCCGAATCGGCCGTGATGTTGGAGGTGCTGTGACGGCGGATGCCGTCGAGCAGCACCAGCGTGGCGTTCGGATCGAGACCGCGCAGTCGCACGGAGGCCGTCAAAGCCGCGGTGTCGGCACCCATCGTCTTCATGTCGATCGACGGATTGATGTGCACGAGCGCGTCGGCAAGGTTGACGGAACCGGTTCGCCTTAGCGTCGCTGCCGAGATGACCTGAATGGGGCTGGTGCTGTCACGCGCCTTCTTGTTGAGGTCGCGCGTGCCGGTGACGATCACCGACTCGCCGTTCGACGACTGATCGGTCGATGCCGTGTTCGTGGGCGCAGCCGGCTGATTAGGGGGTGCCGCGAGAGCGTTCGTTCCGCAGGCGGCACTTGCGATCACGGCAGCGGCGCCAAGCCGGCGCGCAGTCCTGCGGGCGATGAAACGTCGTGTCTTCCTGTTCATTCAGCAGAGCCCTTATCCGCCACACGCCGCAGCCGCGCTGTCGCCGGAGCCGATCCGTGCGTCTTGCGCGCAGCTCTTCGGTTCCGTCACCCTCATGTGAGGACTGTAACGAAATCGTGGTGGCGCCTGTCAATAAGGCGAAACGATCGCTCGGCGCACTGCACCATTCCTGCAACGGATGTCGAAGCTCACGGCATGTGGCCACGAACTTGCATCGTGTCTGTCTGATGGACTCGCAGACCTCGATGCCGCGCACGCGCCGGCAGCTTCTGACCACGATCGGCGCCGCCGCAGGCAGCGCCGCCCTCTATCAGGCGATGACCAGTCTCGGTCATGCAGCCGGCACGGATTTCACCGGGCCGCCGGATCTGGGACATGCCCCACCCGGCGCCAGTGTGATCGTTCTCGGTGCAGGACTTGCCGGAATGGTGGCCGCCTACGAGCTGCAGCGCGCCGGCTACAAGGTCACGATCCTGGAATATCAGAACCGCGCCGGCGGCCGGAACTGGTCGCTCGCCGGTGGCGACAGCTACACGGAGCTTGGCGGTGCGCGCCAGGATGTGAAGTTCGCGCCCGGCAACTACATCAATCCTGGGCCGTGGCGGATCCCCTACCACCACCACGCCATTCTGCATTATTGCCGTGAGTTCGGCGTCGCGCTCGAGCCGTTCGTGCAGGTCAACCACAATGCGTGGCTGCACACAGAGCAGGCGTTCGGCGGCAAGCCGCAGCGATATCGGGATGTCGCCGTCGACTTCACGGGTTCGAGCGCCGAGCTGCTCGCCAAGGCGGTCAATCAGAAAGCGCTCGACCAGGACCTGACCGTTGAGGATCGCGACAGGTTGCTCGAGGCGCTGCGCGCCTGGGGCGCACTCGACGAGAACTATGCCTACAAAGCGGGCCCGGTCGCGAGCCGCGCACGTGGTTGGGATCGCGAGCCCGGGGGCGGCCCGGAAGGTGCGCCGATCCCGTCACAACCGTTCGCTCGCTCGGATATCCTGCATCCGGTGTTCTGGAACTCGATCGCGTTCAACATGCGCTACGAGTTCCAGACCACGATGTTCCAGCCGGTGGGCGGCATGGGGCAGATCGGCCGCGCGTTCGGCCAGAAGCTCGCGAGCATCATCACGTTCAATGCCCGCGTTGGCGAAATTCAACAGGAGGCGAACGGCGTCGTCGTCAACTGGACGGATACGGTGAAGGGTGGTGCCCATCAGGCACGTGCCGACTGGTGCATTTGCGCGCTGCCGACACCGATTCTGGCCGAACTCGAGGTCGACGTGACGCCGGAGCTCAAGACCGCGATCGCATCCGTTCCATATGCGTCCTCGATCAAGGTCGGGCTCGAATTCAACCGGCGCTTCTGGGAGGAGGATGAGGCCATCTACGGCGGCATCTCGTTCACCGACCAGGCGATCGAGCAGATCTCGTATCCAAGCCACGGCTACCAGGGTCGCGGGCCTGCGGTGCTGCTCGGTGCGTACATGTTCGACAAGCCGGCCTACGACTTCGCCGGCATGTCGCCCGCCGATCGCATCGAGCGCGCGCTCGAGATGGGATCGAAGATCCACGCGCAGTATCGCAAGGAGTATCGCTCCGGCGTGGCGGTGGCCTGGAGCCGGGTGCCATGGACGCTCGGCTGTTGCAGCGCCTGGAGCGAGGAGATGCGCAAGCAGCACTACAAGGCGCTCACCACCATGGATCGCCGCGTCGTGCTCGCGGGCGAGCACGCCTCCTACGTCGGATGCTGGCAGGAGGGCGCGATCCTGTCGGCGCTGAGTGCCATCACCCAGATGCATCAGCGGGCGAGCGCTGCGTGAAGATCGCGATCACCGCCGCGCTTGCCACCGCGTTTCTGGCGCCCGCGGCCCGAGCCGACTCGTCGAGTGCGACGCAGGGTCGGAGCGCGTTGTCGGAGACCGACGGCGCCAACATCTACCAGCATGTCTGCCAGGGCTGCCACATGGCCAATGCCAGGGGTGCGACCGGGGCTGGCACGATCCCGGCGCTGGCCGGCAATCCCAAGCTGCAGTCGACCGGTTACCCGGTCTACGTGGTGCTGAACGGGCTCGGCGGCATGCCAGCCGTGGGCGGCGTTCTCGACGATAGCCAGGTCGCGGCCGTGGTGGATTTTGTGACCACGCATTTCGGCAACCACGCGACCGACAAACTTACATCCGACCAGGTCAAGACGATGCGGCCGCCCCGCTCCTACTACACGCCCAGCGAATGAGGTTCCGTTTCATGCATCGTGGTCTCCCGGTGATCCTGTCGGCCTTGTTCGCGACGGCCTCCATCACCGCGTCGGCCGCCGAGATCAAACGGGTCGCACTTCCGACCGGCCACTTCCCGATCTCGGCCGCGGTCGAAGTGCCCGCGGGCGCGGCAACGCTGTATGTCAGCGGAATGGGCGCGGATGTCGCCGACCCCAAGGCGCCGGCACTGACGCTGGCCGCCTACGGCGACATGGAGGCGCAGACCACCAGCGCACTCACCAAGATCGGCAAGTTCCTCGAGACGCAGGGCTACAATCTCGGTGACGTCGTGATGATGCACGCCTACCTGGCGAGCGATCCGGCTCGCGGCGGCAAGATGGACTTCGCAGGCTTCATGAAGGGCTACACGAAGTTCTTTGGAACGCCGTCGCAGTCGCATCTGCCCAGCCGCTCGGCGTTCCAGATCGCAGCGCTCGGCAATCCAGGCTGGCTCGTCGAGATCGAGGTCATCGCAGCGAAGACGAGGTAAGCACTGCGATCGGCAGGTCGGCGAAGGCGCGCGCGAGCGGCAGCGTCCCTGCCCGCACGTCGTGCACCGTGCCGGTCAGCACGTCGGTCCACGGCCCGTCCGCGAGACCGGTCGCTTCCGCGTCCCACTCCGCGCCTTCCCGCGCTGCCGGGAACCGTGCAGCGAGCACCACGAGCGCGTCGCCGTGGCAGCGTCTTGCGAAACCGATCGCGTGCTCGCTCCTGATGCCCGCGATGTCGACGGCCTCGTAGCTGCCATCCGAGAAGAGCTGCGGCTGGCGCTTGCGAAGATCGAGCAGGAGGACGGTGACGGCGAGCTTGATCGCGCCGTCCTTCCAGTTCTCGTAGAGGCCGCGCAGGAGTTCGCGCCGGCCGCCCACCAGCCCTTGATCGATCTCGAGGAGGATGCGGCGACGCGTATCATAATCCACGGGGCGGCGGTTGTCGGGATCGACCAGGCTGAGATCCCACATCTCCGCCCCCTGGTAGATATCCGGCATGCCCGGAACGGTGAGCTTGAGCACCACCTGGGCGAGCGAGTTGTCGACACCAAGGCGGGCGACGCGCTCGGCAAAGGGCAGGAACGCGTTGAGAAAAGTGGCGCGGTTCGGATCGAGCGCGTCGGCCGCGAATCCCTGCATCGCCTCCTCATACGCGGTGTCAGGTGCCGACCAGCTCGAATGGAACTTGGCCTCGCGCATCGATTTCTCCAGCGCCCCGCGAATGCGCTCGGCATAGGCACCGAGTGCCTGCGGATCGATCGCGTTCGGGTCGAGCATCTCGGTCGGCCAGGAGCCGATGAGAAGCTGGTAGAGGAGATATTCGTCGTTGCGGTCGGGCGGCGCGGTCCCTTCGATGTCGCCGCGCCGCGCGCGCAGCATCCGGCTCCAGCCTTGCACCAGCCGCGGCCATTCCTCGCCCATCGACGACAGAACGGCCAGGCGCGCGCGCGTGTCCTCGCCGCGCTTGGTGTCGTGCGTCGAGGTGCCGAGCATCGCGTGCGGCAGGGTTTTCGCGCGCTGGGCGTTGCTGCGGTGGAAGCTCGCCGCCGTGATGCCGAACACTTCCGGCTCGCCGCCCACCTCGTTCAGCGCGACGAACCGGTTGTAGCGGTAGAACGCGGTGTCCTCGAGGCCCTTCGCCATCACCGGGCCGCTGTATTGCTGCAGCTTCATCGCGAGCCGCATGACCGACTGACGCGAGAAGCCGGAGCGTGGCCTCGAGACGATGTCGGTCGAGAGCAACCCGTGGAGGAAGTCGAACACGCTCGGCGGCAGCTCGGGTGCGGCCCGGCGCGCGGTCGCGATCGCCCAGTCCAGATCACGACGGTCGGTGTCCGTCGGGTGCCCTTCGCGGTCGATATAGGTGCGATACACCGGGAATGCCGCCACCACCTCGCGGATCGCGCGCTGGAGCAGGTTGCGGGTGAAATCGGCGGTCTTCGGGTTCTGCTGCGCGACACGGCCGGCATCGCGACCGAGCACGTTCAGCTCGCTCGCCATCTCGTTGTCCATGATGAGCAGCTTGCAGGCCTGAATGATGCGGCGAAATGGTGTCGGGTCGCCCGTGAAGGTCTGGTAGAAGCGGGTGAACGCCTCCTCGCCGCTCTGGTCGATCAGCACGCCGAGCACCTGGTTGGTGAAATCGTAGCCGGTGGTGCCTTCAACCGCCCAGTCATCGCGGAGCTGCTCGTGGCGCGCGAGGATCTTCTCCACCACGAGATAGAACGGCCGCGACGAGGCCGCGCGCAGCCGGTCGAGATATTCCTTGGGATCGAGCAGTCCGTCGATATGGTCGATGCGGATGCCATCCAGCGTGCCGTCCTCGAGCAGCGCGCGTATTCGAACATGAGCCGCCTCGAACACAACCGGCAGCTCCATGCGGATGCCTGCCAGGTCGTTGATGCTGAAGAAGCGGCGATAGTTGATGTCGTCGCCCGCGACATGGAAGCTGGCGACGCGCCAGAACTGCTCGTCGATCAGGGCGCTCAGCTCGGTGGGCGACGCGTTGACGCGCGCGATGACCGAATCGAGGCTCGCACGCGACGCGTCGTTCTCGCGGATCAGCGTGGCCAGCATGGATTTCAGGACCGCCGCGCGGCCTGCCACTTGCGGCCGCCACGAAGGCAGGTCCGCGAACGCGTCGCCGAGCTTTTCCAACTCGCCATCGGCGTGGCCGAGGATGCGGTCGTAATGCAGCGGGCAGATCGGCAGCTTGTGCGTTTCGTAGGCCCAGACCGCAAGCGTGCCAGCCTCGGCGTCAAACTGCAGCTTGAGATTGCCCGCCTCCAGCTCGACCCCATACTGGTCGCCGAGAAACGGCACCAGCAGCTTCTCGTGCAGGTAACGCCGCGACGGATCCCAGTCGATGTCGAACCAGCCGGCATGTTCCGAATGCGGCCCCCATTCGAGCACGTCGAGCCAGAACGCGTTGTCCGAGCCGCCCACGCCCATGTGGTTCGGCACGAAGTCAAGGATCTGGCCGAGCCCGTGCGTGCGGAAGGCCGCGCACATGGCGGCGAAATCCTCTTCGGTCCCCAGTTCAGGGTTGAGTGCGGCGTGGTCGGTGATGTCGTAGCCATGCGTGCTGCCGGGCTTCGCCTTCAGATAGGGCGAGGCATAGACATGGCTGACCCCGAGCCGGCCGAGATATGGCGCGATCGCCTCGGCGTCGCGAAAGCCGAACTCGCGGCGGAACTGCAACCGATAAGTGGCGCGCGGGATGATCGTGTTCACGCCGTATGCCCTCCCGTCTCGCGGCGCGACCACCGCACCGACCAGGGCCCGTCGCCCTCGGCGTGGAACACCTCGCCGCCCCCATCCGGCAGTGGAACCACGGCATCCGACAGGTTGCAGGCCAGCGTGAGGTGGCCGGCATCGCCGGCGCTCCAGGTGATTTCGACCGCGCCCTCGCCCAGCACGCGATACGTGCCGCCACGGGTGATGTGGGCGAGCAGCGGCGTCACGAAGCGCCTGCGAATCGCGAGCAGCTCGGTCACGAAACGCGCGTGGTCGTTGCCGGCTTCGGCCCAGTCGAGCTTGGCGGAGAGGAAGGTGCCGTCGGCCAGCGGGTCGGGAATGCGGTCGCGCTGCGCAGGGTCCTCGAAGGCCGCGAAACGCTTGAACTCGTCGCGTCGTCCCTTGCGGACCGCGTCCGCGAGATCGCCGGAAAAGTCACAGAAAAAAGGAAACGGCGCCTTCGTGTTCCATTCCTCGCCCATGAAGATCATCGGCACCTGCGGCAACAACAGCATGACCGAGGCCAGCGCGCGCAGTCGCGCTTCCGGCACGCTCGCACTCAGGCGGTCGCCGAACGCGCGGTTCCCAATCTGGTCATGGTTCTGCGTGAAGGCGACGAAGCACACCGGCGACAACCTGCTGCTCGGCTCGCCGCGCTTCTTGCCGCTATACGTCATCAGCTCGCCCTGGAACGCGAAGCCCTCCGCGAGCGCGCGTCCGAGCAGGTCGGTGCGGCCGGCATATTCCTTGTAGTAGCCTTCATCCTCGCCGGTCACCGCCACGTGCAGCACGTGATGAACGTCGTCGTTCCACTGCGCCGTGAAGGTCTCCGGTCCGCCGTCCTCGTCGCGCGCCAGCCGCCTCGCCTCGTTTTCCTCGTTCTCCAGGATCAGGTGCGTCGGACGCGTGCCACGCATCGCGTGCACGGCTTGCGCGAGCTCGTCGAGCAGATGCGTCCCGCTGTCATCCATGATCGCGTGCACCGCGTCGAGCCGCAGCCCGTCGAGGTTGTATTCCTCGAGCCAGTAGAGCGCGTTGCCGATCGCGAAGTCGCGCACGGGTCGGCTGTCCGCGCCGTCGTAGTTGATGCCCGCGCCCCAGGGCGTCTTGTGGCGGTCGGTGAAGAAGGACGGCGCGTAGACCGGCAGGTAATTCCCGTCCGGTCCGAAATGATTGTAGATCACGTCGAGGATCACCATCAGCCCACGCTGATGGGCCTCGCTCACCAGGCGCTTGAGATCCTCGGGGCGGCCGTAGACGCTGTCCGGCGCGTAAGGCAGCACGCCGTCATAGCCCCAGTTGCGCGCGCCCGGGAAATCGCCCACCGGCATGATCTCGACCGCCGTGACGCCGAGTTGCACCAGGTGGTCGAGCCGGTCCACCGCCGCCGCGAACGTGCCGTCCGGCGTGAACGTCCCGACATGGAGCTCGTAGACGACCGCCTCGTTCCACGGGACGCCCGCGAAGTCGTCCTCCCAGGCGAAGGCCGTCGGGTCGATCACCTCGCTCGGTCCATGCACGTCCTGCGGCTGGAACCGGCTCGCCGGGTCGGGCACCAGCAAGCCGTCATTGACGCGGAAGCGGTAGAGCGAGCCCGGCCCGGCCGCGTCGGTCACGAGCTCGTGCCAGCCCTCGGCCTGCGCCTCGAGCGCGAGCGCGGGCCCGTTCTCGATCACCAGCTCCACGCGCTCGCAGCCCGGCGCCCAGAGGCGGAAGCGCACGCGCCCGTCGGCGGCGATCTCGGCCCCGTGCGGCATGGCATGACGGCGTGCGCTCATCGTGCCCACCGGCGACGCGGGGCACGCAGAGGGGCAGGCGAAGAGTTGCAGCGCGCGGTGCAGCGCATGTGGTGCGGCCTTTGTTCGTGGAACCCCTGCCACAAGCGGCCATGACAAGGCCGGGTTCCCGGGCTTGCAGGCGCGGCCGATTGACCGGACGGTCAGCTTGGACGTAGTTCTGCCTCGCTTCCCGCCGCCCGGGAGGTGGCGCTCGTCGTCATCGTGCCGCACAAAGCGGCGTCGGCCCGCTCGCCCACGCGCCGCGGGCCTGTTCGAGGACATGCCATGTCTCGCTTCCCCACCGTGCTGCGGCGTTCGGTGCCGATGCTCCTCGCCACCGGCGTCGCCCACGCGCAGATGCCGGGTGGCGCGCCCGCCGTGGGCACCATGCAGGCGCATCGCGCCCCCGTGGTCGAGACCAGCGAATATGTCGGCCGCATCCAGGCGATCGACAGCGTCGCCCTGATCGCCCGCGTCACTGGCTACCTGGACCAGCGCCTGTTCACCGAGGGGTCCGAGGTCACCAAAGGGCAGCTCCTCTACGTGATCGAGCAGCCGCCCTACCAGGCGGCAGTGGAGGCCGACCAGGGCGCGCTCGACCAGGCGCAGGCGCAGGTGGCCTTCGCGCAGGTGCAGTTCGAACGCCAGCAGCGGCTGCTCAACACGCCCGCCGGCCAGAAGTCGAACTACGACCAGACCCTGTCGACCGCCCGCAGCCAGGCGGCCGCCGTGCTGACGGCCGCGGCCAACCTGAAAACCGCCCAGATCAATCTCGACTACACCTCGATCCGCGCCCCGGTCGACGGCCGCATCACCGCCACCGCGGTCAACCCCGGCAACGTGGTGGGGCCGACCAGCGGCACGCTGGCGACGATCGAGACCCAGGACCCGATGTACGTCCTGTTCCCGATCTCCGAGCGCGACCTGTTCTCGCTCGAGGACAAGTACAACAAGACCGGCGGCCTCGCCTCGCTCCACATCAAGCTGAAGCTGAACACCGGCGCGATCTACGACGCCGACGGCAAGCTCGACTACGTGGCGCCCGTCGTCGCCAACACGACCGACACGGTGACGCTGCGCGCCACCATCCCCAACCCCAAGCGGGGGAACAGCGGCGCCGGTGACAGGAACGCCGGCACCGGCGACCGCCAGCTCGTGAGCGGCGAGTTCGTGACCGTGCAGCTGGCCGCTCCCCAGCCGATCGAGCTGCTGACGATCCCGCAGGCGGCCGTGCTGAGCGACCAGCAGGGCTCCTACGTCTTCACCGTGGGCAGCGACGACGTCGCCCACCGCGTCAACATCCACACCGGCGAGCAGACCGGCACCAACGTCGCCGTGCTCAGCGGCCTTCCCGACGATTCCACCGTGATCGTGGACGGCATCCAGCGCGTGCATGACGGCGGCAAGGTCGCCCCCGGCGCGCCGCAGCAGACCGCCGTCGCCTCGCCCTCGAGCGTCACCACCAACCCGCAGCAGGCGCAGGACAACGCCCGCAACGTCACGCCGCCCGGAGGCTCCGGCAACGGCTCGGGTGCGGCCGGCCGATGATCTCCGGGGTCTTCGTCGACCGGCCGCGGCTCGCGGTCGTCATCTCGATCGTCATCACGCTGGCAGGCCTGGTCGGCCTCACGCGCCTGCCGGTCGCCCAGTTCCCCGACATCGTGCCGCCGCAGGTCTCAGTGCAGGCCACCTATCCGGGCGCGTCCGCCGCCGTGGTCGAGGCCGCCGTCGCCCAGCCGATCGAGGCCCAGGTCGTGGGCGTCGACAAGATGATCTACATGCGGTCGTACAGCGGCAATGACGGCTCGTACAACCTCACCGTCTCGTTCCTGCTGGGCACCAACCCGGACGTCAACACCGTCAACGTGCTCAACCGCGTGCAGACCGCGACGCCGGAGCTGCCCGCCGAGGTGCAGGCCGAAGGCACGGTGGTGCAGAAGCGCTCGTCGGCGATCCTGGAATTCGTGAACTTCTACGCACCCGACAACAAGTTCGACGTGCTGTTCATCGCCAACTACCTGACGATCAACGTCATCGACGAGATCAGCCGCATCACCGGCGTGGGGCAGGCCTCGCTGCTCAGCCGGCAGAAATACTCGATGCGCGTGTGGTTCGACACCAGCCGCCTCACCAATCTCGGCGTGACGCCCGGCGACATCATCAATGCGATCTCGGCGCAGAGCCAGGTCGCCGCGATCGGCCGCATCGGAGCCCGGCCGATCGGGCCCAGCCAGCAATACCAGCTGAGCGTCCAGACCACCGGCCGCCTCAGCGATCCCAAGCAGTTCGGCGACATCGTGTTGCGCGCCAACCCGGACGGCTCGACCCTGCGGATCGCCGACGTGGCCCGCGTCGTGCTCGGCGCGCAGAACCTCGACAGCGAGGCGCGGCTCGACAAGTCCGCCTCCGTGCCGATCGCGATCTACCTCGCCCCGGGGGCGAACGCGCTCGACACGGCGGCGGCCGTCAACGCCAAGCTCGCCCAGCTGAGCCACCGCTTCCCCAGTGGGCTCAGCTACAACATCACCTACGACAGCACGTCCTTCGTGCGCGACACGGTGCACGAGGTCATCAAGACCCTGCTCGAGGCTTTCGCGCTGGTCGTGATCGTGGTGTTCCTGTTCCTGGGCAGCCTGCGCGCCACGATCATCCCCACGATCGCGGTGCCGGTGAGCCTGATCGGCGCCTTCGCGGTGCTCTCGGCGATCGGCTTCTCGGCCAACACGGTGTCGCTGCTGGCGCTGGTGGTGGCGATCGGCCTGGTGGTCGACGACGCGATCGTGGTGGTCGAGAACGTCGAGCGCGTGATGGGCGAGAACCCCGAGATGCCGCCGCCCGACGCGGTCAAGCTCGCGATGACGCAGATCACCGCGCCGATCATCGCGATCACGCTGGTGCTGCTCTCGGTGTTCATCCCGATCGCCTTCATCCCCGGCCTGTCGGGCCAGCTGTTCCGGCAGTTCGCGGTGACGATCTCGGCGGCGATGGTGATCTCGGCCTTCAACGCGCTGACGCTCTCGCCGGCGCTGTGCGCCGTGTTCCTGCGCCACACCGGCGAGAAGCGCGGCATCATGGGCCGCATCCTGCGCGGCATCGAGCGCACGCGGCTCGGCTACGCCCGCGTGGTGCGCCGGCTGCTGCGCGTCTCGATCGCCGGCATCATCGTGATCGCTCTGTGCGCGGCGGCCGTGTTCGGCCTGCAGACCCGCCTGCCGGTGGGCTTCCTCCCGGAGGAGGACCAGGGCGGCTTCTTCGTGCTGGTGCAGCTCCCCGATGGCGCGTCCGTGCCGCGCACCTCGCAGGTGATCGCCGACGTGGCCGCCAAAATCGCCCCGCTCCCCGGCGTCCAGCACGTGTTCCAGGTGATCGGCTACTCGATCATCGACACCGTGCAGGAGCCGAATGTCGGCTTCATGTTCATCCGCCTCAAGCCGTTCGCCGACCGCACCGCGGTGGCCGAGAGCGCGCAGGGGCTGATCCGGACGATCTTCGGCATCGGCCAGGGCGTGCGCACCGCGATGGTGCTGCCCTTCAACCTGCCGCCGATCATCGGGCTGGGCACCGCCGGCGGCTTCGAATACCAGCTCGAGGGCCTGGAGGGTCAGGACTTCAACGACATGGGCTCGGTCATGCGGGGCCTGGTCGCGAACGCCAACAAGGACCCGCGCCTGACCCGGGTATTCTCCACCTTCACCAACTCGAACCCGTCGCTGTTCCTCGACATCGACCGCGTCAAGGCGCAGGCGCTGGGCGTCAACATCAGCGACATCTTCACGACGCTGGGGGCGGCGCTCGGCGGCACCTACGTGAACGACTTCAATCTCTACGGCCGCGTCTGGCAGGTGAACGTCGAGGGCGAGCCCTACGACCGGTCCTCCATCGACGACCTGTGGAAGATCTACATCCGCAACGCGTCGGGCCAGACCGTGCCGCTGCGCGCCTTCACGACCCTGCGCATCGTCACCGGCCCGCAGGTCGTCGCGCGCTACAACAACTACCGATCGATCACCGTGCAGGGCAGTCCGGCCCCGGGCCGCTCCGCGGGCGATGCGATCGCGGCGATGGGCGCGGCCTCATCCTCGCTGCCCAACGGCTACGCCTACGAATGGACCGGCACCGCCTATCAGGAGAACCAGGCGGCCGGGCAGACCGGCTCCATTCTCGGGATGTCGCTGCTGTTCGCGTTCCTGTTCCTGGTCGCCCTCTACGAGTCCTGGGTGATCCCGATCCCGGTGCTGCTGTCGGTGGCCGTCGGCGTGCTCGGCTCGTTCCTCGGCATCACCATCGCCGGCCTGTCGCTCGACCTCTACGCGCAGATCGGCCTGGTCGTGCTGATCGCGCTCGCGGCCAAGAACGGCATCCTGATCGTGGAATTCGCCAAGGATCGCCGCGAGGAGGGGGCGTCGATCGTGGACGCCGCCGCCGAGGGTGCCGCCATGCGGTTCCGCGCGGTGATGATGACCTCGATCGCGTTCGTGCTCGGCCTGGTGCCGCTGGTGACCGCGACGGGGGCGGCGGCAGTCAGCCGGCGGGACGTGGGAACGCCGGTGTTCGCAGGCATGCTGGCGGCGTCCTGCGTGGGCATCTTCGTGATCCCGATGCTCTACGTGACGTTCCAGACGTTGCGGGAGCGGACGAGTGCGATGTTCCGGGGGAAG
>CAXTVZ010000046.1:0-18923 GCA_964247685.1 uncultured Acetobacteraceae bacterium
CGCCGAGCTCGAGCGAGACCGACTTGATGCCGCCCATGGTGCGGAAGATGTCGGCACCCACGCGCTCGGACCCCGTAAAGGCGATCTTGTCGATGTCGGGGTGCTGCACCAGGGCCGCGCCCACCGCGCCCGCGCCGTGCACGAGATTGACGACGCCAGGCGGGAAGCCGGCCTTGACCGCGCAGTCGAGCAGGGCGATCGCCGAGAGCGGCGTCCACTCGGACGGTTTGACCACCAGGGTGCAGCCGGCGGCGAGCCCACCGCCAAGTTTCCAGCCGATCAGCTCGACCGGGTAGTTCCACGGCGCAATCGCGGCGGCGACCCCGATCGGCTCGTGCTCGACCAGGCTGAGATAGCCGTGATCCTCGTTGGGGATGGTCTGGCCCAGCACGCGCACCGCCTCGGCGGCGTAGAACTCGAACGTGCGGGCGACCTTGGCGACCTCGCCGCGCGCCTCGTCGAGCGGCTTGCCCTGTTCGGCGGTGAGCACGCGGGCAATCGCGTCGCGGCGCTCGTCGACGACCGCCGCGAGCCGGCGGAGCAGGGCCGCGCGCTTGTAGGGGCCACCGTCGCGCCAGGCCGGGAACGCGCGCCGCGCGGCTGTGACCGCCCGGTCGACCACCGCCGCGTCGGCGGTGGGCACGCGCGCGAGCTCGGCGCCGGTCGCAGGATTGTGGACGGCGAAGTCGCCTGCGGCTCCCTCAGTGGTCCATTCGCCGTTGATCAGAAAGGCGGGAGCGCGGGTGGACGGAAAGGCGTTCATGGAAAGACTTCTTTCGTTCGGATCACGGCGACGCACGGCTCGGGATCACGTTCGCGACGTGGTGACCACGCCTAGCGCGTCGTGGACGCCTTGACGCGGATGGCGTCGATCGCGACCGCGACGAAGATCGCCAATCCACCGATCATGTCGACGTAGAAGGACGGAACATTGACGATCGAGAGCCCGACATGGATCACGGTGAGCAGCAGCACGCCGCCGAGAATGCCGGGCACGTGGCCGCGGCCACCGAACACGCTGACACCGCCGATGATGGGGGCCGCGATCGCGTAAAGCAGGAAACCTTCACCCTGGTTCGAGGTGATCGCCATCTGCCAGGACGCGAGCAGATAGCCCGCGACGGCGGCGAGAAAGCCGGAGATCGCGAAGGCGAGCACCTTGATCTGGCGCGCGCGGATGCCGGCGGCCTCGGCCGCATGGAGGTTGCCGCCCACCGCGTAGACCGAACGGCCCAGCGTGGTGCGGCGGAGAAACACGATCTCGGCGGCTAGGGCGGCGACGAACACCAGCGGCATCACCGGCCAGCCGAGCAGCGTGAACTGGCCGATCCAGTAATAGCCGTCGGGCAGCGAGGTGATCGTGTTGCCGTGCGTGAGCGCCAGCAGCGCGCCCTGCAGAATGATCATCATCGCCAGCGTTTCGATCAGCGACACCATGCGCAGCCGCGTGATGCACCAGCCGTTGAACAGGCCCACCAGCGTGCCGGCGGCGATGCCGATCGCAACACCGACCGGCCAGGGGAGATGGAAGCTCGCAACCGGGAGCGCGCCCACCACCGACGAGAAGCCGAGATTGCTTGCGATCGACAGGTCGATCTCAGCCACCAGCAGCGGCAGCGACACGGCGAGTGCGAGCAGGCCGAGCACGGTCGCCTGCAACAAGATGTTCTGCAGGTTGGCGATCGAGAGAAAAAACGGGTTGAACACGCCGAAGATCACGACGAGGGCCACCAGCCACAGCCACACGACGTTCTGGAGCGACCAGCCGAGCATCGTTCGCATGCCGCTCGGACGCGTCGCAACGGGAGTGAGGCTCCGGACGCCGGGCGATGTTGCGGCCTGTTGCGACATCCGTGTTCTCCTATGCCGCCACGTCGGTCGCGAACGCGACTGCGCGAAGCTTCTGCTTGGTGATGGCCTCGCCGGTGAGTGTCGCCACGATGGCGCCGTCCCGGAACACGCAGACCCGGTCGGTGATGCGGGCCATCTCGTCGAGATCGGTGGTCACCACAATCACTGCGAGACCCTCGCGCGTCAGCCGATCGATCATCGCGTGCACATCCTCCTTGACGCCGACATCGATGCCGCGCGTCGGCTCATCAAGGATCAGAAGTGCGGGCTCGGTCGCGAGCACGCGCCCCAGGCAGACCTTCTGCTGGTTGCCGCCGCTGAGCGTGTCGATCGAGATCGACGGATCGCGCGCCTTGACGTTCATTGCGCGGAACATGCGGCTCACCATCGAGCGTTCCGCGTCGCGCCGGATGAATGTGGCGCGCGACAGGGCAGGGAGCGAGGACATCGAGATGTTGTCGCCGATCGACATCAGCGCGACCAGGCCGTCGCGTCGACGATCGTCGGACAGGTAGGCGATGCCGGCGGGATACGCCTCGGATGGTCCTGCCGGCAGGAGGCGCTCGATGCCGCGGATCCTAATGCGACCGGCGCTCGCCGGGTTGGCGCCGAACAGCGCTTGCGCGAACTCCTTCGCACCCGAGCCCGGCAGGCCCGCGAAACCGACCACCTCGCCGGGCATGATCGCGAAATCGTCGACCGCGACCGAGGCCGCGCGGGCGGCGGTGACGGTGATGGCGGCGCGGTCCGGCGCGGGCCCCGACGGGTTGTCGCGCGACCGGTGAAACAAGGCCAGGCCACGGCCGAGCACGAGCTCCGACAACGTGTCCGAACTCAGCGTGGCGATGTTGTCGGACGAGCCCGCGAGACTGCCATCGCGCAGCACCGTCACGGCGTCGCAGATGTCGAGGATTTCCTCGTTGTAATGCGAGATGAAGATAAAGGTGATGCCGTCGTTGCGAAGCGCTCGCATGAAGTCGAACAGCACCTGACGGTCGGCGGTGGTGAGCGCGGTGGTGGGCTCGTCGAGGATCACCAGGCGTCCGCCGCTGTGCAGGGCCCGCAGGATATTCAGTTTGCGCCGATCCACCGCGCTGAGACTGCCGGCCGGCACATCGGGACTGATCCCGCTGCCCTCGAGCATGCGTTCCGCGTCCGCATGGAGCGCGCGCCAGTCCACCATGCCGCGACGGTGCGGCCAGCGTCCGAGCAGGAGGTTCTCGGCGACCGAGAGCGGCTCGACGATCATCGGTTCCTGCGTCACCAGGAACACGCCCGCATCTTCCATGCCGCGGACGTCGCGTCCTTGGACTTCCTGCCCGTCGAGCAGGATGCGGCCGGCGCTCGGCGTTCGCATCCCGCTGACCAGACCGACCAGGGTCGACTTGCCGGCGCCATTCTCGCCGAGCAAGCCGTGGATCGTGCCGCGTCGTACAGTGATCGAGACGTCGTCAAGTGCCACAAGCGCGCCGTAGCGCTTGCCCAGCCGCTCGGTTCGCAGCAACACGTCGTCCATGCTGGTGACCGCCTGGCTCAACTGTAGTGCAGGCCCCACTCGTTGTAGGCGACGTTGCCCCAAAGACGCTTGTCGGTGACGTTGTGCTCGTCGATGACGAAAGGCGGGATGACCAAGCTGGGTCCGGATGCCGACGAGGCGATCGTCCCGTTCTGCCAGTAGTATTTCGGATTGTTGTAGGGCCCGAGAGGGACGGGCTGCTTGTTCATGGCGTATTTGGCGATCATGTCGACCGTGATCTCGGCATAGGCAATCGGATCCTGCGAGATTTCGGCGTCCATGTAGCCCTGCGTGATCCATTGCAACGCGATCGGCTCGCCGTCGACATTGACGAAGATCACGTGTCCGTCCTCGCCGCGCTTCTTCCATCGCCCGTGCTGCTGCAGCGCCGTCACGATACCCCGCGACGGCGTGTCGCTCGGCGCGTGCACGGCGTCGAGGTTCGGATGCTCACTCAACGTCGACGTCGTCACGCTCAGCATGTTGTTCAGGAGTCCCTCGGTCGGCCGGTCGAGCAGGGTGATGTCGGGATATTTCGACATCTCCGCGTCGAAACCTTCCTTCCGCAGGCGCCACGCCACGCTCTGCAGCGCGCCGTAGCAGTTCAGCACGGTCCCTTTTGGTGAGCCGTACTTCCTCTTGAGCCGATCGACGATCTGCTGGGCCGCCATGACGCCGCCCTGATGATTGTCGAAGTCGACCGTGATGGCGACGTTGCCGCCGGTCGCGGGCGTGTCGACGATCCCGACAGGGATGTGCTTGAAGTTGAAGCGCTTGATCGCGCTGACGATCGCCTGGCTGTCGATCGGGTCCGAGATGATGGCTGCCGGCTCGCGCAGCAGAAGGCTCGACCATTGCTGCAGCTGGACGGTGTTGTCGAAGTTCGCGTTGACCGTCTGGAACTCCCAGCCGCGCGCCTCGACCGCACGCTTCACCGCCTCTTCCTGTGCAACGAAGAAATAGTAGTCGAGGCTCTTGTTGCTATAGGGTACCAGCTTCTTCGCCTGACCGAACGCAGGTCCGGACAGAGCCGCGGCCGCAGCGGTACTCTGCAGGAGCCCGCGACGCGAGATCCGCCTTTCAAGTATCTTCATCGTTCCCTCGGTTGCTTCTGGCGGCATGCGGTAGATTTTCTACATTCTTGAGCGTCGAGCCTGCGATCGTCAACCGGTTTTCTGATCAAGGCGCAAGATTATCTACATGAAAGGAGCTCGCTAGAGACACTCCCGCGTAGCTACTGCGAGACTCGAGGCAGCGGCTATGTTACGCGCGACGTGGGCAAAACGGCGATCACGAGAGTTGCTGCCCTGCTTTTTCGCCCACGTGTCCGTGCGCGTTCGAGACCGGACGTTTGCCGCAATGCAGCATGTGCAGGCACTGACGTTGCCTGTGACGGATTAATGCACCAGCTTCAGTGGACGTTTGACGGCCCGATGTTCCAACCTGGAGTCGAGAGGCCTCTAGCGCCTCGCTGGTCAACGCTACGACGAAGAGGGAATGCGGTGATGATCGACTACATGTCGAAGTTCCGATTGAACGACCGTTGCGCGGTGATTACCGGTGGCGGCCGCGGGATCGGGATGGCTTGCGGCCACGCGCTTGGCGCAGGCCGGCGCTCGGATCGTGATTTTGGAACGCGACGCCGGAAACGGCCGGGCGGTAATTGATACGCTGAGCGCAGCGGGATCGAAAGCGTCCTGGCGGCAGGTCGACGTGACCGATTCGGTGGCGATGACGGAGGCGGCGATCGCGATCGAGCGGGAGCATGGCGCGGTCGACATCCTGGTCTGCAATGCGGGCATCGCGATCAGCGGCGTCAAGGCCGAGGACGCGACGGACGAAGACTGGCGTCGGGTAATCGACATCAATCTGAATGGTGTGTTCTGGTCTTGTCGCGCTTTCGGCCGCGCCATGCTTGAGCGAGGCCGCGGCACCATCGTCGACATCGGATCCATGTCGGGCTTCATCGTTAACAAGCCGCAGGAACAGGCGTCCTACAACGCGTCGAAGGCAGCGGTGCATCACCTGACTCGCTCGCTCGCTGCCGAATGGGCCACGCATGGCGTGCGGGTGAACGCGGTCGCGCCGACATACATCGACACGCCGCTCACGCAGTTCGGCATGAGAGACGAAACGATGAAACGCACCTGGCTTGACATGACCCCGATGGGCCGCGTCGGTGCCACGGACGAGGTGGCGTCCGTCGTGCTGTTCCTTGCTTCCGACGCCTCCAGCCTGCTTACCGGCAGCATCGTACTTGCAGATGGCGGCTATACCAGCTGGTAGCGGTCGATATCGCGCGGCACTCCCAAAGTGTCAGACGTGCGGACGGCCTCAAGGGTGCGTAAGCTCGCTGTCAGCTCAGCCGAAGCTGGATGACATCCCGATCCAGCACCAGCGATGGCGCCGAGGTGAGGCGCGCTATTCGGTCGTTGCTTTGATGCTAAAGCCCCCATCGACAGGCAGGCAAACGCCGGTGATGTAGGCTGAAGCAGGCGACGCGAGGAAAATCACGGCTCCAGCGGCGAGGATCAGCCCGTGTCGTTTTCTTTCATTGAGGTCCTGCCTCGATTAGGGAAACTGACAGCCCTGGTTGAGCTCGCGGACAACTGGCTCGGCTTGTCTCGGCTCGAACTCACTGTCCTCTGCGACAACGCGGCTGCGCTTGCACTCTACGACCGCTTTGGCTTCACCATCGAGGGCACGCATAAAAGCTGGATCTATCGTGGCGGCATGCTGGTAGACGCGCATACCATGGCACGCGTGAGATGATCGCGTGGCTTCCGAAGCTCACATAGCCATCGTCCTAACTACCACTCGAGGCGCGACGCGGACGTGGCTGGATCTGGCCGAGAGCGGCTGTTCAGCTTTCGCGTGGTGGTCTTCGAAAGTGGTCATTGGAGGGGGCGATATCGAGCCTCGGGCGCGATAGTAGACGACAGTTGAACCATCTTACGAGGTGGCGGAGAGAAACTTCGTCCTCTCCCCCGATCTTACGCGGTGACAGCTGGCCGATCGTCATTATTCGCGTAGGCGTCTAGACTCCGGCGAGAAGCTCGACGTTGAGGAAGTAGTGGTTCCACAGCTTCGGCGCTCGCAGTTCCTTGACCAGCAGCTGATACGAATGATGGTCCTTCGCCTCTCACGCGAAAACGTCATTGACGCGCGCCGTGTAGAACTCGGTGTCGAAGAAGCGCATGGTCACCCCTTCTGCCTACGTCTTCATGGATCGCGTGCGGATGAAAACTCGACATCAGTCCCACGCGTGGCCGATGACCCAACAGGCAGTTCACTCTGGTCTCGATCCGCTGACGCAGGGATCACGAAGGCTGGGCCTCGATGACCTCCGCCCCTAATTTTTCTGGCCCTCACATGTCGAAGGCCTGCGGCAGGATCACGAGATCGCGGACAGTCACTCCCCGCGGGCGAGTGACCATGAACAGGACCGCTTCCGCCACCGCCGTCGCCTCGAGCAGAGCGCCTGCCTCGATGTTGGCGCGCAGCCGCTCCTGATCCCAGTCCTTGAGCAGCGGCGTGTGCACCGGTCCTGGCAGAACTGCACCCACTCGAACACCAAACGGGATCATCTGCCGTCGGACGGTGTGCACGAAGGCCTGCACGGCATGTTTCGACGCGGTGTAGACCGGCTCTTCCACCACCGGGACGACGCCGGCAATCGAGCTCGTCGCGACCACGTCGCCGAAGCCTTGGCGCATCATCGGCACGAGTGCGGCCCGGATGGCGCGGAAGGTTGCGGTGACGTTGAGGTCGATCATCGTCTCCCAGCGCTTGGCGTCGCCCTCCCAGGCATTGCCGCCGACATAGGAACCAGCGTTGGCGTGAAAGATGTTGATCCTGGTGTGTTTCTTCGCGATCTGCTCAACCGCTGCTTCGACCGCCTCGTAGTCGAACAGGTCGAGCGTCACAGGCACGGCGTTCTCGCCGATGTTCTCGCAGGCGACACTCAGCATCGCTGCGTTCCGGTCGAGCAGGTGCACAAACGCTCCCTCGCGAGCCAACGCGCGGGCACATTCCAGCCCGATGCCGGACGCGCCGCCCGTAATGGCTGCGATCTTGCCGTCCAATGACATTCCCATTGATCGTTCTCCCTCTATGCGGACCACTGTCAATCAAAAGAAGCGGATCTCGCCCTTGAGCACCGCGAGGCTGACGGCCGCGATCATCACCACGCCGCGCACTTCGTTCTGCAGGTAGAAGGGCGCGCCGAGCAGGTACAGCCCGTTATCGAGCATGCCGATGATCACCACGCCGACGACCGTTCCCTGCACCGTGGCGCGCCCCGGCTTGAAGGCCGTCATGCCGAGGAACACCGCGGTGAGGCTGTCCATCAGGTAGGGCGCGCCGGCGCCGGGCTGGCCGGTGCCAAGACGGGCGGTGAGCATTACGCCGCCCATCGCCGCACCGAACGCGGAGAGTGCCAGCGCGATCACGCGGCAGCGATTGACCGGTATGCCGGACAGACGCGCTGCCTGAATGTTCGAGCCCGTCGCCGTGATGCCGCGGCCGAGCCGTGTCTTGTTGAGCAGCACGTAGAACGCGACGGCCACGACCAGCGCGATCACGATCGGAACCGGGATCACGCCGAGGATCAGTCCGCTGGCGATGGCGTAGAAGCTGTCGGGCATGGTGGCGTAGATCGAGTCGCCGCCCGTGTAGGCGTAGTTTGCGCCAAGCGCGATCGGGCCCATCGCGAGCGTGGCGATCAGCGACGGCACGCGGAGCCGCGTGACGAGCAATCCGTTGACCAGGCCGATCGCGACGCCGGCGAGAACCGGAAGCACGATGCCGACGGCCACCGGCAGGTGCATCCACACCAGGAGGCCCGCCACCAGAACGCCGGCGAGACCCGCGACCTCGCCCACCGAAAGATCGAACTCGCCGCTCGCCACCGCAACCGTCATCCCAGACGAGATCACCAGAAGCACCGAGATCTGCACGAGAATGTTGCTGAGGTTCGAGACCGTCACGAAGCGGCCGCTCGCCAGCGCGAAGGCCACGAAGATCAGGATCGCGGCGGCGACCGTGCCGTAGCGCCCGGCGAGATGCGGCCAGTCGATGGAGGCGCGCGAAGCAGCCGGCGAGGGCGCTGTGTCGGACGCGTTCATGATCAGCTGACCTCCAGAAGCAGTTGTTCCTCGCCGCAGGCGCCGCGGCCGACATCGTGCACGACCTCGCCGTTGCGAACGACGTAGATGCGGTCGCACAACGCGAGCAGCTCACCGAACTCGGCACTAGTGATCAGGATCGACGCGCCGTTCTGAGCGAAATCTCGGATCAGGGCGTAGAGCTCCGCCTTGGCGCCGACGTCAACGCCTTCGGTCGGGTTGTCGAGGAGGAACAGCGGCGGCGTCGCGTGCGTGGAGCGTCGCATGCGCGCCATCCAGCGGCCGAACGCGACCTTCTGCTGATTGCCACCCGAAAGCTGACCGATATCCTGGTCGGCGCCGGCGCATTTGACGCCAAGGTCGCGGATGAGCGCGCCGGCGAGATCGGCCTCGACGCCCGACTGGATGAAGCCGTACCGGCCGTTGGCCTGCAGCGTGCTGCTCATGAGGTTCTCGCCGACGCTGAGGCCTGGAAAGATCGCCTTGCGCTGACGTTCGTCGGCCACGAGGAAGATGTTCGCCGCGTTCGCTTCGGCGACGCTGCGCGGCAATCGGTCAAGCCCGTTGAGCGCGATGCCGCCCTGCCGCGCCGCCGCATGTTCGGCAGCGGCGATGCGCGCGCCGGCGAGCGTCTCGAGCAATTCAGTCTGGCCCGCGCCGAGCACGCCGGCGATGCCCACGACTTCACCGCGATGCACCTCCAGCCTGGGGATGCGCAGCTTGCCGAGGCGCAGGTTCGACAGCCGCACCACGGCCTCCCCCGGAATGGCGTGACTGGCCCAGTCGGTCGCCTCGATCGTGCGCCCGACCATGAGGCGCACAACGTCTTCGCGCGTGAGGCCGGAGGTCGCGCCGTCATGCACGCGGCGACCATCCTTCAGCACCACGACGCGGTCGCAGTGGTCGAACACCTCGTTCATGTGATGCGAGATCAGGATGATCCCGAGACCACGCGCCTTGAGCCCGGCAAGAAAGGTGAACAGGCGCCGGCTCTCGGCGAGCGTGAGGGAGGCGGTGGGCTCGTCGAGGATCAGGATCTTGGGCGCGGCCGCGAGCGCCTTGAGAATGTCCACGATCTTGTTCTCGCCGAGCGACATGTCGCCGCACTCGCGCGCGAGGTCGAGCGCGATGCCGGCGCGGGATGCGATCCGCGCCGCCTCCGCCGCGAGTTGCGGGCGGTCGATCAGGCCGCGGCGCTTTGGCTCGCGTCCGAGCATGATGTTCTCGGCGGCGCTCAAGATGGGGATCGTCGCGATCTGCTGATGCGCGACCGCGATGCCGGCGGCGATCGCGCCTGCGACGCCGCGGAGTGCGATCTCCTGCCCGTCGACGACGATCGTACCCAGATCCTGTGGTAACACGCCGCAGACGATCTTGACCAGCGTCGACTTGCCGGCGCCGTTGGCACCGACCAGCCCGAGCATCTCGCCGCGGTCGAGTTGAAGGTCGATCCCTTCCAGCGCACGGAAGGAACCGAACCTCTTGCCGATATGCCGCGCTTGCAGAAGTGGCGCGGCATCGCTCACGTGCGCATCCCCGCCATCGCCCGGTCGCGGTAGATCGCGTAGAGATCGGTCGCCTGCCAGGTCGGCTTGCCTGGGGCCGGCAGGTTCACGCCCTTGACGATCAGCGGCGCGGGGAACTCGACAGTCGGGACCGGCACGAGCTCCTTCTGGCTGCGTCCCTTGCCGACGATCTCGTTGATCAGCCAGCCCGTGTAGGCGCCCCACAGCTCGAAAGCCTGTGCCACCGTCGCGATCTCGGGGTAGGCCGGGTTGCGCATGCGATCCACCGCGGTCGGATGCCCGTCGGCGCCGATCACGAAGATCTTGTCCTGCATGTGCCGCGACATGATGACCTCGCACGCGGCCATGGCAGGCTCGTCCCACGGGCACCAGATCGCGTCGAGATCGTTGCCGTAGCGGGTGAGCCAGTCGCTGACCACGTTCTGCGTCGTCTCGTAGAAACCGGAATACTGGATCACGCGCTCGGCTTCGAGATCGATCCAGTCGTACTCGGTCAGCACGGTCTTCATCACCTTGCCACGCTTGCGCGTCCCGTGATGGAAATTCGCGATCACGGCGCAAATATTGGCTTTGGTTTTGCCGCGCGACAGCAGCTCGTCGACCATGAACTGCGAGTTGGCGGCACCGATCATGAAGTTGTTCGAGGTGATGTCGGCGATGGCCGGGGACTGCCAGCCGGAGTCGAGCGAGAAAAAGGGGATCTTGGAACGCGTGAGGTCGGCGAGCGCACTGTGAGCCGCCGTCAGCGTCCCATACATCACCAGGATCGCGTCGCTCTTCGCGGTGATCGCGTCCTCGATCTGCGAAACCAGCGTGCCCGGATCACCCTTGGCATCCGTCATGGTGACCTGCCAGGTCGAGGCCAGTCCGGTCTGCTTCAGCCAGTCCTGAAAGCCCGCCCAGGACCGCTGGTCGGACTGCGCCGACATCTGCTGGGCCACGACCGCGACCTTCAGCGGTTTGGCGCTGGCCTGAGCAAAGGCCGGCTCGGAGCCGAGCGCGAATTCGGCGGCGCGTGCGGCGCCGAGCGCTGCAACCGCGCTCCCGAAGCCGCCCAGCAAGCGGCGTCGTGTCGGCGACATCGCCGTATTGTTCTCGTCTGTCATCGTATCCTCCCTATCGTCCGCGTTCGGCGCGGATCTGCGGTTGCGTTCGTGAGTGTCAGGCGAACAAGGCGGCGATCTCCTTTGGCTTGTCCCAGTGCGGCATGTGGCCGGCATCCGCGAGCAGGTGGATCGCGACCTGCGATGGCGCCGAGCGCACCTGCGTCCACGGCACGATCCGGTCCTCGAGCCCCCAGACCAAGCGCACGGGAATGGTGAGTGCGGCGAGCCGGACGATGAGGTCCTGGAGCTGGATCCCGTCCGCCGCGAGGCTGGCGGCGAGCGCCACCAGCCGCCCCTTCGCTCCCAGCGACGCCGCCATATCGCCAAGCTGCGCCTCCGAGAGCACCGGCGGCCGCACCGCGATCCGGCGCAGCAGGTGGGCGAGGCCGCCCGCGCTCGCGACCCGGGCCATGCCGGCGACGAAGAGGCCATCGATCTCGGCGCCCATGCCGGCGGGTGCGATCAACGTGAGGCGGCGGGTGCGGAGTTCCGGCCGGGCGGCGATGCGCGTGGCGACCAGCGCCCCCATCGAGTGGCCAACCAGCTCGATCTCGCCCGACGTTTCCGCGCCGATCAGCGCCGCGACGGCCTCCGTCATGGTGTCCGGCACCTCGGCGTCGATCGTCGTCGCGCCGTGCGCGGGCAGATCGGGGGCGAGGACGCGAAGACCTCCCGCGGTGAGCAGCCTCGCGAAGGCGGACCAGGTTTGCGCGTCGCCCGCGAAGCCGTGCAGCAGCAGCGCGGTGCCGCGCGCGGCGCCCGTCGCCGGTAACCACTCGCGAAAGGCCAGCTGCCCGTCGGGCAGATCGAGAAAACGCGGTGTCGCGAGGAGCCCGGCGCCGTTCGGGAGAGTGCCGACCATGATGTCGGCGATCTCGATGCGGCCGCGACGCCCGCTTCCCACGACATCCTCGAGTACCACACCGTTGCGGCGCGCCAGACTGCGGGCCTTGGGCGTTGCGCGAAGACGGGCACCTTCCGGCCGCGCCGCGGGCTGAGGCGGGCGCGGGGGCGTTGGGATCGCGGCGGAGGCGGGTGCTTCGGGCGCGGCGGAAGCGGGTATCGCGGGCGCGGCGGCGTTGCCACGGAAGCGGCAGAGTGGCGCGCCCACTTCGGTCTCGCTGCCCGCCTCGGCCAGGATCTCCACGAGCTCGCCATCCTCGAGCGCCGGAAGCTCAACGGTGGTCTTGTCCGACTCGATCTCCACCAGCGTCTCGCCGCGCGTGAAACGCTCGCCCGGCTTCTTCATCCAGCTGCCGACACGGCCGCTTTCCATCGTCTCGCCCATCCGAGGCAGTACAAGCACCCGAAGCGCGTCCACGGGCGAGAGGGGAGCGGTCTCGTGCGGTGTCTCCGACGGGCTGTCGTCGAGCGCTTCGACCGCTGCCGCAGCACGTCCCTCGAAGCGACAGAGCGGGGCGCCGACGTCGACATCCGTGCCTTCGGCGGCGATGATCTCGGTCAGGCGCCCGTCGGACAACGCCGGCACCTCGACGGTGGTCTTGTCCGTCTCGATCTCGACGATGGTCTCGCCGCGCAAGAAGCTCTCGCCAGGCTGCTTGGTCCAGGCGACCACCCGGCCGCTTTCCATCGTCTCGCCCATGCGCGGAAGGGCGAATACCTCCACGCTCATGTCACCAGTATCCGCACCGTCTCCGCGATGAAGCTGGGCGTGGGCATGCTGGTGCTCTCGAGGCCGGGCGATACGGGGACGGGGATGTCCTCGGCGGCGATGCGGATCACGGGATCTTCCAGATAGTCGAAGCATTCTTCCGAGATGCGCGCGGCCAGCTCGGCCGCGACGCCGCCGGTCAGGCAGCCTTCGCTCACCACCGCGGCGCGGCCGATCCGCTCGACGGATGCGATCACGGTCTCCATGTCAAGCGGGTTGAGGGTGCGAAGGTCGATCACCTCCACCTCGATGCCGGTTTTGGCGAGTTCGGCGGCCGCTTCGAGAGCGAAATGCACCATGCGCGAGTAGGTGACGATCACGGCGTCGCGCCCGGCGCGTCGGATCACCGCCTTGCCCCAGGGCGCGTCGGGGCCGGCGGCGAAATCGGCCTCCTCCTTGCGGGTGTAAAGCGCCTTGTGCTCGATGAACACGACGGGATCGGGAAGCGTCAGCGCGTGGCGCAGAAGATGATAGGCGTCGGACGCGGTGGCCGGCATCGCCAGGCGGAGACCCGGCGTGTGCATGATCCAGGCCTCCAGGCTCTGGGAGTGCTGCGCCCCTGCCGACCGCCCGGTGCCGCCCTGGGTGCGAAGCACCATCGGCACACCGATCTGGCCGCCAAACATGTAGCGGATCTTGGCTGCCTGGTTCGCGAGCTGGTCCATTGTCAGGCCGAGGAAGTCGACATACATCAGCTCGGCGACGGGACGCAGGCCGGTCATCGCCGCACCCACCGCGGCGCCCACGATCGCCGGCTCGCTGATCGGCGTGTCCAGCAGCCGGTCGGGGCCGAATTCCTTAATGAGATCCTTGGTCACGCCGTAGGCGCCGCCATACAGCCCGACTTCCTCGCCGATGACGATGATTGTGTCGTCGGCTCGCATCTGGTCGGCCAAAGCGTGGCGCAGCGCGTCGCGATAGGTCGTGGTCACGACACTCATGGTTCAGCTCCTCGCGAGCACGCGGTCAAGACGGGTGCGGATCGGTTCGGGCCGGGCCTCCTCCGGGCCGTAGACGTCGCGGAACATGGCGTCCTGTGCTGGCGCTGCCGCCGCCACCGTGAAATCGATCGCGGCATCCATCTCGGCCGTGATGGCGGCATCGAGCCCGTCGAGCTCGGGCGCGCTTGCTTCTTCGCGCTCGACCAGCGTGCCGCGCGCCCGCAGCACCGGATCGCGCTTGCGTCCGATCTCTTCCTCCTCCGCGGTCCGGTAGGGGCTCTTGTCCATGCGGCCGTGGCCGTAGAAGCGGAAGCACGAGATCGCCATGTAGCCCGGCTTGCCGCGTCGCGCGCCGTCGACCAGGCCGCGTGCCGTCTCAACCACGCCCTCGACGTCTTCGCCGTCGACCATCGCCGCGTCCAGTCCGAACGCGTGTGCGCGGCGCTCGAACTCGACCGATCGCGTCGCACGGTCGATGCGCGTGCCCATGCCGTACTGGTTGTTGATGCAGACGAACAGCACCGGGAGATCCCAGAGTGCGGCCATGTTCATGCTTTCGTAGAGCACACCCTGCTGCATCGCGCCGTCACCGAAAAAGGCGACCGAGACCGCGTCCTTGCCGAGCCGCTTGTAGGAGATCCCGGCGCCGACGACGTGTGGGATGCCGCCGCCCACGATCGCGTTCGCGCCCAGATGACCGAGCCCCATATCGGCGATGTGCATCGAACCACCCTTGCCGGCGCAGTAGCCTTCCGCCTTGCCGCCGATTTCGGCCATCATGCGGTTCGGGTCGGCGCCGCGCGCCAGGAAGACGCCATGGCCGCGGTGATGCGTGGTAAAGCTGTCCTGCGGCTGCATCGCGCTGCACACGCCGGCGGCCGCACCCTCCTCGCCGATCGAGAGGTGCAGCATCGAGCCTGCGGATTCACCACGCACGTAGAGTTCAGCCACGCGCTCCTCGAAGGTGCGGATCCGCCGCATGGTGCGGTAGAGCTCATACAGGCGGGAGTTCGATTGCGTCATCGCGGAGGCTTTCGATGTTCTCGGTGGCGTCAGTGGAGTTCGGTGCGGAGCGACTTGAGTGCGGGGTAGAGGCCGCGATAGGCGCGGTAGATCTCCTCGTAGCGCTCGACGTTCTCCGGGATGGGCTCGATGCGCCGGGCCGGGCGGACGGTGGCTGCGATGCCGTCCTCGATGGAGGCGTAGGTCCCGACACCGTGCAGCGCGAGAATCGCGGCGCCGAGCGCCGGCGCTTCGGCGACTTCCGGCACACACACCGGAAGATTGGCGGTGTCGGCGTGGATCTGCATCCAGAGCGGCGATGTCGTGGCACCGCCGCCCACCGTGAGCTCAGTGCACGCGAAGCCACCGTCGCGCATCAGATCGACGATCGCACGCGTGCCGAACGAAATGCCTTCGAGCACGGCACGGAAGATATGCGGCATGCCGTGGGCGAGCGTCAGTCCCGTGATGGCGCCGCGTGACATCGCATCGACATGCGGGGTGCGGTTGCCCTGGAAGTGGTCGAGCACAAGCAGGCCGTCGGCACCGGGCGGGAGCGACGCCGCGGCGCGGTTGAGCGCCGCGAGGTCCTGCCCTTCCGCGCCGAGCCGGCCCAGCCATTTGATGATTGAGCCCGTCGAGGTCTGGCCACCCTCGATGATCTCGCGCCCGGGATAGACCGCGTCCGGGTAGGTCCCCCACAGGCCGGGCAGGGACATGCCGCGATCGGTGACGCCGAATTGCAGATGCGACGAGCCGGTGATCAGCGCGATCTGACCGGTCCTGTGCACGCCGAGCCCGATCATGCCGATGAAGGCGTCGGCGCCGCCCTGCACGACGCGAACGGTGCGCGGCAGGCCGAGCGCGCTCGCGGCCGCCTCGCCCAGCGTTCCCACCACGTCGCCGGGCGCCACGATGCGCGTCGGCCATTTGTCGAGCAGCTCCGCCAGACGCAGCTTCTCGAGCAGCGTCTCCGGGCGGCCGCCGCGCGTCGACGAATAGTGCCAGCGCACGGAGGCGTTGTTCAGGCTGGCACAGCGCTCGCCTGTCAGCCGCAGGTTCACGAAGTCCTGGTATTCGCAGATCGTGTGCGCGGCGGCGAAGACGTCCGGCTCATGTTCCGCGAGCCACAGCGCCTTGGGGATCATCCACTCCGCGGACACCGGACCGCGGCCCGCGCCGTTGATCGCGGTTCGTTCGTCGCCGGTCGCGAGCACCGCATCCGCCTGCGCGTTCGCGCGAACATCCATCCAGATGATCGATGGGCGCAGCGCCCGGGCGGTCTTGTCGAGGGCCACCACCGTGCAGGACGTCGTGGTGGCGCAGAGTGCCGCGATCGCATCGCCCGTGACGCCGGCATCGGCAATGGCGCCACGCACGGCGGCCACCAGCGACACCCACCAGTCTTCCGGATCCTGCTCGGCGCGTGCGGGTGCGGGAAAGCGTGTGACATAGGGGTGGGCGGCGGCGCCGAGGCAACGGCCGCGCGCATCGAAGACGTGCGCGCGAAGACTTTCCGTCCCGCCGTCGATACCGATCACAAGATCCCCGCTCATGGCCCGGCACGTCCTGTTCCGGGCGGCATCGCTCTCCGCATCGCATCCTCCCGTCTCTGCCGGCTTGTGTCGGTCTGACGTTCCGCGCTGCACAAAAGTCGTATCGGCCGAAATCTGTGCGCACCGCACGTTTGTCGAGTGCCACGACTTATGTCAACCCTCCCATCTCGGCGGTAGTGCAGGCACTTGCCTGGCGAAGGAGACGAACGTGTATCTGGAACGCTTCAGACTTGACGGGCGCCTCGCGGTGGTCACGGGCGGCGCTCAGGGGATCGGCTTTGCCAGCGCGCAGGCCCTCGGCGAAGCCGGCGCGCGGGTGGTGATCGCCGACCTCGACCTCGATCGCGCGACCGAAGCGGCGGACCGGCTCCGGACGCTCGGCATCGACGCCGCCGGCGAGCAGCTCGATGTTCGCAGCAGTGCCAATGTCGACGCCCTCGTCGCGCGCATCCGCGCCGCGCATGGCGTTCCGCGCATCCTGGTCAACAGTGCGGGCTTCGTGAAAAGCGAGGTAGCCGCCGAAGAGACCAGCGACGCGCATTGGCGCGCGCACATGGATGTGCTGCTCGACGGCACGTTCTGGTGCTGTCGCGCCTTTGGTCAGCTGATGCTGGCGGAAGGACGCGGAGAGATCGTCAACATCGGCTCCATGGCCGGCGAGATCGTGGTGCGCCCCCAGGCACAGTGCTTCTACAATGCTGCCAAGGCCGCCGTGCACCAGCTCACCCGCTCGCTCGCCACCGAGTGGGCCACGCGCGGCGTGCGGGTCAACGCGGTCGCTCCCACCTACATCGCGACTCCACTCACGATGTTTGCACGCGACAAGCCGGAGATGTTCGCGACTTGGCTCGAGAACACGCCGATGGGTCGCGTGGGCGAACCGGAGGAGATCGCATCAACCGTGCTGTTCCTGGCGTCGGACGCGGCGAGCCTGCTGACGGGAAGCATCGTGCTTGCCGACGGGGGCTACACGAGCTGGTAGGATGACGCCCGATGCAGGAGGTGGAATGCTGAAGCTCAACCTCGCTCACGAATCCGACGACGCACTGATCGTCAGGGCAGCCTGGCTCTACTACGTCGCCGGCTACAACCAGGAAGAGACGGCCTCGCGGCTCGGGCTGCATCGGACACGCGTCAACCGGCTGCTGAGCGAGGCTCGCGAGCGCGGCCTTGTCAGTATTGCAATTGAGCACACGGCCGCGCGCGAGCTCGAGGTGGAGGACACGATCACGCGCCGCTACGGGCTCGATTTCTGCCTCGCCACGCCGCCCGTCGGGTTCGACAACCGGGCGGCCTCACCCGAAATCGCGGCCGCCCAGGGGCTGATTGCGCGTCGGTCGGTCGGCAGCGCTGCCGCGAGCGTGCTGCGCGGACGGCTTTCGGAGGGGCCAGTGACGATTGGGGTCGGGTGGGGCCGCACGATCGAGCAGGTGGCGCTGCAGCTCGCAGGCGTGCGCAACACGCAGGCCCGCTTCGTGTCACTGATGGGCTCGCTCGCGCGCAACTCTGCCTCGAACCCATTCGAGGTCGTGCAGGCCTTCGCAGCGCGCACCGGTGGCGAGGGTCACTTTCTCCCTGTCCCCTTCATCGCCGACACGGCCGAGGACCACGACACGCTCATCTCGCAGCGTTCGGTGGCGGGTCCCCTGGCGCTCGCCCAATCGGCCGACCTCTACGTGATTAGCGTTGGCGAGCTCTCCGAGGCGGCGTTCTTGCGAACGTATGGGATGCTGTCGGACGAGGACCTGGCCAGCCTGCATGCATGCGGCGCCGTGTGCGATACGCTCGGCAAGTTCTTCGACCGCGACGGCCGCCTTGTTGATCATGAACTGAATGGCCGGACGCTCGCGATCGATCCGATGCGGATCAAGGGGCGGGATGCGATCCTTCTCGGGGCGGGCGTGGACAAGGTGATGGCCATCGATGCACTCCTGCAATCTGGGATCGTCCGGGGCCTGATCATCGACGGCGACACAGCTCGCCTCCTCGCTTCACTGAAGGAGCGACGACGCTAATTTGCAGGCCACCAGAGAGCGCTGGACGAGGTGCGCGACGTCTCTGGAAAGCTTATGGAGAAAGGCCGTTCAGCTCGGCAGAGCTTTGAAATGGTCTTGGAGCGCCACTGCATGCGCCGCCGGACCCGGTGGACGTGCTGGTTCTGTCAGGTCTTGCGCCAGTAGGCTTGGCGTCGAGTGACAAGACCTGGAACGTTTAGGCAGCGGCCATGATGTCGAGTGCGATGCGAGTGGCCTTGGCGAAGCGGGAGCGGCGGAGGGAAGCGGAGACGGTCTGGTTGTGACGGCGGCGGGGACGGAGGAGATCCCGGAGTTCACCATGCTCGCGACAGAAGCGGCTGGCGGCGTGATGGCTCTTGAAGCCGCGCATACATCGGATCCTTCCCTTGATGCCGCGGTGATCCTGTTCAAGACGGTTGTTCAGGTAGGCACTCGTTCGGTGCCGGACCGTCTTGCCCAGCACGCTGCGGAGCGCTCTGGGATAGGAGCCATGGCCATCCGTCGTCACCCGCTCCGGGCGAAATCCCATGGTTGCCCGGGCCGAGCGGAAGAAGGCCTTTGCCGCCTTCATGTCGCGGTGCTCGCTGAGCATGGCGTCGACCAGGTTTCCGT
>CAXTVZ010000047.1:0-18807 GCA_964247685.1 uncultured Acetobacteraceae bacterium
CAGATCGTCTTAACTGAGCCTTACGCTGGTCGATGTAGAAGGATAGGTAAGGCCTCCATCGATCCTACTCATCAAATATTAGTAAACCAGGACCAAGTATAAGACTTCACTTTCGCCCGCTTTGAGAGTCATCTGAATGAGCGTATCCTCCGCCGGATCAGATATTCTTCTACAGCGCGGGCAGGCCTCTTCGGCGGCGATAGGCTGGCATCCGGCGGGTCTTCCGGTTCGTGTTCTCTACTTAGGCCTAGCCACGTTCTTTGCGTTGCTGATGGCGGTCGGGCTGATCGGCTACTGGAGCGTTCCCCACCCGGCGAACGACTTCTTCGCCTTTAATTCGTTCTCTCGGTTTGTTCATCACTACGAGCCACCGTTGATCTATGACCAAACGCTGCTGCGCGGATTCCAGCATCTACCCGGTCATAAGGTCTTCGCGTTCATGTATCCGCCGAGCATGCTGCTTCTTGTCTGGCCGCTGGCGCTTCTCCCGTATGCGCTCGGCTACGTCCTTTGGGTTGGTGTCGGCCTCGCGGCCTGTATCGCGACCGTCGGAACGAGGCGCGGCGATTGGTCGCTCGGCCTTCTGATGGCAGTGGCTCCTTCCACACTCTGGACTGCATTATGCGGACAAAGCACTCTCCTGCTTTCAGCACTCATCGCGGGCGGCATGCTCCTGTCGACGCGACGTCCGATCATGGCAGGGCTTCTGATCGGGCTAGCGACCTACAAGCCCCAACTCGGGATCCTGGTGCCTGTGGCACTTGTGGCAGCCGGACAGTGGCGAACGACGGCCGCAGCGTTGGCTACCTTCCTTGCCATCGTGCTCGCGACGTCGGCCGTCTTCGGGACCGACATCTGGGTCGCATGGCTGTCGCATTTAAACTCTATCGTCGACGTGCGTAACCACCACACCGCAGATTGGGCGCCGCTGCTCGCGACCATTGCCTCGGACTTCGCAACATTGGGCGCTGATCGACAGGTGGCCGATCTGGGACAATCCGCCGCAGCCGTGGCCGCCATGATCTGCATCTGGTGCTGTTTTCGCCAGCGTGATGCCGACCGGCCCGCGGCAGCCAACGAGCTCAAGGTTGCCGCGCTGGGTGCGGCGACGTTCCTGGTCACACCCTTCGCCTTCATCTACGATCTGCCACTCTTCACGTTGAGTGTGCTGCTCTTCGTTGAGGAGCGACGTCGTGCGGGCGAAGCATTTCACGCAGCGGAAATCCTCGTGATCGTCGCCGGCCTGCTTGACCCCTGCGTGTTCCTGATCGACGGCATGCACAGTTGTGGCAGTCTTGTTGTGCTGTTCGTCTTGCTCACAATACTGCGACGCATCCGAGTCCTCGGGACGCGGCCGCCTGACGTGGGTGCAGCTGGAGCGGCGGCTGCGCCGAGCCTGCTTATGGGGTGATGATGCGGGGAAGTTTGTCGTCACGATGGCGGCGCGTGTCGCCGGCGGTGAGGATCGTGTCGGGCCCCCAGACGGCCACGGGGATGGAGACGGGCCGAAGCTCGATCTCGTGGGTGCGGTCATTTTGACTGTTCGCCGAGATGGCAAACCCGCCACTCCAGGCGCTCATCACGGCCTGAAGGTAGGATTGGCCGCGTTGCAGGTCGGCAGAGTGGTAGAGAGCCACCGCCCGTGACCAATCCCCTGTTTCAGCATGCAGACGATTGAGGATGGTGGCGGCGGCATCGGCGCTGGTGTCTCCGTTGAACGCGTCCTGCCAGCGTCCGAACGCTTCCGGATGGTAGCGAAGATCGATCTGGAAGCAGCCGACATCGATCGTCCGCAGGCCGGAGCCCAGAAGCCCTTCGGTGTAGCGCAGCGCATCCTCTGCGGTCGCGAACCGATGGCCGGACGAGCCGTCATTGCCGTTGACGCTCCAACCCCATCCCCCGCTCTCGACATCACCGATGGCCATGAGCAGCCCGGGGGGAAGGCCATCGCGTTGCTCCGCCGATCTTGCAGCTTCGGCGCAGGTTGAGGCTCGAGCTTTCCGCGTGTTCGAGCAAGCCTGGCAGGCGACCAGGAGCACCGCTGAGGCGAGTGCGAGATTGCGGAACCGCATGTCTCTCCTGCATCGGGGCCACCAAGCGGGCCACCTCTTTCCGAAGGTCCTGGCGACAAGATAGCGCTCCAAATCAAATGACGTCTTAACGGCGTTGGTGCGCTTTTACCGCCGAGCAATGGTCGGCGCGCAGAATGGCTGAGTCTTAATCGAGCAAGGCCCATGCGTTATCAAGCGAACATGGCTGTGCGCCTGCGCGCGAACAGCGAGCTACTTCTGATCGACTCCGTTGACGAGGAGGCGGCGCTTGCGTTCTGCCGCCGCATCGGGAGTGCGGGGCCGGAAGGAACACCCACGGCTTATCCTCTCGACAGCCTGCGTGAGAATGTCGTCAGGGCGTCACGCGCCCAGGAGGCGCAGCAGGAGCCGTCCACGCTCCGCCGCCTGTGCTGCCTGATAGGGATGCATACCTGGAGGCATGCGAACTTCGGGATGCGGCCGCCGCTCGGAAGCGTCGAGGGTGAGACTTGCGTCCACTGCGGCGATATCCGCCTGATGCAAGGAGGACGCTGGCGCTCAATCCGGGGCAAGTAAGAGCAACAGATTTCGCGCGCTCTGTATCGGTGCGATGTTGCAGGCTCGATCAGGGTGCGAGGCTGGGTGATCCGACCGCGGTCGATTTCCCTGCACCTCGAGATTGGCGGTGAGAAGCGTTGAGACGTGCTCGAGCGAGGCGGGGCTTAGGTCTAATCTCATTGTAGAGCGCCGACCTCGTCACGACTGACCATCAAGCTCCTTAACTTAGCCGGAGGACCGCTTGTGCCGACGTTGGCTGCTTGAGGGGAACGTTGGTGATTTGCTCTTTCTGGCCATAACGGGCGTGCTTGCTTCGCGTCATCACGCCCGGTGACGTTACCGACATCCTCACTGAGGATCTAGCCGGATGTCCGCGTTTCGACTATTCACCACGCTGACATCAAGCGATCGTTCTGCGACAGCGCATACCGCCATGATGGCGCCGTTAGTCTTGACGCTCTTTGTCCGGACGGGCAACCGAGATGGTGTTCCGAGAGCCAAACGCCTCTTCGCCGAACGTGAGACTGTGACGCTTTTGATTTGCGGCTGGTAGGTGAACCTCCATGGCTCAGGCCGGGCCTAGATCTTGAGGTGCGGAGCCGTCTTCCAACGCTGTAAGTAACCGTGACGGTCCGATCGATTCGCGGGCGTCGGTGAGCCGACCTCTCGTCCGCGTTTAGCCGTCATCATCATCAATTGCCAGGATGGAAAGCTTCATTCTCTACCAGCGACGCCAAACGGAAACCTAGGTGTCACTTCAAACCACCGACATCCTCAAGCCCGGCATCTTCACCATCGATCGGCGCAGCCCGACAAGCGAACCGCCTTACCAGCAGCCGCCCGTGGCAAAGGTTGGATCTACGACTCTGCAAACTCGCCGGTGTGGCCGAGGCTCCATGCCGGCCCGGGCCTCAGTGCCTTTGACCGCTTCTTCGCCTGGAAGTCGCTCATCCACTCCCGCAATTCGTTAGCAGGGCAAGGCCTTCCAAAGAGATAACCCTGCAGCTCCGAACAGCCAGCGGCCATGAGCATCTCCACCTGCAGGTCCGTCTCGACGCCCTCAGCAGTGATTCTTGCGCCGAGACCCCGGCACAACGAGACGAGCGCGCGAATGATGGCGAGTGATCGTGAGGAGGCTCCGAGTTCCATGACGAAGGACTTGTCGATCTTGATACGATCGAAGGGTAGCGTCTGCAGGAAGCTCAATGAGGAGAAGCCGGTCCCGAAATCATCGAGTGCGACCGAGACCCCGAGATGGCGAAGTTCGCCGAGCACTCTGCGCGCCTCTTGGATGTCGCCAATCATTGCGCTTTCGGTTACCTCAAGCTCCAGCCGGCTGGCCGGGAGACCGCTGTCGCGAAGCGCGCGCGCGACTTTGTCGACGAGTGTCGCGTCGGCCAGCTGGCAGGGTGAGAGATTGACGGAGACGCTGATCTCGCTCGACCAGGTCGCCGCTTCGCTGCATGCACGTTGGAGCACCCAGCCGCCGAGCTCCGGCATGAGCCCGATCTCCTCGGCCACCGGGATGAACACGTGCGGCAAGACCGTTCCAAGCGGCGATGTCCAGCGGAGAAGTGCCTCGCAGGACGCGACAGCCTGCTTTCGGACATCGACGATCGGTTGGAAAAAGATGGTGAACTGCTTCGTCGCAAGAGCTTCCCTCAGTCGAGCAGCCAAGTTGGAATGGGGCGCCGTCTCAGTGGCGCGCGTACCAGTCAGTCGGGGGACCGCCACATCCGGCGCGACTTCGATCCGAGCCCTTCCGTTCTCCTTGGCCTTATAGAGAGCGCCGTCGGCCCGTTCGATCAGGCAGACCTCCGACTCGCCTGGCTGCTGGATCGCAAGCCCTGCACTTGCCGTCACCGGCTTCTGTTGGCCGCCAAAAGCGTAGGCTCCTCCGGAAACAGCACGCCAGATCGCTCTCGCGCGGTGTGTCAGCCCATCTTCCCGCCCCCGCAGGATGACCAGGAATTCCTCGCCGCCGTAACGCCCGACGATCTCGTCGGCCTGTACGGCGGCCGCCAGCCTGACGCCATACTGGGCGAGCACTTCGTCGCCGGCGAGATGACCGTAACTGTCGTTCACCTGCTTGAAGTGGTCGACGTCCAGGAGAAGGGCTGCAAGACCGTCGCCGGCAGGCCGCGGCGCCTCGAGCCATGCATCGAGCTGGGAGAGCAGGGCTCGACGGTTCGGCAGTCCGGTGAGGGCGTCGGAGAGGGCCAGGCGCTGAAGCTCCTGCCGCGCCATTTCGATTTCGGTGGTTCGTGCTCGGACCATTTCCTCCAGACGGCGGTGCTCAAGTGCGGACTGCCGAGCGAGGCGCTCGTTGGCGGCCTCGATCTCGGTCGTTCGGCAGCGAACCAGTTCTTCGAGCTGTGCGCGCTGCCTGACCAGGAAGCCGATCCGCAGTCGCCATGCGGCTCCGATAATACAGGCGCCTGTGAGCCACATCGCCAGGTAGAACCACCATTGCCGCCACCACGGCGGATGGATCGTGATCGCGACGATCACCGGTTTGGACACCAGGCCGTGCGACGCATCGACGGCGTACATCTTGAATGCCAACCGTCCGGGAGGCGCATTCGCATACCGGATCTCGCGAGCGCCGGTCTCGGTCCAGTGCTTGTCGACTCCCGTCAGCTTGTAGCGGAAGGTGAGCGGGCCGGTCGCGAAGTCGAAATCGTCGACCCGGATCAACAGCGGCGCCGATGTCCAGGACGTCTTGAGGGCGCGCCCGAGTGTTGCCGCGTGATCGCCGTAGGTGATCGAAGTCACCTCCGGATGCAGTTCCTTGCGCACCGCGAGATGGGTCGGATCGAGCAGGTGGGACATCCCGCTGCTGGTGCCGAACCACATCGAACCGTCACGGTCTTCCAGGATGCTGTCCTGGTCGAGATCATTGCTGAGCGGTCCGTCGCTGCTGTCGAACCGGGAGGCCGAATGGCCGGTGAGCACGTCGATCCCATGATCGCTCCCGACCCAGATCCATCCGCGGCTGTCGCAGCGGACGAACAGGATGCTGTTCGACGCGATTTCGGGCGCGAGCAGGGAGGGCAGCCTCACCAGCGCGTCGCCATCGATGCGAAAATGTGCAACGCCGCCCGTTTCGGTGCCGATCCACAGTGTTCCGTCTGGCCCGAAGGTCAGATCCGTCGGGCGGTCGTTCCAATTCGCGGGCATCACGAGAGGGCGGAGTTGGACGCCGGGCCCTTGACGGAACAGATGGGTCTGGTCGATCGCCCAGACCGAGCCGGACCGGTCGAGGGCGGCGGTAAACTGGCCGCCCGACTGCACGATCCGCGGTTGGACCGAGGCTGCCGGGGCATCGGCATCATCGACGACCGCGACCCCGTTCCTGGTCGCGAGCCAGAGACGGTCGTCCCGGTCGACAACGGCCGCGACGGCGTCGCCGATATGGGCCTGGAATTTTTCAGGCGTTGCTCCATCATCGTTCAGGCGCTCGAGTGGCTGCCCGGTCGGGGCAAGCCACAAGCGCCCCTTTCGGGTCACGGCGAGCGCGTAGTTACTGCCGGAAAGCAGGCGGTGACGAAAGTTGAGCTCGACCGATCCATGATCGGTTGCGGCCCACAACGCGCCGGTCGGCGTCTGTGCCATGGACCAGACGGTGTTGTTCGGCAGCCCGTCTTCGGCCGCCAGGTGCTCCCACTTGCCCAGGCCGAGGCTGCGCGAAGCGCCACCGCCTTCGCTTCCCACCCAGAGCGATCCTTCGCGGTCGAAGAACAGAGAGTGGATGATGTTCGGAGGCAGGCCGCCGAGATGATGCGGCGAGATCCGCCAGTCATGGCCGGTCCATTGGAGGAGCCCGTCATCGGACTCTGTGAAGATCCCGCCGCGACCGTCTGCGACGAGATCGACGTCGCCCGGATGGCCTGCGAAGAAGGACTGCGCTTCGCCAGGGACATCGATGGTGGAGAAGGACGTGGCGCCCGCTTTGCGCCAGGCGAGGTGCTGGAGGCTTCGCGCCCAGATCGTTCCATCGGACGTGCGCAAGGCAGCGAGCCATGTCTCGTCGGGCAGGCCATCGGCGGCGCCAAGAACGGAGATGTCATGGTTCATGCTTCGGCAGATGCGATGACCGCACCCGATCAGGAGGCCGCCCGCCGTATCGGGGACCACGAAGACCGCCTTGTCGAGCGCAGGCACGCGAGCGATGGTGGCCGCGTCGAAAAGAGGGCGCGGCGGAGCAGGTCGGTCGTGGTCGGTTGGCGTCACTTCGAGAACGCCGTCGATATCGAGCACCATCGAACCGTCGGTTTCGGCGAGCGAGTTTGTGCTGATCTGATCGTCGGGCAGCTTCACCGAGGCGATCCTGGCGAGCGAGCCGTGATCCCGGACGAAAATGCCGTCGCCAGTGGAGAGCCAAAGGCGGCCGGCCCTGTCGACGTGGATCTGATGGATCCATGCCGCCGGCGATAGCACCTGATCCGCATAGGGGCGGAAAGATGCGCCATCAAAACGATAAAGCCCGCCTTCGGTGCCGACGAGGATGGCGCCGTCGGTGTCCTGGGCGATGGCCTCGACCGCCAGGTTGCCGAGGCCCTGTTCCGTGCCGTGCCGTTCGAAACGAACGAATTGAGCCTGCGCTGCGTGTGCGCTCAGGATGGCGGTGATCGTCAGGAGAGAAAGTCGCCGCCAGAGGGAGCGGAGACAGGCGCCTGATGTTGATCTCCCGCCCATAGATCCCCGTTCGATCGCCAGAAAGGGCTCCTGCTTGAGCCAGCTTGTGGTGCCGAGCATGGCAGTTGAAGGTTAAGGAAGATGATACGTAAGGGGTGGCCGTGTCCTGCGCCTGCCCGATGAGCGGAAACACAAGCTTCCGTTCACCAGCAGGGGCGTCCGAAGCCATAAGAAATTCCGCTCGTGACAAGGAACCCCAGGCGCCCGTGCCCAGCCCAGTTCGGCGTGACGCCGTGGACCCGTTAAGGAGCGAGACTCAAAAACCAGGGTTCCAAGGGACGACTGTCCCTTGGCGGGTCCAGGGCAGAGCCCTGGCCTTCCCACTTCGGAGTTTCAACAGCCTCTCAGGACGTTCGGTGGCGAGCGACCGCATGCAAGGCTAACAGGCTCGGACGAAAGCCGCCCGATCTCCGCGCCGCAACTCAAGGGCAACAATGACGCTCAACGACCGGGACGTCGCAACGGTGTGGTGACTGCAGATGTCTCTGCTGGTGCAGCGTGCCCTCCGCGGAGGGACTGATCGTCTCCCGCGACGATCCATCCAAGGTCATGAGACCCGCTGCCAGTTGGACCATTGACTATCCCGCGGCTTGGCTCAACCAATCCCGTACACCATCTGGCGTTCGGAAATCATCGATTGCTCGTGCCGACACGCCGCTCATCTTGCGCTCTGCCATGCGACTCAGGCCGGCGCCTGGACCAAGCTCGAGAAACCGCGACGCTCCCAGTTCAACGCAAGATTCGATGCAGGACGACCACTCGATCGTGGTCGAGATCTGAAGTGCGAGCTTGTGCAGGCCATGTTCGGGATCGCGGGCCACGTCGCCGTCGATGCCGCTCAGCAGACGGATGCCCGCTTCCATCTCGTGCGGCGTGCGCGACGCCAGGACCTTTGCGAAGCGGTCGGCGGCGGTCGCCAGCAGTTCCGTATGCGACGGAACCGCGACCCGAAGTCGCCGCGCGATCTCGGCACCTTGTCGTGGCGCGGCTTCGAGACAGGCGTCGATGGCCTCGGCTGATCCTCCGACGACGAAGCTGTCATCGCCGTTCACGATGGCCACGTGCGCATCATGCGACCGGAGAAGCCGATCCAGTGCCGGGCGTGACAATCCGACGATGGCGGCAAGTCCCGCACCCTTCGGTGTCGCCTCGTCCATCAGCGTCGCCCGAACCGCTGCCAGATCCAGCAACTCCGCGGCCGTGAACACGCCGGCGCAGCCCCAGGCGGCGAGCTCGCCCACGCTGTAGCCCGCGAGCACGACGCGCGACGGGCGGGCCGCGCCCAGCATCGCCCAGGCCGCCAGAGCCTGGGTGCAGCACAGGATCTGTCCTGCGTGGTTGCCGAACAGGACGTCATCATTCGAGTCGCGAACGAAGCGGCGCGGATCGACGCCGTCCAGCACGCCGGCCGCCGCGGCGAACACCGGTTCGGCTTCGGGCACGTCGCCGAGCCACGCGAACATCTCGCGATGCTGACCACCCTGACCGGAGCACAGGATCGCGACCGGATCGCTCATGCCGCCCGCCCGTCATGCGTCGTCATGTCGACGAACAGCGACATCGCGAGCAGATCGGCGCAGCCGCCCGCCGACAGGCCGCGTGCGACGAAGTGCCGATGCAGCCGCAACGCGTCGTCACGCCAACCCGCGCGACCAACGCCCCCGGACGCGAGGAAGGCGCGCGCTTCCCCTTGCGCGAAGGCCAGACCCTGTGCGCCGCCACGATGCAGCAACGCGGTGTCGTTCACGCGCGCGAGCAGGGCGAACAGGCACTGGATCCGCGCCGCCTCCCGGTCGCCGCCGGCGATCCGCGTCCCCCCGCGCAGCGCCGGGAGTCCGATGCCGTAGACCGTCGGAAAGCCCGCGACCGCCTCCTCGCGCGCGCCACTTCCGCCGTAGCGACGAAGGGCCGCGGTGCCATGGCTGTGCGCGACGGCGGGAGACCTGCCGATCGCCTCGCCCCAGACCGATGCGACAATCTTTCCAAGTGTTGTGCCCGGTCGCCATGCACGCGCACCGGCGGCCGCACACAGCAATCCCAGGCCGAAGATCGCACCGCGATGCGTGTTGACGCCCCTCGTCGCGCGCATCATGGCCACCTCGGCCTCGATGCCGATGCGACGGAGCTCGTCCATCGGCGCGAGGCACGCGCCTGCGGCAGCAAGCTCACTCATGAACGGGCGGATCGTGGCTGCGCTGATCTCGAACGTCGCCACATCCATGTCCCGATGACTGCCGCTGTCGACATGGCTGACCAGACCCGGCTTCGGGTGCGTGAACAGCTCCAGCAGCATTGCACGCTCGGCGATCGCGCCGACCTCGTCCAGCCGCTCTCGCCGCGCATCGACGATCGCTGTCGTCGCCTCCATCAGCACGAGGCAGTCGCCTGCTGCAAAAATCGCGAGCGCGACATCAGCATCACGTCTTCCGTGGTCTTGACGAGAAGCGCGTCTGCCGCGCCCGACAGGAGCTCGCGCCATTGAGCCCCGGCCGTTTGCCGCAGCACGATCTCGCCGTCGAGCCGCGCGCCAAGCCCTGCATCAAGCCCCTGCAGCGACGACACAAGCCGCGCGATCAACGACGCCGGATCGGGCACAAGCGGAATGTTCCAGAGCAGGTCGAGATCAGATCGGTCGTGCAGGTAACCCAGACCCGTGACATGCTGCCACATCGCACTTCCGAACAGGCGTGGGGTCAGCGCGATGTCACCCGCGACCGCCAGCACCGCTTGTGCACGCGACGTCAGGCGCTCCGGCAGGCTCGATAGGGCCTCCTGCAACAAGGGCGGCCGCTCGACCGTCGCCACGTCTGCCGGTGCCACCTGGAAGGCGAGTCGTGATCGTCCAAGCGAAGTCGGAAGCGCAACCGCGACAGGTATCTGCTCCGCCTGATCGCCAGCCTGCCGGCGCCGCCGCATGACCGGGAAACCCTGCGCCGCCCAGAGCCGGATGCCGCTCGTTTCCGCAAGTGCGGCATGGCGCGCCGCCAGTGCGCCCCAGCCTTCGTCGGTGAGCCGCAGCAGGTCGTGGCGTGTAGCGTCCGCTTCCGTCATCGTGATGCCGTCAGCGCTTCCTCCACCACACGGCGCGCGATCTCCGCAGCTTTCAGGCGCCCTTTGCGCTCTGCGCCCAACCGATCGCGCGCGTCCTCGGCCGCGTGCGGCGCCGAGAGCAATGCGTCGAGCCTTTTCGCGTAGGCGCCGCGGTCGTCGTCCCATGTCTCCGTCACCGCACCCGTGGCCGCGAGATGTTCGAGCCCGGGTGCGAAGATCGGAGTCGTCCCGCTCATCTCCTCGAGCCGCTCGAGCGGAAGCTTCGTCACCCGCGCGATCGATTTCAGGTCCATCACGCTCGGCGCGGCGCCCGGAACCGCCACCAGGATGTCGGTCGACAGCGCGGTCGCGATGAAGGCGCCGGCCGCCGCTTCGCCGTAAAGGAGACCGATGGTGGGGCCGCAAACACGCGACGCGAGTGCGAGGCTCTTGCAGAGATGGGCCAGACATTCGTTCAGCCCGAGCAGCTCGTCGCGCCGCGCCATCTTCTGGCTTTGCGTGTCGACCAGCACCAGGAGCGGGCCCGCGTCCGCGCGCGCGACATGCCCGAGCACCAGGCCGGACATCGCCACCGCTTCGTCCACGCCCAAGGGATGGCCGCCGGAGATCCCGACCACGCCCATCACGGTCCCGGAGGCGGTGGTGCCCGCGCCGGAGGTCAGGCCGGCGGGACTGGTCTTCAGGTCATGGCCCTTGGGGAACAACGCGTCCGCCAGCTCATCGAGCAACATGATCGGGCGCCGCCTTCACGCAGAGGGAAATGAAATCGTCGTCGGTCAGGTCGGCGATCCGGTCAGCCTGGTCGAGGCCCCGACGGTGCCAGATTTCGGTCGCATCACGGCTGTCGCCGTCCCCCGCGAGGCGCGCTTCAAGTCGCGCCTGCTCGGCCTTCATCCCAGCCAAGTCGAACACGGGCGGCGTCTCGTGCAGCAGGGCCACGGCCGCCTCGCGAAAGGCGTGGATGTCGTCAGCAACGTAGCGATCCGCACCACCAGTCAGCCGCCGCGTGCGGCCGCCCGTAATCCGCCAGACAAGCCCGCGATCCCTGGAGTTGAACTCCTCGACACCCTTGTTGGTCTCGATCACTTCCGGCCCGGTCACGCTGATGCGGCCGTATTGCGAGATGACGATGCGCGAACAGCACGCCGCGATGATGCCGCCGCCACCGAACACGCCGGCCTTGCCGCCCACCAGCGCGATGATCCTGATCCCGGCGGCGCGCGCCTCCGTGATCGCGCGGATGATTTCCGACACCGCGAGCTCGCCGGCATTGGCCTCCTGCAGCCGCACGCCGCCGGTGTCCAGCAGCAGCAGGACGGTGCCGGGCCCGCCATCACCGGCACCGGCCCTGGCGGCGCGCAGCACGCCCACGATCTTCGCACCCGACACCTCGCCGAACGTGCCGCCCATGAACCGCCCGTCCTGGGCGGCGACCAGCACGTGCTGTCCGTCCAGCGTGCCGCGCCCGACCACCACGCCGTCGTCGAAGGCACGCGGTAGATCGAACAGCGGCAGATGCGGGCTCATCTCCCGCTGTTCCGGGCCGAGGAACTCGCTGAAACTCCGGGTGTCGAGAAGCCCGGCCACGCGCTCGCGCGCGGAGGCTTCCAGCCAGCTCCGGGGGCGCTGCGCGTCGTGCGGGCTCACGCGGCGGTCTCCAATGCACGCGCCGCCTGCATGAGGCGCAGCATCACCGTGTCCGGTCGTGCGCCCCCGTCATTGATCGAGAATCGCACGCCGCCTGGCGACATGCGCTCGACGAAATCCCGCACCACCGCGTCCCAGACATCGCCGAAGCCCTCTGCCGCGGTCGCGATCTCCACGAGGCAGCGATCCGCCGCCTCTACGCGCTCGGCCAGCACTTCGAGATTGCCCGAGGCGACCACGCCCACGATCGCCTGCCTGGCCTGGCCGCCGAGCGCACGATCCGTGGGGCGACTGAAGCTGAGATTTTCCATGTCCCGTCGCCTACCAGTTGCGGAATTTGGCGGGAGGCCGGTACAGGCCGCCCGACCAGTCAGCAAGATCCTTGATCGAGTGCGCCGCAAGCACATTGCGCGTCGCATCCAGAACATCGACGCCTAGATCCTCGGGCCTGCGGATGATGCCGCGCTCGCGCAAGCTCTGCACCGCGCGGCGATCACGCGCGCGGCCCACCTCGGTGTAGCCAGCAACGCCGCGGATGGCCTGCTCGCGCTCGGCCGGACTGCGGCACAGCAGCAAGTTCGCGATGCCCTCTTCGGTCACGATATGGGTGACGTCGTCGCCGTAGATCATCACGGGTGCCAGTTCGAGCTCCAGTTTGCGGGCGAGTTCGATGCTGTCCAGCGTCTCGACGAAGGCCGGCACCATCTTGTCGCCGAACGTCTCGACCATCTGCACCACGAGCTTGCGGCCGCGCACCAGCGTCGGGTCGCCGCTCGAGGCCTCCCGCCCCGCCTTGAGCCACGCATCCGACGCGTGGCGGCGGCCATGCGCATCCGCACCCATGTTGGGTGCACCACCGAACCCCGCGATCCGGCCCGGCGTAACCGTCGAGGAATTGCCGTCGAGATCGATCTGCAGCGTGGCCCCGATGAACATGTCGCAGGCGTACAGCCCCGCAGTCTGGCACATCAGCCGGTTCGATCGCAGCGAGCCGTCCTGGCCGGTGAAATAGATGTCGGGACGCGCGCGCATGTAGTCGTCCATGCCGACCTCGGAACCGAAGCAGTGGATCTGGCTGACCCAGCCGCTCTCGATCGCCGGGATCAGGGTCGGATGCGGGTTGAGCGCCCAGTGCGTCGCGATCTTGCCCTTCAGGCCCAGACGTTCCGCGTAGGTCGGCAACAGCAGTTCGATGGCGGCCGTCGCGAAGCCGATCCCGTGGTTGAGACGCTTCACGCCATATTCGGCGTAGATCCCCTTGATCGCCATCATCGCCATCAGGATCTGCGTCTCGGTAACGCTGGCCGGATCGCGCGTGAACAGCGGCTCGACGTAGAACCGCTCGGGCGACTGGATCACGAAATCCACCTGGTCGCCGGCGATGTCGACCCGCGGCAGCTTGTCTACGATCTCGTTGACCTGGGCGACAACGATGCCGTCCTTGAACGCGGTCGCCTCCACGATCGTCGGCGTGTCCTCGGTGTTCGGGCCGGTGTACAGATTGCCGTCGCGATCGGCCTGGCGCGCCACGATCAGCGCCACGTTCGGCGTCAGGTCCATGTAGTAGCGCGCGAACAGCTCGATATAGGTGTGGATCGCGCCGAGCTGGATATGGCCGTGATCGAGCGCGCGGGCCAGCGCCGCACCCTGCGGCCCCGAATAGGAGAAATCGAGCTTCTTCGCGATGCCGACCTCGAACAGCTCGAGATGCTCCGGCAGCACGATGCCCGACTGCACGATGTGCAGATCATGCACCTTCTTCGGGTCCACCTTGATCAGCGCACGCGCCAGGAAGTCCGCCTGCTTCTGGTTGTCGCCCTCCAGACACACCCGGTCGCCCGGCCGGATCAGGCCTTCGAGCAGCCGTGTCGCGTCCGCAGCGGCGACGATCTTGCCCGTCGCAAACGGCGCGGCCGCCTCCAGTCGCTCGCCTCTCGCATCCCGCGCCGTCTGCCAGTTCGTCATGCGTTCGCGCCAGCCTTCACCGCGATGTCATATGCCGTGCTTCGATCGTCGGAGTGGTCGTGCATCATGCTCGTTCCGTACGGGACCGGGCGAGGCAGGAAGCCCCCGGTGTCGTGTGGCATCGCCCGCAGGCCCGGCTCGCCGTAATCTCACAGGCGTCTCCGGCCCCGTCAAATCCGATCGACATTCCCGCGCAACCTGACGCACAAGGCGCACCACGTCGTCGATGCCCGGCGCCCTCGGGTCTCGGCATCCCCCTCGGGAGAGTTGACACCCCAACCCCGTCGGCGGAGCCTTCCATGATGTTCAGCCTCGTCGTCGAAGCCTTGCTTCCGGTCTTTCTCTGTCTCGCGATCGGCTACTTTGCAGGCGACAGGAAACTCGTCGACAACCAGAATGTCGCGAGCCTCAACGTCTTCCTGATGCAGTTCCTGTTGCCGATCACCCTGTTCATATCGATCGCAGGCACGTCGCGTTCCGTGATCACCGGCAATGCCGGTCTCGTTTTCGTGCTGGCATGCTCGCTCGTGATCGTCTTCATCCCGCTCCTGCTGATGCAGACGCATTACTTCAGACTTCCGCTCGGCGAGGCGGCGGTTCAGACGCTCACCGCGTCATTCCCCAATTTCTCGTCGATCGGCCTGCCGCTGCTCGTGCCGGTGTTCGGCGCGGACGCGGCGTTGCCGGTCGCGGTCGCCATTGCCACGGGATCGGTCACCATCTCACCGCTGACGATCGCTCTCCTGGAACTGTCCCGAAATGGTCACGGTGCCGGCCCGGGCAGCCGCGAGGCCCTGGGCGCCTTCGCGCGAGCCCTCGGGAACTCCGTCCGCCGGCCGATCTTCCTTGGCCCGGTGCTCGGATTGTGCGTCTCGCTCGCCGGCATCCACCTCCCGGCGCTGGTCTCGGTCGCGTTCTCGCCCCTGACCCACGCAACCGCCGGCACGGGTCTGTTCCTGACCGGCCTGATGCTGTCCGCACAGCGATTCCGCATCGCTCGGAACGTCCTGTTCTCGACGGCCGTGAAGGATCTCCTGCAGCCTCCGGTGGCGCTCGGCCTGGCGATCCTGTTCGGCCTGTCCGCCAAGGTCGAGGCCGAAGCGGTTCTCCTGTGCGCGATCCCGGCCGGCTTCTTCGGCCTCGTCTTCGGCGCGAGCGTCGGCATCAGATCCGAGACTGCCGGCTCCACGCTCGTTCTGTCATCGCTCGTCAGCCTGGTGACGTTATCGGCCGCGATCCTGATCATCGGCCACCGGGGAACCGGCTGACATCGCGCCTGGATCTCCGCCGCCGGACTGCCCATGTTCCGTGCTCGCGTTCCCCATCGACCATGTCGTCCGAGCGGAGACCTTCCATGTCGGAAAAGACCATCAGGATCCCCGGCCCCGACCACCCGATCACGGTGGCGCGGCACATCGGGCGCATCGTCGTGACACTTGCGGGGAACGTCATCGCCGACACGACCGAGGCGCTCACGCTGCGCGAGGCCAGCTACAAGCCGGTCCACTACATCCCGCGCAAGGACGTCGACCCCGCAGCCCTGGTCCGTTCCGACGCCACGAGCCATTGCCCCTACAAGGGCGACGCCTCCTATTTCAGCCTGCCCGTCGGCGGCGTGCGCTCCGTCGACGCGGTCTGGACCTACGAGACGCCCCACGCGGCTGTGGCCGGTATCAAGGACCATCTCGCGTTCTACCCCGATCGCGTGGACGCCATCGAGGAACGCGACTGACCTTCGGGCGGAGGGCGGTCGGATCCTTGCCCAGCCGACGGGAATGCGGCTCACTGCGGGCATGGTCGGCCGCCCACTCTCGATCAGGATCTTCGCGCGCCGGTCTCGCCGCGACAGCGACCACGCAGAATCGATCACGGCCGGCGGCGCATTCATGCGCCGTTCCTCGTATATAACCTCGAGTTCCTCGAGCCCCGGAGAGATGTGAATGGCCGACGCGAAGATGATTGCCCAGCTGCGGAATGGGCCCGGCTTCATCGCGGCTCTCGACCAGAGTGGCGGCTCGACGCCTGGCGCGCTCAAGCTCTACGGCATCGAGGAATCCGAATATCACGGCGACGCCGAGATGTTCGCCCTGATGCACGCCATGCGTGTGCGCGTGATCTCGTCTCCGGCCTTCTCCGGGCAGAAGGTGATCGCCGCGATCCTGTTCGAGCAGACCATGGACGGCGAGGCGGACGGCCGCCCGGTCCCCACCTATCTCTGGGAGCAGCGCGGCGTCGTTCCCATGGTGAAGGTCGACAAGGGGCTGGAGCCCGAGGCGGACGGCGTCAGCCTGATGAAGCCGATGCCCGAGCTCGACAAGCTGCTCGACCGCGCCGCCTCGCTCGGTGTCGCCGGCACCAAGATGCGCTCGACCATCCGCCTGCCCGACGAGCGCGGGATCGCCGCGATCGCCGCCCAGCAATTCGCGGTCGGCGCGCAGATCGACCGCCACGGCCTGATGCCGATCCTCGAGCCGGAAGTGCTCCTCAAGAGCCCCGACCGGCGCGCCGCCGAGGAGATCCTCCGCACCGAGCTCAAGCGCGGCCTCGACGCCCTCCCGTCGGACAAGCAGGTGATGCTTAAGCTCACCATCCCCGAAGTGCCGGACTTCTACCGCGAGCTGATCGAGCACCCGCGCTGCCTCCGCGTCGTGGCCCTCTCCGGCGGCTATGCGCGGCACGAGGCCTGCGTCGAGCTCGCCAAGAATCACGGCCTGATCGGCAGCTTCTCTCGCGCTCTTCTCGAGGGCCTCAAGGCGTCGATGACGGACGAGGCGTTCGACCGCACGCTCGGCGAAGCGGTCGACGAGATCTACGCGGCCTCGATCGCGCCGTGACGATGCGCGGTGTCCGATCGACCGCCCCCGGACACCGCCCACTCCCGGACAAGTGTGAGCTCAACATGCGCACCTGCCCGCGCCCTCTCTTGTCACGCCGCTCCGCATTGTCGCTCGCGGCCGCCGCTTCGTTGCGCCCGCGTCCGGCCGCGGCCCAGCACGCCGCGGGCGAGGCAGGTCCGCCCACGGTGGTCAGCAATCCGCCGCGCGCCTGGGGTGCGGACGCGCCACCCGAGATCTATCCCGATCCCGACATCATCGTTCTCGACCCCGCCTTCAACGACATGCTGGTCGGCATCACGGCGATCCGCCGTGTCTGGACCGGCGGCATGTGGGTCGAAGGGCCGGCCTGGTCGTCCGAAGGCCAGTATCTCGTCTTCAGCGACGTGCAGGCCGACGTCCAGTATCGCTACCTCTGGGAAACCGGCGAAGTCACGCCGTTCCGCCGGCCCTCCTACAACAGTAACGGCAACAGCTTCGACTTCCAGGGCCGTCAGCCCTCGACCGAGGACTACTTCCGCCGCGTGGTGCGCTGGGAACACGACGGCACCATGACGGTGCTGGCCGAGAACTTCGAGGGCAAGCCGCTCAACTCGCCCAACGACATCGTCCCGCACCCCGACGGCAGCGTCTGGTTCACCGACCCGGCTTACGGCGACTCGCTGTCGGAAGGCCATGCCGACTTCCCGGGCGGGCCCGCCAACCCGGACGGGCTGCTCGACCCGCGCCGCGGCGGCGAGAACTCCAAGCGGATCGGCGGCCAGCGGCGCGCGCTCCCCGGCAACGTCTACCGGATCGATCCCGGCGGCCGCATCGACATGGTGATCTCGGGCGACCAGCTCCCCGACCCCAACGGCATCTGCTTCTCGCCCGACCACAGGACGCTCTACGTCTGCAGCACCGCCAAGGCGCCGGGCGACACGGGCGCGGGGGGCCGCGGCATCATCTACGCGTTCGACGTCCAGGGCACGAAGCTCTCCGGCCAGCGCGTGTTCAGCGAGATGATGGCCGACGGCGTGCACGGCTCACCGGACGGCTTCCGCTGCGACGTCGCCGGCAATCTCTGGTGCGGTGCCAACGCCGGGACGCTCGGCTATGACGGCGTGTGGGTGCTCGGGCCCTCGGGCAAGCTCCGCTGCCGGATCCGGCTGCCGCAGCTCTGCAGCAACGTGGCGTTCGGCGGACCGAAGCGGAACTTCCTGTTCATCGCATGTGGCCAGTCGCTGTTCCGCCTGATGGTGCAAACGCAGGGCGCCGCACCCGGCTGACGGCGGCGCTCAGGGGGGCGCGTGGCGATAGGCCGTGACCGCGTCCATCGCCTTGCGGATATGGTTGTCCGGATCGCTGTCGGTGTAGCTCAGCAGGATCCGTCCATCGGGCGCGATCACGAACGATGTCCGGTTCGACAGCGTCAGTCCACCGGGATGGATGACGGTGTCGTAGCGTGCAGCAACCATGGCACCCGGATCGGCCGCGACCGCGAACTTGTCGCGGCATTCGACCTTCGAGAACTCCGCGACACGCTCGACATTGCCTGCGGTCACGCCGATCACCGTCGCACCCATACGGTTGAACGCGTCGGTCGCATCGGCGAAGTCATGCGCTTCGATCGTGCAGCCCGACGTAAAGGCGGCCGGAAAGAAGTACAGCACCACCGGTCCGCGGCCGAGCGCCTGGCGCAACGAGAAGCTCATCGTCTTGCCGCCCAGCGCCGCCTGGAGCTGGAAGTCCGGCGCGGTCGCGCCGACCGGCAGGGCCGCTCGCGCGGTTCCGCCAGTTGCGAGAAGAAACGCCATGAACATTGCCGGTAGACTGCGACGTGTCACTGGCGCCTCCATTTTGGGGAGCATAGCGGGTGCGGCTTTGCCGAAGAAGGCCAGGGGCTCTGCCCCTGGACCCCGTTAAGGGCGCAGCCCTTAAAACCCCGGACTTGGGGCGAGTACAAGCAGGGCGGGGTGCACCGCCGCATGCTCCAAACAATCAGGGTTCCAAGGGACGACTGTCCCTTGGCGGGTCCAGGGCAG
>CAXTVZ010000048.1:0-7640 GCA_964247685.1 uncultured Acetobacteraceae bacterium
ACGTTGAACAGGATGTACCACTGCGTGCCGAGCACCATCAGCGGCGTGAGCCAGATGCTGGGGTTCAGCGACCAGTGCACGATCGCGATCGCGAACAGCGGATAGAAGAGGTTGGCGGGAAAGGCCGCCAGGAATTGCGCCACGGGCTGCGCACGTCGCGTCCATTTGGGCCGCAATCCGATCCAGACGCCGACCGGCACCCACACGATCGTCGCAAGTGCGATCATGATCATCACGCGCGCGAGCGTGTAGCAGCCGAGCACGACGACGTGGCCCAGCTCGTGCCAGGTGAGGCTGCGGGCGGCGATGATCTCGAGCCGCCAGGCGGCGTAGGCCGTGACCGCGACCATCGCCACGATCCCGAGCCGGTCGAGTGCGGGCGAATGGCGCTGGCCTGTACTCTGCGCGCCGCCGCGGCGTCCGATCGGCAGGCCGCCGATCACCGAGGCGAACCCCTTGAACGTCTCGCCCGCGCGACGCAGCAGCGCCGTCCGACGCAGCAATGCCAGCATCCACGGATCCTCCGCGGTCGCACCCTTCGTCATCTCGTAGCGGAACTTCTCGGACCACGCGACGAGCGGGCGGAAGATGATCTGGTCGTAGAGCAGGATCACGATCGCCATCGTGACGATGGCGTAGATGATCGCGCGCACGTCGTGCTGGCCGAGCGCCTCGGCGACGTAGGAGCCGATCCCCGGCAGCGTCCAGGTCGTGGCTCCGACCGTCACGGCCTCGCTGGCCACGATCATAAACCAGCCGCCCGACATCGACATGAGCGTGTTCCAGATCAGTCCGGGCATCGCATACGGCACTTCGAGGCGCCAGAAGCGCTGCCACGCCGGCACCCCGAAACTGCGCGAGGCCTCGTCGAGCTCGGCCGGGATGGTCTTGAGCGACTGGTACATGCTGAACGCCATGTTCCAGGCCTGGCTCGTGAAGATCGTGAAGATGCAGGCGAACTCGGCGCCCAGCACGCGGCCCGGAAACAGCGCGAGAAAGAACGTCGTGGTGAAGGTGATGAAGGAGAGGATCGGCACCGACTGCAGAATGTCGAGGATCGGCACGAGCACGAGACCCGCACGCCGACTTTTCGCAGCCCAGGTCGCGTAGGTCAGCGTGAACAGCAGCGAGCAGGCGAGTGCCGCGAACATCCGCAGCGTGGTGCGGAGCGCGTAGCCGGGAAGGTAGATGGGATCGAGGCTGATCTTCGCACCCGTCACCGTGCTGAGCGGCGCGAAGGTATGGCGCGCCGCGCCTGCGAACACGAACGCCATCGCCACCAGGCAGACGATCACGGCGATATCGATCAGGTTCGGAAGGCCCGGCACGCGGCGCACGGAGGCGGAGAGCGGCAGGCGGGCGGCCGCGGTTGTCGTGTCCGGCATCGGTCCGCCTCCGCTCGATCTGGGCCTTGCGGGGCGCCTTTAGCTCAAGGGCAGGGGCCTGTCGACTTACGGCAGGACGGGGGTGCCACCGGCCGCCCCGGTGCTGCCGAAGCCACGTTCGCCGCGATCGGTCGCCTCCAATGTCTCGACCTCGCGCCACTCGATGCGGAGCACGGGGGCCAGCACGCCTTGCGCGATGCGCATGCCGCGCTCGACGGTGAATGGCTCCGCGCCCGCGTTGAGCAGGATCACCTTGATCTCGCCGCGGTAATCCTCGTCGATCGTGCCGGGCGTGTTGGGAAGCGTGATGCCGTGCTTCAGCGCCAGGCCCGAGCGCGGCCGGATCTGCAGCTCGTGGCCGGGGGGAAGCGCCACCGCGATACCGGTCGGGATCAGCGCGCGCGCGCCAGGCGCCAGCGTCACGGGCCCGATCACGGCCGCGAGCAGGTCGAGACCGGCGGCCCCCTCGGTCGCATAGGCCGGGAGCGGCAGACCCTCGCCATGCGGACCCGCGCGCATCACCGAGACGGGGAGGCGAGGGGCCGTCATGCCAGACGCTCGGCAATGCGCTCGGCGAGCCGTGCCGCCACCTCCGCCTTGGGCAGTTCCGGCCAGGTCTCGGCACCTTCCCGCGTGATGAGATGCACCTGGTTCGACAGACCGCCCATATGTCCGATCTCCGGTCGCGCGTCGTTGGCGACGATCCAGTCGCAGCCCTTGCGCGCGAGCTTGGCGGTGGCATTCGCCACCACATCCTCGGTCTCGGCCGCAAAGCCGATCACCAGAGCGGGGCGCTGCGGGCCGGGCGCCGAGAGGAGCTGCAGGATGTCGGCGTTTGGCACGAGCTCGAGCGTGGGCGGGGACTGGCCGTGCCGCTTCTTCAGCTTGGTCACGGCGACGTTGGCGACGTGCCAGTCCGCGACGGCGGCCGTGAGCACGGCGACGTCCGCCGGCAGCGACGCGCGGCAGGCCTCCAGCATGGCGCTCGCGGTCTCGACCGGGACGAGCGTCACGCCGGACGGCGGGGCGATCTCTACCGGGCCGTGCACGAGCGTCACCGCGGCGCCGCGTTCGGCCAGCGCCGCCGCGATGGCAAAGCCCTGCCGGCCGCTGCTGCGATTGGCGATGAAGCGGATCGGGTCGATCGGCTCGATGGTCGGACCCGCGGTCACGAGCGCGCGACGCCCTGCGAGCGCGCCCGTTCGCGGCGCGAGCAGGCGCTCGATCGCGCCCATGATCGCAGGCGGTTCGGACAGGCGCCCGAAGCCCCACTCGTTGCACGCCATCAGACCGTGGTCGGGCCCGACCACGTGGATGCCGCGTGCACGCAGGGTCGCCATGTTCGCGACGGTCGCTGCATGTTCCCACATCCGCACGTTCATCGCGGGGGCGACGAGCACCGGCTTGTCGGTCGCGAGCAGCAGCGTGGTCGCGAGATCCGAGGCGAGCCCTGCGGCCATGCGCGCGAGGATGTCAGCCGAGGCCGGGGCCACCACGACGAGGTCCGATGCGCGCGAAAACTCGATATGGCCCATTTCGCTCTCGTCGGTGAGCGAGAACAGTTGCGAATACACGCGCTCGCCGGTGAGGGCCTGCAGGCTCAGTGGCGTCACGAACTCGGCGCCGCCGGCGGTTAGCACCGCACGCACGCGCGCGCCTGCGCCCGTGAGCAGCCGCACGAGCTCGAGCGCCTTGTAGGCGGCGATCCCGCCCGCGACGATCAGCAGGACCGAGCGGTCCGCGAGCGAGCTCACAGCCGCCAGCCCGTGTGGATTGCCGCGATGCCGCCCGACAGGTTCCGGCATGTGACGCGTCCGAAGCCCGCCTCGCGCATCATGGCCGCGAGCGCGTCCTGGTCGGGAAACATGCGGATGCTCTCGGCAAGATATCTGTAGCTGTCGGCATCGTTGGCGACCATCGCACCCAGCCGGGGCAGCACGCGGAACGACCAGGCGTCGTAGACTGGTGCCAACGGCGTCACCTGCACGCGCGAGAATTCGAGGCACAGGAAGCGGCCGCCGGGCCGGAGCACCCGCCACGCCTCGGCCAGCACGGCCGCCTTGTTGGTGCAGTTGCGCAGGCCGAACGCCATCGACACGCGATCGACCGAACGGTCCTCGACCGGCAGGTGTTCCGCGTCGGCGACCACGATGTCGCAGCGCCCGTCGAGGCCGCGTCGCTCGGCGCGGGTGCGGGCGACGTCCAGCATGGCCGCGTTGATGTCGGAGAGTGTCGCCCGGCCGCCGCCGGCTGCCAGCCAGGCGAACGAAATGTCGCCGGTACCCGCCGCAAGATCCAGAAGCGTGTGTGCAGGACGGGGCTCCAGCGCCCGCACGAATTCCGCCTTCCACAGCCGGTGCACGCCGAGCGACATCAGGTCGTTCATGACGTCGTAGCGGCGGGCCACGCTGTCGAAGACCGCGCGCACGCGGTCTCGCTTCTCCGCCACCGGCACGCGCGCGAAGCCGAAATCGGTGGTGGTCGTCTCGTTGGTCGTCTCTGGAGGCTGCTTGTCGCTCATCGGCCACGTCTATAGCCTTCATCCCGCCCATGCCGGAACTCCCCGAAGTCGAAACCGTGATGCGGGCGCTGCGCGTGCCGCTGGAAGGTCGCGTGATCGCGCGTGCGACCATCAGCCGCCCCGACCTGCGCTGGCCCCTGCCACCGGACCTCGCCGACGTGCTCACCGGTGCGCGGGTGCGCGGGTTCCGGAGGCGGGGCAAGTACATCCTCATGCGTCTGGAGGGCGGCACCTCGCTGCTGATCCATCTCGGCATGTCGGGGCGGATGGTGCTCACGCGCGATGCACCCGCAGCACCGGTGGCGCACGAGCACGCGGTGCTGACCACCGAGGATGGCTGGCGCGTCGGCCTGGTCGACCCGCGGCGTTTCGGCGCGCTCGACCTCGTGCCGACCGCGGCCGAGGACACGCACCGATTGCTCGCGGGTCTCGGACCCGAGCCGCTCGAACCGGAATGGGACGGGGCGGCTCTGGCGCAGGCCCTTGCGGGCAAGGCCGCCCCGCTCAAGAGCGCGCTGCTCGACCAGAGCGTGGTGGCGGGTCTCGGCAACATCTATGTCTGCGAGGCGCTGTTTCGCGCGCGCCTGTCACCGCGGCGGCTGGCGGGCACGATCGGACGCGGCCGCGCCGCATCCCTGGTCGCCGCGGTCAAGGAGACGCTGGTCGACGCGATCGCCGCCGGCGGATCGAGCCTGCGCGACTATGTGCAACCGGACGGCGAACTCGGCTATTTCCAGCATGCCTGGCGTGTCTACAATCGCGAGGGACAAGCCTGCGCGCGCTGCCCTGGCCTGCCCGCCTGTCGGGGCATCGTGCGGTTTCCGCAAGGTGGGCGGAGCACCTTCGCCTGCACCCGGACGCAGCGCTGACCCGCGCGGCTCAGGCCGATCTTGACACCGCTGTCACAGGACCGTAGCTAGGCTTTCCTTCGGGCTCCCGTTCACGGGCCCGTTCCTGCCTGCACCGAGTACTGAGACAAAGCTGATGGCGAACACCGCATCCGCGCGCAAGCGCATCCGGCAGACCGAGAAGCGCACCGCTCGCAATGCGGCGCGCAAGTCGCGCGTTCGTACCTTCATCAAGAAGGTCGAGACGGCGATTGCGGGCGGTGACAAGGAGGCGGCGAAGGCGGCCCTCCAGGCGGCGCAGCCCGAACTGCAGCGCGCGGCCGGGAAGGGCATCGTGCACGCCAATACGGTGGCCCGGAAGATCTCGCGGCTGTCGTCGCGCATCAAGGCGATCGCCACAGCCTGAATGATGTGTCGTCTGTCGAACGTTTGAGACGTTCGCGGGCAGGCAACGAGAAATCTGAATAGGCAGTTTGTGAGCGCGCAGGAGGTCACTCCTGCGCGCTTTTTCGTGCGCATTGCCTCCGGGAAATGTTCTGCGACTCGGGCGCAGATTCCGATTGCCTCGGCGAGGCGCGTCGCCTACTAATTCGGATGCGCCCCTCGCGGGACGAGAAACGAAAGTTTCCTGACGAATTCTAGATGTTTCAAGAAACCCGGGGCTGACGGCGATGAATTGCTCGCCGGGCAGGAGGGGTTTCTTTGTTCTTGTGTCGGGGTTTGGATTTGGGGGGCGGGGTGGGTAGCATCGGCCGCGGCGCACAGGATTTCATCCAACTGGCCACTGAGATCATCCCCGCCTCCGACCCGCTTCCCTGCGCAGACGCCTGGCCGCGGGTCCAGGCGCGTCTGCAAACCGAGGTGGGAGAGGTCGAATACCGCACCTGGCTGCGCCAGCTCGCTTTCGGCGGCATCGATGGCGACGAGGTCACGCTGCTGCTGCCGACGCGCTTTCTGCGCGACATGGTGCAAGGCCAGTATGGCGACCGCCTTTCCGCACTCTGGCGTCATGAGCGTCCCGAGATCCGCCGCGTCGACCTGCGCGTGGGCGGGGTCGTGGATCCGGTGGTCAAGAGCGTGGCGGCTGAGCGACCGCCTGAGATCGCGCCGGCCGCGTCCCGTGCGCGTGCCGCCGGTTTCGCCGAGGCCGCGTCGCCGCCGGTGCTCGACGCCCGTCCCGACCTGGTGCTGCCGCTTGATCAGCGCTTCACCTTCGACACTTTCGTGGTCGGCAAGCCCAACGAATTCGCCCATGCCTGCGCGCGCCGCGTCGCCGATCAACCATCGAGCCCGGGCTTCAACCCGCTGTTCCTGTACGGCGGCGTGGGTCTCGGCAAGACGCATTTGATGCACGCCATCGGCCTCGATCTGACGCGCCGCAACGACGTCACCGTCGCCTACATGTCGGCCGAGAAGTTCATGTACCGCTTCATCTCGGCGATTCGCTCCCAGTCGACGATCGAGTTCAAGGAGCAGCTGCGTTCGGTCGACGTGCTGATGATCGACGACCTGCAATTCCTGATCGGCAAGGACAACACGCAGGAAGAGTTCTTCCACACCTTCAACGCGCTGGTGGATGCCGGCAAGCAGATCGTGGTGTCGGCCGACAAGTCGCCGTCCGATCTGTCGGGGCTCGAGGATCGCCTGCGCACGCGCCTGGGTTGCGGCATGGTCGCCGATCTGCACGCGACCACGTTCGAGTTCCGCCTGTCGGTGCTGCAGGCGAAGGCCGACCGGTCCGGCGTGCCGGTGCCGTCGCGCGTGATCGATTTCCTCGCGCACAAGATCACCAGCAACGTGCGCGAGCTCGAGGGCGCGCTGAACCGGATGATCGCGCACGCGAACCTGTTCGCGCGCCCCGTGACGCTGGAAGCGACGCAGGAGGTGCTGCATGACATCCTCAAGGCGCATGACCGCCGCGTCACGATCGAGGAAATCCAGCGCAAGGTGTCCGAGCATTGGAACATCCGCATCTCGGACATGTCGTCTGCGCGCCGTGCGCGTGCGGTGGCACGGCCGCGGCAGGTCGCGATGTATCTCGCCAAGCAGCTGACCTCGCGCTCGCTGCCGGAGATCGGGCGGAAGTTCGGCAATCGCGACCATACGACGGTGATGCATGCGGTGAGCCGTGTGACCGAGCTGATGGAGCTTGACGCGTCGTTCGCGGAAGATGTCGAGCTGCTGCGGCGGATGCTGGAAAGCTAAGGCGAGGGGCTCCGCCCCTGGACCCCGCCAGGAGCTAACCCCTGGACCCTCATCATTGGAGGTCCAGGATCGACACGATCCTGGTGGGGGTCTGGGGGCAAAGCCCCCAGTCTGGTATCGCCTGCGCCGCCCTGGTATTCTCCCGATCCGATTCACCCGCGTCCGGCAGGTAACCACCCCATGAAGCTCAAGGCCGATCGCGCGACACTCCTGCGGGCGCTGGCCCACATCCAGAGCGTCGCCGAGAAGCGCAACACGATTCCAGTCCTCGCCAACGTCCTCATCGAGGTGCGCGACGGCAAACTCCGCCTCACCGCGACCGACATGGAGATCGCGGTCGAGGAGGAGATCGACGCGACCACCGAGCGCGACGGCCGCACCACGGCGCCGGCGGCCACTCTCTACGAGATCGTCCGGCGCCTTCCCGACGGTTCCACGGTCGAGCTCGACCATCCGGGCGGTGACGCCGCCCTCGCCCTTCGCGCCGGCCGCTATGCCACGAGCCTCAACGTGCTGCCGGTCGAGGACTTCCCCAACATGACGGCGGGCAAGCTGCCCTGCCAGTTCGTGCTTCCCCCCGAAGTGCTGCGCGACCTGATCGACCGCACGCGCTTCGCGATCTCCACAGAAGAAACCCGTTATTACTTGAACGGTATCTTCCTGCACCATGGCGGCGGCAAG
>CAXTVZ010000048.1:7740-18681 GCA_964247685.1 uncultured Acetobacteraceae bacterium
ACCGCGGACGGCTCGGCGCTCTACGTCCTGATGCCGATGCGCGTCTGACGCGGCGGCCCGGTGCGCGGGCGCCCGCGCGGTGACCCGACTTCTGCGCGCCACGCTGACCGATTTTCGCAACTACGCCACCCTCCGCTTCGAGCCCGACCCGGCGCTGAGCGTGGTCACCGGCCCGAACGGGTCCGGCAAGACCAACCTGCTCGAGGCGTTGTCGCTGCTGGCCCCCGGCCGCGGTCTTCGCGCCGCCCGTGCCGATGCGTGGCCGCGTCACGGCGCAGCCGGCTGGGCGGTGGCGTCGCGCATCGAGCGCGAGGGCGCGGTCCACGAGCTCGGCACCGGCAGTGCGGCCGAGGCCGGACCGCGGCGTGTCGTGCGCTACGATGGCGCGAGCCTGCGCGGGCGCGATGCGGCGACCCTGATGCTGAACGCAGTGTGGCTGACGCCGCAGATGGACCGGCTGTTCGGCGAATCCGCTTCCGGACGCAGGCGATTTCTCGACCGGCTGGTGGCGACGCTGGAGCCCGGCCACGCGTCGGAGCTCGCCGCCCACGACACCGCCGTGCAGAACCGCAATCGCCTGCTCGGGGACGCTCGCCGCGAGGCCGCCTGGTTCGCGGCCGTGGAAGACGCGATCGCCCGCCACGCGGTGGCCGCCGCCGCCGCCCGCCAATCGCTGTGCCGCCGCCTGAACGAGGCGGCGCGCCTGGCCCATGACCCGGCCTTTCCCGCCTCCGAGCTCACACTGGTCGATCCGGTGGCCTCACGGCTCGCGGAGGCACCCGCGCGCGAGGTCGAGCAGTGGCTGCGCGACGCACTCGCCGCCCGTCGCCGCGACGACCAGGCCAGCGGCGCCACCTCGCTCGGCGCCCACCGTGCCGATCTCGCGATCCGCGAGGCCGCTAGCGGGCTTACCGCGAGCGAGGCCAGCACCGGCCAGCAGAAATCGCTTCTGGTGGGCATCGTGCTGGCCCATGCGCGGCTGGTCGCGGCATCGGTCGGCGAGCCGCCCTTGCTGCTGCTGGACGAGCCGCTGGTGCATCTCGATGCCGCGCGCCGCGCCGCCCTGTTCGCGGCTCTGCGCGCGCTCGGTGCACAGGCGCTGATGACCGGCACCGACGAGGACGCATTTGCGCTTCTGCGAGATGACGCAATGTTTTTCCGCACGGACGGGGAAAGCTGGCCGCGGGACGGCGGCGGGGCTATATAGAGAGCACGCGCGTACGCACGCGCATGATTTCCCGATCTATCCAGGAGTGTCCAGCCGGAATGTCCGACCACGCCGAGCCGAAGCCTTCGCCCAATGCCTCCCCCTCGACGCTTGGCAGCGCGGCTCCAGTCGGAATGGACGACGCCTACGACGCAGCTTCCATCTCGGTGCTGCGCGGGCTCGATGCCGTCCGCAAGCGGCCCGGCATGTATATCGGCGACACCGACGACGGCTCCGGCCTGCACCACATGGCGTTCGAGATCATCGACAACGCCGTCGACGAGGCGCAGGCGGGCTTTGCCGACAGCTGCACGCTCACGCTTAACGGCGACGGCTCGGTCACGGTGGTCGATAACGGCCGCGGCATCCCCACCGACATGCATCACGAGGAAGGCATCTCGGCCGCCGAGGTGGTGCTGACGCGCCTGCATGCGGGAGGAAAGTTCAACCAGAACTCCTACAAGGTCTCGGGCGGCCTCCACGGCGTCGGTGCGGCGGTCGTGAACGCGCTCAGCGAGTGGATGGACGTCCGCATCTGGCGCAACGGGCTCGAGCATTTCATCCGGTTCCAGAACGGTGACGCCGTGGCGCCGCTCGTCGTGGTGGGTCCGAGCGACCATCCGACCGGCACGCAGGTCACATTCAAGCCGGCGAGCACGACCTTCACGAAGGTCGAATTCGAGCTGCCGATCCTCGAGCGTCGCCTGCGCGAGCTCGCCTTTCTCAATTCGGGACTGCGCATCGTCCTGCGCGACGAACGCCACACGCCCGGCGTCGAGCATGTCTTCTTCTATGAAGGCGGCCTCAGCGCCTTTGCCGAATGGCTCGACCGCGGCAAGCTGCCGCTGCTGCCGGCGCCGATCTACGCGGCGGGTGAAGCGGGCGAGCGCGGCATCCGTGTCGAGTTCGCGATGGTGTGGAACGACTCGTACCACGAGACCATGCTCTGCTTCACCAACAACATCCCGCAGCGCGACGGCGGCACGCATCTCGCCGGCTTCCGCCAGGCGCTCACCCGCGTCATCACCAAATATGCCGAGCAGAACGGCAAGAAGGACAGCCTCGCACTCACCGGCGAAGACATGCGCGAGGGGCTCACCTGCGTGCTCTCCGTGAAGGTGCCCGACCCGAAATTCTCCAGCCAGACCAAGGACAAACTGGTCAGTTCCGAAGTGCAGCCGGTGGTGCACGCAGCGGCCGCCGACGCGATCGCGCACTGGTTCGAGACGCATCCGAAGGAAGCGCGCCTCGTCATCGCCAAGGTGATGGATGCGGCGTCCGCCCGCGAAGCGGCACGCCGCGCGCGTGAGCTCACCCGTCGCAAGGGCGTGCTGGACATCTCCAGCCTGCCGGGCAAGCTCGCCGACTGCTCCGAGCGCGACAGCGCGAAAGCGGAAATCTTCATCGTCGAGGGCGACAGCGCCGGCGGCACCGCCAAGCAGGGCCGCGACCGCAAGTTCCAGGCGATCCTGCCGCTGAAAGGCAAGATCCTGAACGTCGAGCGCGCGCGCTTCGACCGCATGCTCGGCAGTGCGGAGATCGGCACGCTCATCACCGCACTTGGGACCGGCATCGGCCGCGGCGAGCCCGAGCAGGGCGGCTTCGACATTTCAAAGCTTCGCTATGGCCGCATCGTGCTGATGACCGACGCCGACGTCGACGGCTCGCACATCCGCACGCTGCTGCTGACCTTCTTCTTTCGCCAGATGCCCGAGCTGATCAGCAACGGCAACCTCTACATCGCGCAGCCGCCGCTGTTTCGCGCCAAGCGCGGCAACGACGTGCGCTACCTCAAGAACGACGAGCAGCTCGAGAACTACCTGCTCGAAAAGGCGCTCGCGCATGCGAGGCTGACCCTCTCGGACGGCCGCGTGCTCGAAGGCGACGCCATGCGCGCGGAAGCCGAGTGGTTGCGCGAAGCCGCCGGCTCGCTGCGTCGCCTGGCAGGCGGCGCCCCCATGCCGGTGGGCCTGCTCGAACAGGTCGCCATCGCCGGCGCACTCGACCCCGGTGCTGCGAACGCGGCCAACAACAATGCGGAAGCGCAGCGGCGCCTGAACGCGATCTCGGCTGCCTCCGAGCGCACCTGGGCGGTCGTGTCGGAGGATGCCGGCAGCCTGCGTCTCAGCCGCACGGTGCGCGGCGTGACCGAGCGCTACGTGCTCGACGCCACGACGCTGCGCACCACGGAGGCGCGCTGGATCGCCGAGCGGGGCAGTCTGTTCGCCCGCGACTTCGCGCGTGCGGCGCGCCTGCAGCTCGATGCCGGCACCGAGGTCGAGGTCGGCGGCCCGGCCTCGGCCTTCGACCGCATTCTCGCGCATGGCAGGCGGGGCCTGACGATCAGCCGGTTCAAGGGGCTCGGCGAGATGAACGCGGAGGAGCTCTGGAGCACCACGCTCGATCCCGCCACGCGCACGCTGCTGCAGGTCAAGGTGGGCGATATCGAGGATGCGGCGCAGGTGTTCTCGACGCTGATGGGCGACGTCGTCGAGCCCAGGCGCGAGTTCATCGTGGGCAACGCGCTGAAGGTCGCGAACCTGGACGTGTAGGCCGCGGGTTTACGGCATCACGACAACAAACCGCGTCGTTCCGTTCGACCGTCCCTGACTTCGCCCAATCGTCAGAAGCCGGTCGCAGCCTTCACCACATCGACCAGCGGCCCGAGATCGAACATCGTCTCGCCCTCGCGGCCGATCGGAAGCAGAGCAAGGATCTCGGCCGCCAGCGCCCGCAGCCCGCCTCCGAGCGCCTCGACCGGCACCCCGCGGCGATGAACGGCCCACACCGCGCACACGATCTCCAGGGTCAGCACGTTCCAGGCGGGGCCAACCGCGCGCACCGTCTCAGCGACCGATTGCGGCGCGTTCCCGCCGATATCCTCGACGCCGTCATCGAGCTGGCCGGAATAGTTCAGCAGAGCCGGCGCCGCGGCCTGCCGGACCGCCCCGACATTGGCCCCCGCGAGATGGCCGAGCTTGAGGAACTGCACGCCGCCGACCGCGCCGGCCTCCGCCGCAAGACCCGTCGGCAGTCCGGTGAAGCCCGGCCACTGGATTTTGTGGATGCGCTGGCCGGAGGCCTCGATGACCTTGGCCAGCGCCTGCCGCATCATGTCCATCGCGAGACAACAGGCAGTGGTCTCCATGTTGCCGTGCGGGAAGAACGCGCCGGTCTCGGGGTCGATCAGCGGGTTGTCGCAGGCGGCGGAAAGCTCGGTCTCGAAGATCCCGGCGGCAAATTCATAGGCCGCCTCGGCCGCCCCGTGGACCTGCGGAATGCAGCGGAAGCTGAGCGGGTCCTGCAGCGAGCGCGCCTCACCTGCCTCCCAGAGCCGGCTTCCCTCCAGCAATCGGCGCAGCGCGCGGCCGGCGCGGATCTGCCCCGGCTGCCCGCGCGCCAGATCAACCTCCTCGCGCCACGAGCGTAGATTGCCGCGCAACCCTTCGATCGACAGCGCGCCCGCGAGAGCCGCCGCATCGAGCAGCGCGCGCATCTCCAGCAGTGCCAGGCAGCCCTCGGCCAGCATCAGGCTGTTCGAGTTGAGCAGCGAGAGCGCTTCCTTGGCGGCGAGTGTCGCGAGCGGGCGCGGACCCTTGCCGCCGGCGCCGAGACCCGCCTTGCCGATCAGCGGCACCGCCAGCTGGCTCATCGCCACCACGTCCGAGGCGCCCACGGACGATCCCAGCCGAACCTCCGGCAGATCGTCGTCAACCAGGCGCGCGAGCAGGCTGTCGACCAATGCAGGCGTCACGCCGGAACGACCCGTGGCGAACAGCGCCAGCTGGATCGCGAGTGCCACCCGCACGACCTCCTGCGGCGCGTGGCAGGCCGGCGCCGCCGTCGCATGCGCGGTGATCATGAGATCGTTGTACCGGCCGATCATCGCCGGATCGATCCCGAACTCCTTGTGGCTGCCGACGCCCGTCGTAATGCCGTAGGCCGGGATCGCCTCTTCCACGAGACGATCGACAACGCGGCGGCTCCTGGCCACCGCCGCCCTGGCGGACGGTGAGAGATCGAACGCCGCGCGTCCGCCCGCGATGGCCGCGACGTCGCGCAACGTCAGTGGTGCGTCGCCGAGCATGAGCAGCGTCTCGTGCCGCATCGGTCAGGCCGCTTCGTGGAGTTTGTCGCCACCGCGGGTGGATCGGCGACGAGACTGCGACGTCGACACGGGCTTGCTCCTTCGCAGGTTCGGACGGCCTGCAGACGAGCCACCTCGGGGAGGGTAAGGGTGTTCTTTCTTGAAAGAAAGAACCAAAGAACTTCTATCCGTTTGGAGCTCGCATCAGCCGCGAAGTTCTCCAACCGGATAGAAGTCTTTTTGCTTCTTTTTCTTCAGAAAAAGAAGACCCTTCCCGGCACGGGTTCAGCGAAGCGCGCGCCGGCCGACCACCGCGTGATAGATGAACAGCACGACGATCGCGCCGACCACGGCCACGACCAGGCTGTAGAGGTTGAGACCAGTGACGCCGGCCGCGCCGAACAGGCTGAACACGAAACCGCCGACCACCGCGCCCACGACACCGAGGACGATGTCGAGCATCACGCCCTCTCCGGTCCGGTTGACGATCTTGCTGCCGATAAAGCCTGCGATGAGGCCGAGAACAATCCAGGCGATGATGGACATCGTCATACTCCCAAGGAATTCAGAGCGCGCGCGGAATTGCGCGTCGCGTCACCCACGTCGTTCAGAGATTTCGCAGGCGCTGCCGCTCGACGTCGGTCGTCGCGGGCGCGTCACCCGCGGCGGTCTCGTCGAAGCGGTCCCAGTTCTCGGCCCGATAGCTCGCGCGCCGGGCCACGAGATCGACCGGTCCGGTCCCGGCCAGGATCGGCGCGATGCGCGCCGTCATGCTGTCATCCGCGCGCACCGTGACGAGCGTGCCGCCGCGCCGAACGCCCTCGGCATAGACATGCGCATCATCCTCGTGCACGCCGGCGCCGGTCAGCGATCCGAGCAGGCCGCCGGCCGCAGCACCGGCACCGGCACCCGTCAGCGTGGCGACCAGCCAGCCCGCCGCCACCACCGGACCGACGCCCGGAATGGCCAGCGCGCCGATGCCGGCCAGCAGCCCGGCACCGCCGCCGAGCACGGTGCCGAGGCTGGCGCCGGTGCCCGTCCCATGCGCGGGCTCGGCCGTGTCCGTCGTGCGGTTCGCGGACGCGTCGCGGCCGACGATGCTGATATCCGAGTGCGGAACGCCGGCCGCCTCCAGCGCGCTCACGGCACGCACGGCCTCGGCGTAGTTGTCGTAGAGGTGAGTGGTGGTTGTCATCGCCATCGTCTTTTCCTCGAGTGTCGGGCCCCGCCATCCGGCCGGGCCGGTTTCGGAAATGTCAGAACTAGCCAGGGCTGTTGCCGACATTGCCCTTGTAGTCGAGCCAGACGCTGCTCGAGGCGCCATCCTTCTGCGCCGTCCCGCGCCAGACGCCGTCCGCATCCTTGCGGAGTGCGGTGACATGCGTGAAGCCGTGCGCCGCGATCCGGCGTCGTGCCTCGCCGCGCGAGAACGAGTTGTGCCCACGTGCGGGCGTCGGCGCGTTGGCGTCCGTGGTGGCGACGGCCTGGTTGTCGTTCCCGGACGCCGCCTGCGTGCCGGCCGGGTTTGTCTGTGTGTTCGTCTGAGTCTGGGCGGCAGCGGAGCCGGCAACGAGCATCGCGGTGGCGATACCTAGGGTCATGCGGCGCATGGTGTCTCCTTGATGACTTGCAGGTAGGTTTCAGAACTTGCCGCGCGGCTGCGGCACCGCGTCCGAGGTGGCGTCGTCGTGCGTGATCTCGACGTCCTCGTGCCTGAGCGTGTCGCGAACCGTCTCGACACGATCGTTCGCCACGCGGCGCAGCGCGATCTCTTCGGTCACACGCGCCGTCTTGCCGACCACCGCCTCCTCGTCGGTCTCGTTCATCTCGAACACCTGATCCGTGAAGGCCGGGGTCGACGCGACGGCGCCGGACACCGGGTGGCGCTCCACCACCACGCGCTCGGCGTGCAGCGTCACGTCCTCGGCCACCGGCGTCTCGACGACGAAGCGACGGACCCGCGTCGTGCCGCGATCGACCAGGCGCTTGCCGACCGACATCTGCTCCTCCGACAGGCTGAGCACCGCCTCGCCGCTGCCATAAACCGTGTCGTCGGCAGGCGCGTAGCGGGCGGCGCGCTCCTCGATGTCGATCGGGCCATGCCGCTCCAGGATCGCCACGACCTCCGCCACATGCGCGGTCTCCGCCCTGACGGTCAGCATGTTGCCGCCGCTCTCGATGCAATGGTCGTAGACCGCCGTATCATGGTCCGGCTCGCCTCCGAACAGCGTGCTCCAGAAGCCCCGCTCGCGCGCCGGACGTGCATGCGTCGCGGTCGTTCCGATCGGCGCGCCCGTCCACGAGATCGCGTCGTCGGGCACGCCCGCCGCCGTCAGCTCCGCGCACGCCGCCTCGATCGAGAGAACATCGTCGTAGATGGCAAAAATGGTTTCCTGCGTCATGTCACTGGGCTCCCTTCGACATGGACGCGCTCGCCGCCCGCCGGCTTGCGCGTGATCCTTGCGTCCTGCGATCGCAGCACGACCGTCCCGACATGATCCTCGAGCTGGCTCATGCGGCGGACATCCAAATCTTCCTTCAGCAGCGGACGACGTTCGACGGCGAGCACCTTTTCGACCACGGGCATAATGGCGAGATCGCCCGCCTGGCGGATCTCCCGCATGGCATCGACGATCCGGGCCGCCGGCACATGCATGACGCGGTTCCGCTCGTGCGGCCGCGCCACTCCGACGCGCTGCTCTTGCCGCCGCGCGACCCTCTCGACGCGAACCCCGCCGCCCATGACCCCGCGCTCGCCAACGCGGTGCAGCACGAGCGTTGCGCCGGCCGCGATCGCGTCAGACATGGCGGCGAACTGCCGCACGCACGATGCGATCCCGTTCCATGATCCGTCTCCCGGTCGCCAGTCCGTCTGGCGTGACGGCGAGACAAGCACGAATGCGCGGGCAGGTTCGTGGTCTTCGTTCTGGACGGGGTGCGCGAAATGATACCGCCGCACTAGTTCAACTAGTGCAGCCCCGATCGTCTCCGAAGCGGCATGAAGTCAGCCGCGGCGCCCCGGCCCCGCGCCGGTGCCGGTGACCCCGCGCTCACGCCCCCAGATGATCAGCTTCCCCCGGCTGTCGACCCCGGTGCGGCGGTAGAGCCCGGCCACATGGTTGCGCACGGTGTTGCGCGCGACCGCGAGCCGTTCCGCGATGGCATCGTCGTCGAGCCCCGCGCAGACGAGGTCCAGCACCTCGCGCGCCCGCGGCGGGAACTCGGCGAGCGCGCTGCTCTGCGTCTCCGCGTGGCCTGACGCGCGTCGTGCCATCTTGTCGAGCACGGCCTCGGTGAACCAGCCCGTGTCCTGCATCACCGACGCGATCGCGTCCGCCACCTCCCGCTTCGAGCGCTGACGATCGGCGATGTTCTGCGCCACCAGCAGCACGCAATCCTGGCCGTGGGTCTCGATCAGCTCGGCCGACACCAGGCAGTCGAGCGTGCCGCCATCGCGGGTCCCCATCAACATCGGCAGGCCCGCCACGCGGCCGTCCTTCGCGAGCCGCCGCTCGAGCATGTCGGCCGCCGTCGCATCGCTCCAGATCGGCACCGCATCGGCTTGCCGCCCCACCAGCTCGTCGGCTTCATGGCCGGTCTCGCGCGTGAAAGCGTCGTTCACCACCAGCAGGCGCCAGTCCCGTCGCCCCAGGATCGCGGTCGGCAGCGGCAACATGCGAAACGCCAGCGCGAAGCGCTCCTCGCTGCGGCGCAATTCGCGCTCCGCCTGCCGCCGCCCCTCGAGATCGGCGAAGGTGAACAACATGCAGCGCGCATCGCCCACCTGGATCGGCTGGCCGGCCACGATCACGCAGCGCTCGCCGCCCTGCGGCAGCTGCAGCGTCGCCTCCATCTGCGGAACGGTGCGTCCCTCCCGCAGCCGCTCGATCGCGAGATCCCGCCGCGCCGCACCCTCGAACACGTCGACCTCGTAGATCGATTTCCCCACCACCTGGTCCTCGCGGCACCCGGTCATGTCGAGGAACCCGCGGTTGGCACGGATATGCCGCAGGTCGCGCAACCGCAGGATCAGCGCCGGCGCGGGGTTCGCATTGAACGCGCGCTCGAACCGCTCCTCGGCATTGTAGCGCTCAGTCTCGTCGTCGAAGATCAGCACCAGCAGGTCGCGCTTGCCGTCATCGTCGTGCAGCACCAGGCTGCGAATCCGGTGCGTCCAGCGCGCCTCGTCCTCGCCCGCGGGTGCGACATCGACCACGAGGTCGTCGAAGCTCTCGCCCGCCAGCACCCGCTCGATCGGCGTCTTGCCCTGCTCGATCCGGTCGCCATTGCGGTAGTGCAGGTCGAAGCGGCGGCAATACTCGAACACGGTGCTGCCGAGCTCGTCGACGGTGCGCACGCCATGCATGTCGAGCGCGGTGTCGTTGGCCCAGATGATGGTCTTGTCGGTCTCGATCAGCAGCACGCCGTCGCTGAACTCCGAGACGATCCGCTGCAGATAGCGGTAGCGCGCGTTCTGGCTCGGAAAATTGTTGTCTTGCATCGGCAGCACGGCCTCGCTGTTCGGGAGAGGGGAGCGATCGGGCCCCGGGGCAGCATGCCGCCGAACAGCCCGGGGCGGGAGTGGGCAAGATCCCCGAGCCCGCGGATCCCTGCACCGGACAGCCACTTCCGGCGGCCTCCCGCCCGGCCTACGCTGCGCCAGAGGAGAACATCGTCCGATGAAGCCCTACTACCTGCCAGGCTCGCTCCGCGTCGGCGCGGGCGCGCTCCGCGACCTGCCAGGCGCGCTCGCCCAGCTCGCGCTGCGCCGCCCCCTGATCGTCACCGACCCCTTCATGGCGAGCTCGGGCGTGCTCGACCGCGTGCTCGCCCTCCTGCGCGAGGCTGCGATCGAGCCGCGCGTGTTCGACCAGGTGGTGCCCGATCCCACCGTCGCCTCCGTGCTCGCCGCCGTGGACACGCTGCGCCAGGGCATCCACGACTGCGTCATCGGCCTCGGCGGCGGCTCGCCGATCGACACCGCCAAGATGGTCGCCGTGCTGGCGCGCCACGACACCCATCCGCGCGCGCTCCGCGTCCCCCACATCCAGGACGCCCCCGGCCTGCCGGTGATCGCCATCCCGACCACCGCCGGCACCGGCTCGGAGGCCACCCGCGTCACCGTCATCACCGACGAGGCGACCGACGAGAAGATGCTCTGCATGGGCCTCGCCTACCTGCCGCGCATCGCCATCGTCGACGTCGAGCTCACGCTCACCAAGCCCTATCGCCTCACCGCCGACACCGGCCTGGACGCCGTCACCCACGCGCTCGAGGCCTATGTCTCCCGCCAGGCGAGCCCGTTCACCGACGCGCTGGCGCTCGCGGCCCTTCGCCTCCTCTGGCCGGCGCTCCCGGTCGCCTGCAGCACGCCCGCGGACCGTGCCGCCCGCGAAGCGATGATGCTAGGCGCACTGCAGGCCGGCATGGCGTTCTCCAACAGCTCGGTGGCGCTGGTGCACGGCATGAGCCGCCCGATCGGCGCGCATTTCCACGTGGCCCACGGCCTGTCCAACGCCATGCTGCTGCCGGCGATCACGGCCTGGTCGATCCCGGGCGCACCCGCGCGCTACGCGGACTGCGCCCGTGCCATGGGGATTGCGGACGCCACCACGCCGGACGACGAGGCCAACAACGCCCTGATCGC
>CAXTVZ010000049.1:0-18391 GCA_964247685.1 uncultured Acetobacteraceae bacterium
GGCGAGCAGGGCGGCGGCCCCCGCGATCGCGACCGGGGTCGGTGCCAGGCCCGCGATCGCCAGGCCGCCCCCGAGCCCGCCGGCATCGGTGAGGGCGAGCCAGATCGGCAGGCGGCGGAAGGCGCCGCCGGTGAGGTGGGGCGGCGTGTGGGGCAGGCGACGCTTGGCGGCGAGTGCGGCGCCGAGGCCGCCCGCCGCGAACGACAGGGCGGCGAGAGGGCCCAGCACGGCACCGGCGAGCGGTGCGACCGCGAGCAGGATCGCGCCTGCGAGCGGGCCGCCCGCGGCCAACGCGTGCATGCGGGCCGCTTCGGGGCGGCGGTTCACGACGCCATGCACGTCGACGAGGTAGCGGCGGGGGAGCGCGAGCAGGCCGGCGGCGAGTGCGACCGGGGCTGCCTGGCCGGAGCGCCAGCGTCGGGTGACCGCGAGTGCGAGGAGCAAGGCGGCGACCGCCAGGAGCCAGATCGCGAGCGTCGGCAGCAGAGAGGGCGGCAGCATGGTCGCCAATCAGAGATCCTTGCAGAGGCGCAGCGCGTCGAAGATCGCGGCGTGGATGTTGCGGCCGGCCACCGCGTCGCCGATGCGGTAGAGCGCGAAACCGGTGTCCGGAACCGACTGGGGGCGGCCGGCGACGAGGGCGTCGAGATCGACCACGCCGCGGTTGGCCGAGCAGGGTTTGAGCGCGTGGTAGAGCGCGTCCGTCGGAAGCGTGCCGCGCTCGAGCAGCACGTGGTCGATGGCGCGCTCCTCCTCGGCGCCCGTCATGGTGTTGCGGAACACTGCGATGCGGCGGTTGCCCTCGCGATAGATTTCGGTGAGCTCGAGGTTGGCCGTCATCACCACGCCGAGGCGGGTCAGCTCGCGGAGGTGCACGGGCTGGTTGGTGGTGCCGACCTCGTGCGCCACCCAGCGGTCGAGAGTGGCGAGCTCGACCAGGCAGCCGCGCGTGGCGAGCAGCTCGGCCACCGAGGCGGCGTGGTGCTGGCCCATCTCGTCGTAGAGGAGCACGGAGCCCGCCGGCTGGAGGGTGCCGTCGAGCACGGACCAGGTGCTGTCCGCGAGCTCGATGCCGTCGATGCCGGACATGTTGGGCACGCCGCCGGCGGCGAGGATCACGATCGCGGGGTGTTCGGCGAGGACCTGCTCGGCGGTGGCCTCGGTGCCGAGGCGGATGTCGACGCCGTGCTTGCGGACCTGGCTTTCGAGCCAGCGGGTGATGCCGCCGAGGGCCTCGCGCCAGGTGGCGCGGGCGGCGAGGCGGATCTGGCCGCCGACGGCGTCGCCGCGTTCGAACAGGACGACGTCGTGGCCGCGTTGGGCGCAGACGCGGGCGGCTTCCAGGCCCGCGGGGCCGGCGCCGATCACCACGACGCGGCGAGTGGCGGGCGCGCGTGCGATGTCGTGCGGCATCGTCGCTTCGCGTCCGGTGGCGGCGTTCTGGATGCAGATCGCGTCGCCGCCGACATAGATGCGGTCGATGCAGGTGCCGGCGCCGACGCATTGGCGGATGTCGTCCTCGCGACCTTCGGTGAGCTTGCGCACGAGATGCGGGTCGGCGATGTGGGCGCGGGTCAGGGCCGCCATGTCGATATGGCCGTCGGCGACGGCGCGCGCGGCGGTGGCGAGATCGCTGAGGCGTTGCGCGTGGAAGACGGGGATGTCGACTTCTCGCCGGATGCCGCTCGCGAGCGAGAGGAAGGGGGCCACGGGGAAGGCCATGTTCGGCACGATCACGGCGTGCGCCATCTCGTCGCGGGCCTGGCCGCCGAGGACGTTGACGAAATCGATCAGGCCACGCCTGCGATATTCGGCGACGACCGCGATCGCGTCGCTCGCGCTGATGCCGTGAGCGAGCATCTCGTCGCCGCTCATGCGCAGGCCGACCACGTAGTCCTCGCCTACGGCTGCGCGGACCGCCTCGAAGACTTCGATGCCGAAGCGCATGCGATTTTCCAGGCTGCCGCCATAGCGATCGGTGCGGCTGTTGACCGATGGGCTCCAGAACTGGTCGATGAGGTGGCCGTGCGCGCCGGAGAGTTCCAACCCGTCGAGACCGCCTTCGCGACAGCGTCTTGCGGCCGCGGCAAAGTCGCGGATGACGCGGTCGATGTCCTCCTGCTCCATCTCCTTCGGCACGGAGCGGCTGGTGGGCTCGCGGACCACGGAGGCCGACATGGTGGGCAGCCAGTGGTCGGTGGCCCAGCTTGTGCGGCGGCCCATATGGGTGAGCTGGATCATCAGCCGCGCACCCTCGGCGTGGATGCGGTCGGAGAACTGGCGGAACCACGGGATGATGTCGTCCGCGGTGACCGCGATCTGGTTCCACGGCGTGGCGGGGCTGTCGAGCGAGACCGACGACGAGCCGCCGAACATCGTCAGCCCGATACCGCCGCGGGCTTTCTCGAGATGGTAGAGCTGGTAGCGCTCCTTCGGCTTGCCGTCCTCGCCGTAGCCGGGCGCGTGGCTGGTGCTCATGACGCGGTTGCGGAAGGTCACGTTCTTGATCCGGAACGGCTTGAGCAGCGCATCCGCGTGGGCGATCATCGATCGTGCCTGTCCTGGGCCGTGGGCGTGCATGCTGCGCTCCGGCGGGCCTCACCGATGCGTCGACCCCGACCTGCGCCCTGCAGGGATTCGACGCGGCGCATCAGCCTCCTGCGGCGATCGCGGGCCCGACGGCCGAGCCGTCGCGCATGGTCACGCCGGCGAGCCAGTGCGCCACCTCGTCGGGATGGGCGGCGAGGAACTCGCGGGCGACTTCGGCCTGCGGACGGCGGGCGTTGGCGATCTGGTCCATCATCCGGCTTTCCTCGGCCGGCACGAAGCGGATCTGCCGGAGCAGGCGCTCGACGTTGGGACAGGCCTGCGCGTAGCCGGGGCGGGTGACGGTGTTGATGGTGGCGCTGCCGTAGTTCGGGCCGAACACCGCGTCGCCTCCGGCGAGATAGCGGAGGTGGAAGCGGAGGTTCATCGGGTGGGGTTCCCAGGCGAGGAACACGATCGGGCGGTGGAGTGCCACCTCGCGTCCGACCTGGGCGAGCATGCCGGCCTCGCTGCTCTCGACCAGGTGGAAGTCGCCGAGACCGAAGCGGTTGGAGGCAATCATGGAGTTGACGAGTTCGTTGCCGTCATTGCCGGGCTCGATGCCGTAGATGCGGCGGTGCAGCGCGGGCTGGTGCGCGATGTCGCTGAAGCCGCGCAGGCCGGCGGCAAAGGTGTAGTCGGGGACGGCCAGCGTGTAGCGGGCGCCCGTGAGATTGGTGGCGATGCGCACCACGCCGTCCGGGCGCGCGGGGCCGGCGAGATAGGGGCCGATCGCCGCCGCACCCGAGGGCTCCCAGTCGCCCAGGAAGGCGTCGACCTCGCCCTTCTGCATCGAGAGATAGGTGACGGTGAGCGACAGCAGCCGGATCATCGGCGTGTAGCCGAGGCGGGCGAGCAGCGCGCCCGCGGTGGCGGTGGTCGCGGTGACGTCGGTCCAGCCGATGTCGGAGAGGCGGACGGTGGTGCAGGATGCGGGGTCCGCCGCCGCCCGCGCCGGGTGGGCGACCCCGAGCATCAGGCACGCGGCGCCGGCGAGGATCCGGCGCGCGACGATCGCGGTTGCATGGCGCATGTCGGCGGCAAGCCTCCGATGCGCGCGGGAGGATTGCAAGCACGCGCGAAGGCGGGTCGCACGCTCTGGCGAGTTTGCGGGCAGCGATGCGGCGCAGACGCTCATGTGTTGGGCAAGTGCTGCGCCGCCGGGTCGTTGCGATGCCTCAAACCGACGTCCGACATGTTGTCGTGCCGGCCGCGATCTGACCAAATCGTCGCGGATGGCACGGGACGGGATCGCAGGTTGACGCCTTTGCAACGCCATGTGGTCGGCGAGTATCGATCCGGGCGGATCAGCCGGCGGGCGTTCCTGCATCATGCGGCCCGGATCGGCATGCTGGCCGCGGTGCCGGCGCGCGCCGCCCCGCTCGGGCGGGCGGGCGCCACGATCCAGGTTGCGTGCAATGTGCCGGCGGGGGCGATCGAGCCGTTGACGGTGTCCGAGATCGGCGGGCTGGTGATGCTGTGCCAGACCGGCGAATTCCTGGTGATGGACGGGCCGGACCTGGTGCTGCAGCCGGCGCTGGCGACGGCGTGGTCGCCCAATCACGATTGCTCGGTCTGGACGTTCTCGCTGCGGCCGGGCGTGCGGTTCCATGACGGCAAGCGTTTCGGGGCGGCCGACGTGGTGGCGACGATGGACCGGTTGTGCGATCCCAAACAGGGATCGAACGCCCTGTCGGTGATGCGCGGCGTGCTCTCGCCGGGCGGCACGAAGCGGGTCGACGAGCTGACCGTGCGCTTCGAGCTCGATGCGCCGAACGGCAATTTTCCGTTCTATCTCTCGTCGGACAACTACAACGCGATCATCCTTCCCGCATCCTACGACGGCGATTTCGAGACCAACTTCAACGGCACCGGCCCGTTCCGGCTCGAGCGCTACGCGCCCAAGCAGGGCGCGAGCTTCGTGCGCAACGAGGATTACTGGGGTCCGCGCGCGCTGCCGGCGCGCACCGAGTTCTCGTTCTTCAGCGACCAGCAGCCGCAGCTGCTGGCGCTCGAGGACAGCCAGGTCGACGTTGTGGTGCAGGTGGTGGTGCAGGGCGCGCAGGGGCTGCTGCGCGACCGTGACGTGCGGATCATCGATCTGCCGGCCTCGACGCACCGGCAGGTCCATCTGCGCTGCGACACCGGGCCGCTGGCCGATCGTCGGGTGCGGGAGGCGATCGCGCTGTCGCTCGATCGGCCGGGCATCGTCCACGGGCTGTTCCAGGGACGTGCGAAGCTGGGCAACGACTCGCCGTTCGCGCCGATCTACCCGTCCACCGATCCGGCCGTGCCGCAGCGCGTGCGCGACCTTCCGCGAGCGCGCGCGCTGATGCGGGACGCCGGTGTGGCGGGCGGGTTCTCGATCGCGCTGACCACCGAGCGCGTGCAGGAGATGCCCGACCTCGCCGTGCTCATCCAGAACGCCTGCGCGGATCTCGGCATCACCGTCGAGCTGCGGATCGAGGATCCCGCGAGCTATTACGGGGCTGCGCAATTCGGCCGATCGGACTGGCTCGACAGCCCGATGGGCATCACCGATTACGGCCATCGCGGCATCCCGAACATCAACATGTCGGCCCCCCTGGTCAGCGGTGGCGCCTGGAACGCGGCGCATTTCAGCGACCCCGATTACGACCGCCTGGTGGCCGCCTACGTGGCCGCGACCGACCTTGCCGAGCAGCGTCACATCGCGGGCCGCATCCAGACGCTGCTGCTCGAGGAGACGCCCGTCATCATCCCGTATTTCTACGATTATCTCGCAGCGACCGGAGCCCGCGTCACCGGCGTGCAGCCGACCGGCATGAGCCAGGTGTTTCTCCAGAACGCGGCGATCGGGTGATGGCCCGGCGAAGTGCCGTCATCGCCACGTTGCGCGCTCCGGCACTCAACACGCTGCGCGCTCTGGCGCGACGCACGGGACTGGGCCTGCTCACGCTGGTGCTGCTGAGCCTGACCGTGTTCGCGGCGGGGCGATTGCTGCCGGGCGATGTCGCGCGATCGATCCTCGGGCCGCTCGCGGACGCGCGGGCGGTGGCGGCGCTGAACCACCGGCTCGGCACCGATCAGCCGCCCGTCACCATGTATCTGCACTGGGTGGGCGGGCTGCTGCATGGCGACATGGGGCAGTCCTACGCGTATCGGAGCGCGGTCGCGCCCTTCATCGGGCATGCGTTGCTGAAATCCGCGGCGCTGGCGGCGATGGTCGGGATCATGGTGGTGCCGCTGGCCATCGGCCTCGGCGTGCTCGCGGCGCTGCATCGCGGGCGGTGGCCGGACCGGGTGGTGTCGCTCGGCGGCCTGGCGCTGACGGTGGTTCCGGAGTTCGTCTCGGGCATCCTGCTGATCCTGGTGCTCGGCGTGTGGCTCAGGCTGCTGCCGATCTCGGCCAACACGCGCGCGGGGACCGGCGTGTTTCAGCAGATCCGGCATCTGATCCTGCCGTCGCTGCCGCTGGTGCTGATCCTGTTCGGCTATATCGCGCGCATCGCGCGGGCCGGAACGGTCGAGGCGTTGGCCGCCGACTACACGCGCACGGCGGTGCTCAAGGGGTTGCGCTGGCGCACCGTGATCGGGCGCCACGTGCTGCGCAACGCGCTGCTGCCGTCGATCACGGTGGTGGCGACGCAGACGAGCTACCTGCTCGGCGGCCTGGTGGTGGTGGAGACGCTGTTCCGCTACCAGGGGATCGGCAGCCTCATTCTCACCGCGGCGCGAGGCAAGGATTACCCCATGCTGGAAGCGGGGATCCTGACGGTGGGCGCGGCCTTCATCGCCTCGTCGATGGTGGCGGATGGGCTGATGGCACTGCTCGATCCTCGCATCGGGGCGCGCGGCCGGTGAGTGCCGTGACCGCGGGGGCGCGCCTCGCGCCCGGGATCGAGCGCGTGCTGCGGCGGATGCTGGCGTCCCGCTCTTTCGTGGTGGGCGGGGCGATCGTGCTGTTCTGGGTGCTGTGCGCGGTGTTCGGCCCGGCGCTCGTGCCGCAGAGCCCGTATGCCGACGACCTGATGAACCCGCTGGCACCGCCCTCGCTCGCGCACTGGTTCGGAACCGACCAGATCGGGCGCGACGTCTTTTCACGTGTGATCGCGGGTGCGCGGCCCGTGCTGACGATCGCGCCGATCGCGACGCTGCTGGCGACCGCGCTGGGGACGACCCTCGGCCTGCTCACCGGCTACGCGGGCGGCTGGGTCGACACCGTGATCAGCCGGCTGATCGATGTGATCCTGGCGCTGCCGCTGATCGTGGTGGCGCTGCTGGTGCTGGTGGCGCTGGGGCCGTCCTCGCTGAACGTGACGCTGGTGATCGCGCTCGTGTTCACGCCGATCACCGCGCGCACGGTGCGCAGTGCGGTGATCACCGAGTGCACGCTCGACTACGTGCCGGCCGCCAGGCTGCGCAACGAGACCGCGCTCAACATCATGTTCGCGGAAATCCTGCCGAACATCCTGCCGCCGATCGTGGTCGAGGTGACGGTGCGGCTCGGCTACGCGATCTTCACGGTGGCGTCGCTGAGTTTTCTGGGGTTCGGCATCCAGCCGCCCTCGCCGGACTGGGGGCTGACGATCGCCGAGAATTACGGGCTGATCGTCGGCGGGTATGGGTGGACGGTGGGGTTCGCGGCACTCGCCACGGCGTCGCTGGTGGTGGGCGTGAACCTGCTCGCCGAGGGTCTGCAGGAGGCGCTGCAGTGACCGATGCGCTGCGGCTGGGCGGGCTCGAGGTGAGTTACGGGCACGCCAAAATCCTGCGCGGGTTGTCGCTCAGCGTCGGACGCGGCGAGTGCGTGGGGCTGGTGGGAGAGTCGGGCTGCGGCAAGTCGACGGCGGCGTTCGCGGCGTTGCGGGCGCTGCCGCCGGCGGCGAGCGTGCGCGCAAGCGAGATCCTGGTGGACGGCGAGGACATCATGGCGCTCTCGCCGCCCGCGTTGCGGCAGCTGCGCGCGCGTCGCGTGTCGATGGTGTTCCAGGATCCGAGCCGGGCGCTCAACCCGACGATCACGGTGGGCGCGCAGATCGCCGAGGCGTATGCGGTGCTGGGTGTTGCGGACGCGTCGGCGCGGGCGGAAGCAATGCTCGGGCACGTGCAGATCCCCCGCCCCGCGCGTGCGATGCGCGCCTATCCGCACCAGCTGTCGGGCGGCACGCAGCAGCGCGTGGTGATCGCGATGGCGCTGGCGAAGAACCCGGCGCTGCTGGTGCTCGACGAGCCGACCACCGGGCTCGACGCCACCGTGGAGGCGGAGATCCTCGATCTGGTCGACGCACTCCGGCGCGAACACGACACCGCGGTGCTGATGATCAGCCACAACCTGCCGATGGTGGGGCGGTTCTGCGACCGGGTGGCCGTGCTGTATGCGGGGAGCCTGGTCGAGCAGGGCGCGGCCGCGGACGTGCTGCGCGCGCCGCGCCATCCCTACACGACGCGGCTGATCGATTGCCTGCCGGGGCGGCAGCGCAAGCGGGATGGCAGGCTGCAGACCATCAAGGGGCAGCTGCCGCCGGCGGGTGCCCCCACCGCCCCTTGCGTGTTCGCGCCGCGCTGCGACCGTGCGGAGGCGATCTGCCGCGCGGACGTGCCGCCGGAGCGCGGGGAGAGCGGGCACATGGCGCGCTGCCACTTCGCGCCGCCGTTTCCGGCGCAGTCCGGGACCCTGGATGCGGGGGCGCAGGTGGGCGCGCCACCGCCGCGTTCGGGGAAGGTGCCGGTGCTGTCGGTGAGGAACCTGACGAAGACTTATGCGGGCATCGGCGGCGCCGTGCGGGCGGTGAATGACATCAGCCTGCAGGTCGCGGCGGGCGAGACGCTGGGGCTCGTGGGCGAATCCGGAAGCGGCAAGACCACGCTGGCAAAACTCCTGCTCGGACTGGTGACGCCGGATGCGGGCGGCGAGATCGCGCTCGACGGGGCGGCCATGGGCCCGACGCGGACGCGGCACGAGCGCGAGGCCGTGCAGATCGTGTTCCAGAACCCGGATTCGGCGCTGAACCGGGCGCATCTCGTGTCGCGGATCCTGGGGCGCCCGCTGCGGAAGGTGGTGCTGCTGAGCGGTGCCAGGCTCGAGCGCGCGCTGGCGGAGCTCGCGCGCAGCGTCCGGCTGGACGACGCGCATCTGGCGATGCGTCCGCGCGCGCTGTCGGGCGGGCTCAAGCAGCGCGTGGCGATCGCCCGTGCGTTTGCCGGACGGCCGCGACTGGTGATCTGCGACGAGCCGACCTCGGCACTCGACGCGTCGGTGCAGGCGGCGATCCTGAACCTGCTGGTCGACCTGCAGACGCGCGACGAGGTCGCCTACCTCTTTATCAGCCACGACCTGGCCGTGGTGCGTTTCCTCGCGGACCGGATCGCGGTGATGTATCTGGGCCACCTGCTGGAGATCGGGCCGGCCGAGGATGTGCTCGCGGGGCCGCACCATCCTTACACGGCAGCACTGGTCTCGGCGACGACGGCCGAAGGCCGGATCCGGATGCGGGGCGACATCCCCCGACCGGGCGAGCAGATCAGCGGCTGCATCTTCCAGCGGAACTGCCCGCGCAAGATCGGCGCGATCTGCGAGACCGAGGCACCGCCGTTCGACGCCGCCGCGGACCATCCGATCCGCTGCCACCTGCCGCTCGACGCGTTGCCGACGACTGCCGGCGCGCGCTGCAGCCAGCCGGAACCTCTCGCGCAGGTGGCGCTGCAGTAGTCATCGCGGCGCAGAGGAGGCGTGGGACGCGGTGGGGAGTTTCGCCTGCGGCACGCGGCGCTTGTCGACTGGCCAATCTTTGCGGGTAGCGGAAGCGCGTCTCGGCACCGCCAGGCTCGATCGAGCGTCGATCGCGACATGCCTGGGACGCTGGATCAGCTGATTTCCGGATCTCGTCCGCAACGCATCCTCTCGATCGCCAGAAAAATGTTGGCAACGGGGTCGCCGGTCCCTAACACCGAGGACGTGACATTTTGATGAAAGTTGAGGGTGCCGATGGAGGTCAGATCAAGGAGCGAGAAATACGTCCCTCATCTTTCCTGGAACGACCTCACGAATATCGGTGATTCCCTCACCGCGACCATCATCGACAAGGTCTTCAACTACCGGCCGATGGCGGGCGACCCGCACTTCGATCACCTGCTCGGCGTCGGCAGTGTTTTCTTCCTGTCTAACGTCGGCAGCTACATCTTGGGGGAGCGGCGTCCTGTCCGACCAGATGTGGCTGCCGACGATCGATGCGACGAGGATCCACGCGCTGAGAGGGTACAAGACCGCCGATCACCTGGTCCGGAATGGCTACAAGGTTCCTGACGTCCCCTTCGGCGATCCCGGGATCCTGGTGTCCGAATTCTTCGAGCCCGAGGCAACGAAGGGGGGCAGCACGAGGAAGGAGGTCGTGATCGTTCCGCATCACTCGACCTATAAGGGGTGGCAATCCTCCCGCTATGGCCACTCGACCGAGATCGACATCCTCGACCCCTGCACGAACTCCTCCGACTTCCTCAACAGGATCTACCATGCGGACGTCGTCATTTCCGAAAGCCTGCACGGAATCATCTTCGCATCCGCCTTCGGCAAGAAGGTGACCTGGATTGCCGATTCGGACATGAACCTCTTCAAGTATCACGACTGGTTCTCGACGGTGGAGCAGCCGCGCGCGGCACCCCTCGGCTCATCCCTGCCGGTGGAGGATCTGGTCCGTGCCGCGGAGGCGTGCCCTCACCGGATCGACAGCAGCGCGCTGAAGGCGGCCTTTCCGCATGAGGTCGCGGTCGAATTGCCGTCGCGCGGCCGGGTCGGATACCGCGCCGCGCGCGAGCACAACCCCTTCTGCTTCTTCTTCCACGATCAGCACCGGGATCTGAGCCGGCCGGACATGCCTCCGCTCCACTTCTTCGACGTCGCGAAATCGGTTGCGGATAACATCTTTTCCACGTGGGACGAACGGCCCTACGCGGTCGGGGTCAACCATCGGCATGGAGTGCTGCCGAACAGGCAGCAGCTGGCGGCGATGGTGTTTGAGATGGACCATCATCACAATCACGACTTCGCCGTGATCGCGACCAAGGAACAGATCTGGGCTGCCGGCCTCGATGTCTTTCCGATGGGAAACGACGTCTTCTGGGCGACGGGGTGGCTCAAGGACGTGTCTGCGGTGCTCATCAGACCGTCGGGCAACAGGAACGGGGAAGGCTACGTCATCTTCTGCGTCTAGCAGTTGGCTCTCGACGCGCATGTCCCTGCGACAGGCTCAACCCACGTGGACATCAAGGCCGCTCATTTGAGACCCCGACTCGTTCTCATCCGGACGCATCTCGTGGACGCGCGCCTGCTTGGCATCGCCGAAGCGATAGCGCGCTCGCCGGATTACAAGGTTGTCTTCGCGCTCGACGAGAACAGCGCATCCATCGATGTCGGGTGTTTCGAAAAGATCGTCAGCAGCCGTGACAAGCTTCGCTCGATCGGGCTGTACGCCGATCTCGATGACGTATTCTGGCGGTGCGGGGATTACCCGCTATACCTCGCTCGTGACGCTTACCCGGAGCATGCCTTCATCTGGCAGTTCGAATATGATGTCGTCATCAACAGCGTCGATCCAGCTGCCTTCCTCGGCAGGATCGACGCGCTGTCCGATGCTGACTTCATGGCCTCGCATCTCCGCAGACCTGAGGACTGGTGGCGCTTCCGCCATGCCGTGGCGGATCGTTACCCGGATGTCTGGCGATGCTACTTCCCGATCGTCCGCCTGTCCGGCGCCGCTCTCGAGTTCCTGCATTGCAGACGCGTCGAGGACACGTTGCGTCACCGTTCGCTTCCCGATGGTGTCGCATCCGAGTGGCCGAACGACGAGGCGTTTGTTGCAACCGAGCTGATGAACAACGGATATGCATGTGCTGACTTGAATGAGGTCATGCCCTGTTACACCGACGATACGCTCTGGTATTCGGTGCTGAAGCATCCGACGGAAATCACCGTGGCCGACGAGATGATCTATCACGCGGTGCGCACCGGCAACGAATATGCAAGATTGATCGATCCAGGAACCTGGATCAACCCGCTGCCCTCCCCTGCCGGATATTGGTCGATGGCCGCGGAGGATACGCTTCCCGACACTCTGCAGCGGGCCCTGGGAGAACTGCTTCGTCGTCATCTCGAACGTCGCGGTGATGATCCGCTCGCCCTGTTCGCAACGGGCTCCCCCCTTTCGGCGCTGCTCGTTGTCTCCGACCGCGATCCCCTGGCTGCGGCCGCAATCCTACATGCGCTTGCCAATGAGCGCATGTCGTTCACCCTCGCCTGGGCGCGGCGCCGTCGCGAGGTGTTCGGGAGAGCTGCGTTGAAGCCGCTCGACAATCTCGCGCTGGCCATGCCCGCCTGGCAGAGTTCGACGTCGCCATGGTCGTGCAGGAGCGGGCGAAACGGAGATGCCGCCGGCGGTAATGACGGGCAACTGAACATCGAATACGGGTTCCACACCGATGCGGCAAACCAGTCATTCTGGGCGGTCGATCTCCTGAATATCTATCGGATCGCGGAAGTCCTGATCTTCAACAGATCGAGCTACTATCACCGGCTGGAGGGCTTTCTGATCCTCGTGTCGCTGGATGGATTTTCCTGGGAGATCGTTCACCGGAACGACAAGGAGGCCGACCCGGTCGGGCCGCGCGCGGACGACGACCCGATCCGGGTGAACCTCAACCAGTTCGGTCGCTTCGTGCGAGTCCAACTTCCCTGCGATGAGAGCCTGCATCTTCGCGAGGTGGAGGTGTATGGGGCTCTCGTCTGAGACCGGCCTTTCAGGATGCGGCCGATCCGTTGTCTCGCTCCCTGGCCGGTGCTGACTTCGAGCTGTCGGCATCGAGCTCGCAGCGCTGGCTAGTCCGGCGATCCGGGCTGAACTGGCAAGGTCAGCGCGTGCGCGATGGTGGCCGCGTGTGATCGCGTGACCGCCAGTTCCCACTCCGTCTCGCCGAGCCGCCAGAGCCGGACATCGATGTGCGAGCCACGCGTCAGAGCGAGGCTGCCCGCGGGGAACACCGACCCGTCCAGGTCGACGGGGACGATGCGCGCGAGGAGCCCTGCGGCGGTCGGCCCTGCGATCGTCACAGTGTGCCAGAGATCGCTCTGGTCGGTGATGGCGGCGATCCCGTCCAGCAACGGCGCGAGCGCGGATGGCAGGGCCGCTTCGCGGTCGCCTTGGACGAGGAACCGGTTCGGGGCGAGGCAGGACAGGCGTGTTCCGCCGGCCTCGATCCAGCCGGGCGCTTCGGGTGGGGCTGCACCGAAATGCGTGCGCAGGACCTCGCGCACAGCGGCGACGTCGCGCCAGGCGGTGATCGCGGCGACCGAGCGCGGGGGTAGGGGTGCGATCGGGTCAGCCACGTTGCGCCAGCCCCTCGGGGTCGTGGAACACCGAGGCCACCACTTCCAGCTCCGTCGTGCGGTTCTGGAGCGGATTGACCGCGTGGACGACCTCGCCGATCCGGCGCGGACCGCCGGCGAGGAGGCCGAGGCCGATCCAGTGGCCGAGCGTGGGGGACCAGGCGGCGGAGGTGACGTGGCCCTGGTCGTTGGCGGCGGTGATCTCCGCACCGTGCGGGATCAGATGGGCGCCAGCCTGGAAGCTGGTCCCGGCGGCGACGGGACGCAGGCCCACGAGCCGGGGGCGATCGGGATCGATCAGTGCGGCGCGTTGGTGGAGCGCGCGGCCGACGAAATCCTTATCGGCGCGCACCATCTTGCCGAGACCGAGATCGGCGGCGGTGGTCTGGCCGTTGAGCTCGGCGCCGACCACATGGCCCTTCTCGAGGCGCATGACGTCGAGCGCGTCGAGGCCGTAGGGGGTGGCGCCGGCGGCCGCGAGTGCGCGTGCGAGCGCCTCGCCGTGGGAGGCGGGCACGGCCAGCTCGAAGCCGAGCGCGCCGGAGAAGGAGACGCGGAACAGGCGCGCCTCAATCGGGTCCGTGCCGGGAAGCCGGATCGTGGTCTCGCACCAGCCCATCGGTGGGAGAGCCGCGTGGTCGATCGGTGACCCGGGCGTGAGGGTCTGCAGGATTGTGCGCGCCTCGGGACCGGCGATCGCGAACTGCGCCCATTGGTCGGTGACGGGCTCGCACGCGACCGCGAGCTCGGGACGCAGGATCTGGTGGCAGTGATCGAGGTGGCGGAGGACGCGCGTGGCGTTCGCCGTGGTGGTGCTCAGGAGGAAATGGGTGGGTGAGCGCCGCGCGATGGTGCCGTCGTCGAACAGGAAACCGTCCTCGCGCAGCATGATGCCGTAGCGGACGCGGCCGGGCTTCAGGGAGGCGACCGCGTTCGCGTAGACGAAATCGAGAAAGGCCGCGGCGTCGGGACCCTGGACGTCGATCTTTCCGAGCGTGCTGACGTCGCAGAAGCCGCTCGCGCCACGGACCGCGTGCACTTCGCGCGAACAGGTCTGCAGCGGCGATTCGCCGGCATGCGGGAAACGGAGCGCGCGGTGCCACTCACCGAATTGCTGGAACACCGCGCCCTGGGCTTCGGCCCAGTCATGCGCGGGTGTGCGGCGGGAGGGGCGCCAGTGCTTGCCGCGGTGCGCGCCGGCGAGCGCGCCGATCGCGACCGGCGTGTAGGGTGGCCGGAACACCGTGGTGCCGGTCTGGGCGATGGTGCGGCCGGTGGCGCCCGCGATCAGGGCCGCACCGGTGACGTTCGAGGTCTTGCCGCTATCGGTCGCCATGCCGAGCGTGGTGTAGCGCTTGAGGTGCTCGGCGGCGGTGAAGCCTTCGGCGGCCGCGAGCGACACGTCGCTCGCGGTCACGTCGTTCTGGAAGTCGACGAAGGCCTTCTTGCCGTGAACGGTGGAGGCGGGGGTGGAGGCCGCGTCGGGCGGTGTTTCGGGACCGGTGGGACGGCCGGTCGCGTCGGCGAGCAGGAAGCGGCCCGCGGCGGCGCCGACGGCGCGCATGCCGGGCGGCATCGGGCCGGGGGTGAACGCCGCGCGCTCGGCGTCCCAGACGGGCTTGCCGCCGTGATGCGAGGCGAGATGGATCGTGGGGCTCCAGCCGCCGCCCATCGCGAGCAGGTCGCAGTCGAGGCGGCTACCGTGGGCCAGGATGACGCGGCGCAGCGTGAGGCCACCCGAGGCGCGGGCGACGGTGGTGCCGGAGAAGATCCGGATGCCGTGCTTTGCCGCGAGCGTGCGGATCGTGTCGGACGGCGCGGGCCGCGGGTCGACGAGGCCGGCGACCGTGATGCCGGCGGCGGCGAGATCGGCGATGGTGGCGGCGGCATCGTCGTTGTTCGCGAACACCACGGCGCGCGTGCCGGGTTTGACGGCGAAGCGGTTGATGTAGGTGCGGACGGCGCCCGCCAGCATCACGCCGGGAAGGTCGTTGCCGGGAAAGACCAGCGGGCGCTCGATGCTGCCGGTGGCCAGCACGGAGTTGCGGGCGACCAGGCGCCAGAGGCGTTGGCGAGGGCTTGGTGCTGCATCGGGCAGATGGTCGTTGACGCGTTCGACCGCGGCGTAGGTGCCGCCGTCATAGACGCCGGTGACCGTGGTGCGGGTGAGGATGCGCACGCGCGGGTTGGCGGCCAGGCGGCCCAGTGAAGCGGCGAGCCAGGCGGAGGCGGGCGCGCCGTCGATCTCGCGTCGGTCGGCAAGGAGGCGGCCGCCGGAGGCGGTGTCCTGCTCGGCGAGGATGACGCGGGCGCCGCGGCCGGCGGCTTCGAGGGCGGCGGCGATGCCGGCCGGGCCGGCGCCGATCACCAGCAGGTCGGCGAATTCGGTCTGCTTCTCGTATTGATCGGGATCGGGCAGTCCCGATGCGCGGCCGAGGCCGGCGGCGCGGCGGATCAGCGGTTCGTAGACGCGCTCCCAGAACGCGGCGGGCCACATGAAGGTCTTGTAGTAGAAGCCGGCGGCGAAGATCGGGGCGAGCGTGCCGGTCACTGCGAGAAGGTCGAGTTCGAGGCTGGGAAAGCGGTTCTGACTGGTGGCAACGAGACCGGGGAAGAGCTCGGCCACCGTCGCGCGCGTGTTGGGCTCGCGCCTGGCACCGGTCCCGATTTCCACGAGCGCGTTCGGCTCCTCCGGGCCGGCCGAGAGGATGCCGCGCGGGCGGTGGTATTTGAAGGAGCGTCCGACCAGGCGAACGCCGTTCGCGAGCAGGGCGGCGGCGAGCGTGTCGCCCGCGTAGCCTTGCAGGGGACGGCCGTCGAAGGTGAAGGTGATCGGGCGCGTGCGGTCGATGAGACCGCCGGCGGCTTGACGGTGCGGCTGCATCAGGCGAGGGCGTCGGCGAAATTGGCGGAGAGGATCGCGTGGGTGCGGGTGTCGCGCTCCACCACGAGGATGCGGCGGCAGGCCGACGCGTGCAGCCAGAGCTCACGATGCGGACCCTGGGGGTTGTCGCGGAAGTAGACGTAATCGACCCAGGCGTCGGGAGGTGCGTTGCCGCCGGGGCGGGTGCGGGTCGCGTCGCCGAGATAGGAGAACTCGTCGATGCCGCGTTCGCCGCAGAAGGGACAGGGCAGCCGCATCTAGTGCCGGACGCAGTCGGCGCCGCCGCCGGATTCGTCGAGCAGGTGGCCAGTGGCGAAGCGGTCGAGACGGTAGGCGGTGGCGACGGGGTGGGGGGTGCCGGTGGCGAGGAGGTGGGCCAGGCAGAGGCCGGCGGCCGGGGTGGCCTTGAAGCCGCCGATGCACCAGCCGGCATTGAGGAACAGGCCGCCCACGGGCGTGCGGTCGATGATCGGGCTGCCGTCCATCGACATGTCCATGACACCGCCCCAGCTGCGCAGCATGCGGAGGCGGCCGATCGCGGGCATCAGGGCCATGGCTTCTTCGCAGGTTTCCTCGACCATCGGCAGGTTGCCGCGGCGGGCGTAGGAATTGTAGCCGTCGATGCTGGCGCCGAATACCAGTCCGCCTTTGTCGGACTGGCTGATGTAGAAATGGCCGGCGCCGAAGGTGATCACGCTGTCGATCATCGGCTTGAGGCCTTCGGTGACGAAGGCGGTCAGCACGTGGCTCTCGATCGGCAGCCGGAAACCGGCCATCGCGGCCAGGCGCGAGGAGTGGCCGGCGACCGAGATGCCGACGCGGGAGGAGGCGATGGAGCCGCGCGTGGTCTCGACGCCGGTGACCGCGCCGTCCACGATTTGGAAGCCGGTGACTTCGCAGTTCTCGATGATGTCGACGCCGAGCCTGTCGGCCGCGCGCGCGTAGCCCCAGGCGACCGCGTCGTGGCGGACGGTGCCGCCGCGGGGTTGCAGCAGGCCGCCTTCGATGGGGAACTGGGCGGTCTCGAAGTCGAGGAACGGGTGGCGGGCGCGGATGGCGTCGCGGCTGAGCAGTTCGGCGTCGACGCCGTGCAGGCGGAGGGCGACCCCGCGGCGGATCGCGGCGTCGCGCTCGCCGTCGGAATGGAACAGGTTCAGCACGCCGCGCTGGCTGACCATGGCGTTGTAGTTGATGTCCTGTTCCAAACCTTCCCAGAGTTTCAGCGAGGTTTCATAGAAGGGGATGTTGCCGGGGAGGAGATAGTTCGAGCGGACGATGGTGGTGTTGCGGCCGACATTGCCGGAGCCGACCAGGTCGCGCTCGAGCACGGCAATGTTGGTGAGGCCGTGGTTCTTGGCGAGGTAGTAGGCGCAGGCGATGCCGTGGCCGCCGCCGCCGATGACGATCGCGTCGTAGCTCGGCTTCGGTGCGGCCTTGCGCCATTGCGGGGCCCAGCCGGTCTGGCCGGCCCAGGCCTGCGCGGCGAGCGAGAGTGCGGAGAAACGACGGACGAAACCCATGTCGCTGACCGTCGTCAGGCGGCTTCGCGGGACAGGGGGAGCCAGCCCTGCTGCGCGCGCCAGTCGGGATCGAGGTCGGCAAAGCGTGCGAGGCCGAGCTTGCCGAGATCGGCGAAGGAGCAGGTGCCCGTCAGCACGAGATCGTGGATCGCGCGGCCGGTCGCGGGCGACAGGCCGAAGCCGACGCTCGACATGGTGGCGATCGTGATGTTGGAGAAGCGGTCGATTACCGGGCGGCCATCGGGCGTGTTCTCGATGATGCCGGCCCAGGAGCGGATCACGCGCGCATGGGCGGCGAGCGGGAACAGGGTGGCGAGACGGCCCGCGAGGTTGCGCAGCAGCGGGGTGGAGGGGCGCGCCTTGCTCGAGAACGCGTCGTCCGCGAGCCATTCATGCGGGCCGCCGCCATAGGCGAGATTGCCGCGCAGCGTCTGGCGACCGTAGAGGCCGTTGCCGTCAACGCCGCCGATCGGCATCAGGGGGAGTGGTTCGGTGACGATCATCTCGGCGCGGGCCGACGCGATCGGCAGGTGAACGCCGAGCTTGTCGAGCAGAACGTTGCTGCGCGGGCCTGCGGCGATCACGACCGCGTCGCAGCCATGGAGGCCGCCCGGGGTGCGTATCTCGCGGACTTCGCCGTTGCGCGTGGAAAAACCTTCGACCTCGGTGTGCTGGAGGATGCGGCCGCCGAGATCCTGGATCGCCCAGGCATAGGCCTGCACGGTGCGCTGCGGATTGGCGTGGCCGCCGAAATGGAAGTATTGCGCGCTCAACGCATTGTCGCTGACCAGCGGTGCGTAGGTGCGGAGCGTCGCGCGGTCGAGCTCCTCGGAACGGTAATCCGCGCCCATCGCACTCGTGAGCTCGGCGACGCGGCGATAGCGATCCTCGTCGAACGTCGAGAAATTCACGACGATGCGCTCGCGGCGATACTCGGTCGGATAGCCGAGGAGCTCGTCCATCATCGGCCAGAGGCGCTGCTCCTCGCGGAAGAGCGGGCTCTGGTAATGGGTGCAGCCGCCGCCGTTGCGGCCCGAGGCCTCC
>CAXTVZ010000050.1:0-18232 GCA_964247685.1 uncultured Acetobacteraceae bacterium
CGACACCCACTCGGCAGCTCGATCTCGATCATGTCGTGGGCAGCGGACGACGCACCTGGCGCGAACGCTGCCGCGACGATCTCTCGCTTGAGCGGCTCAGGCCAGGCACGCCGCCGACGCTTGATAGTGTCCATTATCTCGATCGTGGACACTTACACACACTATCGCTGTGACCCGACCAGACTCGCTCAAACCCCAGAAGCGAGCCAGGCGGCCCTCACCGGAGGGAGACGTCGTTTGCCGCCGTAGCACCGGTGCGACGTCGATGTGACCGACTACGGACCCGAGACGACCGCCGCCTTCACGCGCATCCGTGTCGAACAGCTCTTCGGCCGAGTTTAAGCGGCAGGGTGCTTTGTCGAGGCTGACGTATCGGTCGGTCGTGAGCACCGAGAAGGATGTTGAGGTCTGCTAGAACGTCGCCACGAAAAACGTGTGGACAATCCACCCGAACACCAGCGTCCCCAGGGGACTAAGGATCGCAAAGTTCAACGATACACCGAGCCCACGCTTGCTGAACTCGTTCCAGTCGACGTCGGCGGGGGTCTCCTCCTTGAGGGGAACCTTGCGCATGTGAGCGGTCGCGATCCTTCCGAGAAATGCGGCCACTGTCACGATCCCGACTCCTTCGGCGATGCCGATCTGCCGGGCACCAGTGACCGGGACGACGAACCATCCCCACAGGGCTGACAGCACCGCTCCGTTCAACGGGATCCCGATGAAGCCGATCACGAACACTAGCACCCAACGCACGATGATCGCTGCCAGTTCGAGCCCTCCCTCCGTCTTCGCGTCATCGTAGCAGCCAGATTCGCCTGCCGGGGCCGGGGACCCCCAGCCCCAAAGGTGTCCGCTCGATCCGCGTAGAAGATCTCCCTCGGCCGATCGCCGCACGTCTGGCATCGAAGTCGGCCGACGAGCTGGCCGAGAGTCTGGTTACTGCTGGCACGCGCTGTGAGCCGGGCCATCGGGAGATAGCGGCCGAGCGGACATCGCTCTTCCTGGCACTCGAGCCGCAGGACGCAGGACCGGAAGTGCTCGACGGGGGTCGCTAGGGTGCGTGAGAACCGCTGCCGGCGGCTGATGTTGTGCGCGGCGGCCATGGGAGCAGGAAGCTAGACGGCCAGGCCCGATGAGAAGGCGTGAACAGTCGCAGAAGGGGGTTTGCGCCACGGTGGCGCAAACCCCGGTCCGTCAGTCAGGGTGCCATCTGCTGACACACGGAAACGACCTCGTCGGCAGACGGGTCGAAGCGAGCCCAGGGAACGGGCGGCTTCGATGACGCGGTCGGCCGGTCTGTGTTGAGACCGCCTGCATCATCTGGGAAGATCACCTGAGTCAGCCTGGGCAGCGGCGCGCTCTCGGCCGCTTCGCCCTGGGTGCGTGGAAGATACAGCTTCACCGTCGTGCCGCGGCCGATCTCGCTGGAGATTTTGCAGTAGCCCTCGGACTGCCGGGCGAAGCCGTAGATCATCGAGAGACCAAGCCCGGTGCCTTGGCCAATCGGCTTTGTCGTGAAGAACGGATCGAACGCCCTCTCGATTACCTCCGGCGCCATGCCAGTGCCCGTGTCAGTGACGGCGATGCAGACATACTGGCTGGGACTCACGCCCTGGGTCCGCACGGCGTAGGCACTATCCAGGTGCGCGTTACCCGTCTCGATCGTCAGCCGACCGCCGTCCGGCATGGCGTCGCGGGCGTTGATGACCAGGTTGAGGACCGCGCTTTCAAGCTGGTTGGGGTCGCACAGCGTGGGCCAAAGCCCTCCGGACAGGACCAGCTCGAGTTGGATCGTCTGGCCCATGGTTCGCCGCACCAGGTCCTCCATGGACGCGATGAGTGGATTGGCAAGGGTAGACTGGGGGTCGAGTGGCTGGCGGCGGGAGAAGGCAAGCAGCCTGTGCGTAAGCGCCGCACCGCGCGTGGCCGAGGTCATGGCACTCGAAAGCAGGCGATCGAGCTCGCCGATGCGCCCCTGGACGATGCAGTGCTGCGCCACGTCGAGCGACCCAGTGATGCCCTGCAGCAGGTTGTTGAAGTCATGCGCGATGCCGCCGGTGAGCTGACCTACGGCCTCCATCTTCTGGCTCTGGCGCAACGCATCCTCAGCCTGCTCGCGCTCCAGCACTTGCTCATTCAGCTGGCCGATCGCGTTGGACAACTCCGCCGTCCGCTCAGCGACCCGAGCTTCCAGCCACTCGTTCGACCGGCGCATCGCCTCCTCGGCCTCCTTGCGCGCCTGTCGCGCGTACATGCTCCGAGAATGCCACCGCATTATGCCATAAAACGCAGCGGCGCCGGCGGCAGCACAGAAGCACTCTGTCCACCACTGGCGCCACCAGGGATAACGGATGTCTAAAGTCACCTCTAAGGGGGCCGACCGGGTATGAGTCAGTAGGTCGTCCGCTACGATCGTCAGAACATGACGGCCAGGCGGTACAAACGGGTATCGAAGCAGCCCTGAGGAAGAGATCGCCCAAGATCGGTCTACCCCCTTTAGTCTATACCTGAACTGCATAGAGCGGCCTGCATAATGGCCAGGCACCCCAACCTCGACCAAAAGTGGTTCTTGGCTGTATGGAAGAGGTCGTTTATCAAGTGAGTAGGAGCCGAGGCTCGCTCTTGTCACGATTACAACGGGACGCTGCTCGGCGAACAGCGATAGGGGATCGAGAAGGTGCGATAATCCACGAGCTGTAGTGACCCAGACAGAGCCGTCGGGATCTTCTCGAATGCCGTCTTCGTTGACGTCGTTTGAAAGAAGGCCCCGGTCAGCATCAACAGTGACCCACCGGCTGCCATCGAAGACGGTGACACCAAGGTCAGTCCCAACCCAAACCCAGCCTCGACGATCGACCATGAGCGCGTAGGTCGTGCTTGTTCGTATATCGTCGACTGGGATTGTTTCCGAGGCTGTAACACGATCATCAGAGATTGTCAGCCGGTAGAGACCTCCCGTGCCGCCTACCCAAACGGCGCCGTCTTTCGCGATCGCCATCGTCAGCGGCTGGAGCGCACCGACTAGCCAGCGACTTGAAATCACAACATCCTCACCAAGCCGATGAAGATGATGCAGCTTGCCTGAGGCAAGGTAGTAAACACCCCCTGCTCCGTCCGGTCTGATGCTCGGGACCGATGCCCCCGACGCTGTCACAAGCACAGGGTTGAATGGTTGCTGATCATCCTTTGCTACCCGATAGATACCGCTCGTCGTGCCAAGCCAAACAACGTGGTCGGCAGCTTGAACAATAGTTTGGACCGCGGGCATCGACAGGATTGTCGATACACCTGACGGGCTGATGACCTGAACGCCTTTAGCTCCATATCCTGCCCAGATGTCGCCCCGAGCCGTAGCAGCCAGAGCGTAGGAAGAGGTAGCGGTAACCTCCTCGACAGGCGCGGGGATCTTATGCGCTGCGACTTTGTCAACGCCGCTATCTGTCGTGATCCATAGATCCCCGTTTGGCGTCCGCGCGGTTTGCCATGCAAAACCGTCGGACAATCCATCCGACTTCTCGATTGTGTTCCAGTGGCCGTAGCCGACCCAGTGTACGATTCCCCGCCCTAGCACGTGGAACCACAGCTGCCCGGTCCGATCAGTCATGGCGTCCACGATCGTGCCGTTCGGCGCGCCGGCCTCAACTGTCAGTTCGGACCAGCCAGCCGGCCCTAGTATGTCAAGTCCCCGAACCGCTTGAGTGATCAGAGATCCGTCAGGCGCGCGGTAAAGACCGAGGTCGGGGAGAAAGGCATGATACCGCCCGCCCTGATCGGGCAAGTCGACCGATGTCCATCGATCTGAGTTAGGGTCGTAAGTGGAAACCGAGTCCGCAGTCCGCGCAAGAACTCGGCCCTTCGTTCCATCAACAAGGTCGAACGCCTGCTGAGGGGCGAGACCATCATGCGCGGCATAGCATCTGACGTAGCCAGGATCCGCGCGGCAGACGCGGCCATCAACAAAGGTCTCCCAAAGACGCCCCGCGATTTCGAAGATTCCCGCCCCCCCTCGCAACAGAGCACGCTCGGTGGAGTTATATGGCATCAACGCCGCATGAGCGTCAGCGTCACGTCCACGATCGACGCTGATAAGAACAGGAGTTTCGTCGGCCAGAAGAATGAAGTCGTCTTTCCGGGACACGAGACGGTGCGGTCGCTCATCGTAGAACGGAAACGCGGTCATGCTGATCGGCTTGAATGTTAAAGCCGTCGTAGGGTGGGACGCATCTGAGGCACTCGTCGAGATGTAGACCTGATCCGGGTACTGAACCGCCACGTGACCAGTTGATGTGGTCGCAACCGAGAAAACCTCGCCCCCAAGGCGAAGACCATGCTCCGGTCCGAGACTAACAAAGCGTACTGCGTCAAAAGCAAAAAGCCCCCGCTCCGTGGCGACGAGAAGGTCGCCTGCTGCGTCCTCGGCCAGTGGCACTCCGCCAACGTTCAGCAATCCTTGGTCAAAGCCGTAGGAGACGAAGGTTGAGCGTTCAGCGGATGCCGAATTCAGCCAGGCGAGACCAAACAATCCTCCGACGGCAGCGGCAGCGAAGGTCAAGCAGCGTGTGCTGTCTCCCTTCGCCATTTGGGTCCCCCGCCGCGCCGATGTCGTTACCGAGCACTATCGCCTGGGCGAACGCGCAAGGCTACCGCTCCTTTTTTGCCTCGCGGACTGTGTTTTGACATGTAAGCCAATAACTCACTGTCACTACTACCGCTTGCGCTAGTCGAAGATAGGGAGCGCTCAGGCGCCCTGACACTCAAGGAAAGTGGTGGAACTCATTGGGGTTGAAGCTAGCTTTTGTGATCGCTGAAGTGCCGGGCCGCTCAGAACCGTTATGCGGCGTTTGGGTGCCGATCGAAGCGGCCTGTTGTACCGTGTCGTACGCAGGTCCGCTCGTTGTCCAATGATGAAAGGATGTCGTCGTCAATAGAGCGACACCCATCGCCGCCGCCGATCCGAAGGACGTCAGACGAGAACGAAGATCAAACATCATTTTCTCCCCAAAGAGGCCTCATCATTGTCCCGGCTTCCTCCTAAAAAGCTGTTAATCAGGAGCCGACCGTCTGAGATCGAGCAGACCGAGAGAATTACTGGCTTTGATAGCCTCCGAGAGTCCCACCAACGGTTAGCGTTATTATTACAGAAGGGCGGCGTCTACATAACGAGCCTCTCTAGTGATTGACTAGTTCATATATGCTGCTTGGGCAAAGTTGGATACGCGCTCGGTTCGTCGTCTTTCATACCTCCTCTAGGTCCTCGACTTACGGCGGCTGACGATCGAGAAGACAGGGATACACCGCGCGGGCGGGAGCGCCGGCCGTGCCTGGCAGATCGTGGCGCAGCGATCAATCAATCACGAGGTCACGTGACCGCACCCGTTCAGCAGATACCTCGATCGCCCGGCGTGCGACCATCTCCACGGTGCGCTTCAGCGCGTCTTCCGTGTCGTCTTCGGAGACGCCGCGAACGGTGAGCCGTCGAACCAGCGGAGCGTGGCTGTCCGCCACATCCCACCACTCCACGTCGATCCACGCAGCGCCGCAAAGGCGCTCCACGGCATCACGGATCGCTTCAACGGCCTGCTGCCGCCTCTTCGCCAAAACGGTGCCAGCGAGAAGGTCGGGCGTAAGGGTCAGGGTCACGTCGAACCTCATCGTGCATCTCGTCAGCGCGTGTCATCGGAAGTCTCGGGTCGGGATCTTGATCCCGGAGCCAATCCGTAGGTCCGGAATGTAGATGTCACGAACGGGCCGGCCGCCAGGGCCATCACTAGGTCCGTCCCGCTTATCGGGCGCCGCGGGATGCGTGGCGCCGTCACCGCGCCCGTGTGTCAGCGGGAAGGCCTCGTCCCGGTCGCCGACCGAGCGAAGCAGCTCGGAGAGGTCCTCCAGCCGATCGGTGATGACGTGGATCACGCCGCCTCGCGCTGCACCTTGCCGTGACACGCGATCATGCCGGCGGACAGCACAAGGCGGCGCTGCTTCTCAAAGCGGTCTGGCCACAGGATCAGGTTCGCCACGCCCGTCTCGTCCTCGATCGTGATGAACATCACACCCTTCGCCGAGCAGGCTTCTGCCGCACGAGCACGATGCCCGGCACCACGACCCGCGCACCGTCACGGATGGTGCCCAGATCGCCGCACCGGACCATCCGCTGCGCTTGCAGCGTTGGCCGCAGGAACGACACCGGGTGCGCGCGCAGGCTCAGGCCGGCGCTGCGGTAGTCCTCGACCACCTCGGCCCCGGCAGCCTCAACGCGACTTTGTTCGCTGACGTTTAGCTCTCGACGGCATGACCTCGTTCCGGCGACTCGTCTTTTAGGAGAAACATCTTTAACAGATGAGTTGGACAGCGTGCTGCGATCGATGCGCGCACGCGTCATCACACCCTCAAGGACAACAATGGCCCGCGCCACGAAAGCCACGACCACGCGACGTTCTGCGAAGCCTGCGGAGCCGAGGAAAAAGATCGGGCGTCCGCTCGGCTCGAAGAACAAGGTTGTGGCGCCCGCTAAATCAAAGTCGCAGCGGGCATCGAAGAAGCCTCTGGTTCGTCGCGCGGCGGCAGTCCCCGCCGCGGTCCGGATGAACAAGGCGGACCTCGAAGCTCATGTCGTCAAGCTCGAACGCGGCCTGGCTCGTGCGCGGACGCAGACTGCCGAGCTCAAGAAGGCGCTCAAGGAGGCGCAGCAGGCCAGCGCGAAAACCGCTGAGCCTTCTTCTGCACCGACGAAAGCCACCCGGAAGAGAAGCAGCGGCAATCCAGTCAAGCGCGGGCGCCATCCTGAAGCCGCTGACGCGTCTCCGGAACAGGCGGAAGGTAGCGAAGTCGATCCGATCGGCGACTAGATACGCCTGGCGTTACGTGTCGTCCGGCAGGGGCGACGCGTAGCGCAGGACGGATCAAGTGCCGCGAAGGCGGACCGCCTGGCCAGCAGTCGCACACTACACAGACGCCGGGCATCCCGAGGCACATGCATTCGGTTCTTCGCCGCCAGCATGGAGGGTGACTCGGCGTGTTCTGAATGATCTGGCGTCGTCGTCGCGGGTCACTTCGAGGCCGTCTCCTCTCGATGTCCGGCCACAATCCGGATCCAACCGGATAGTGCGTCCAGCACCTCGCCCAGCGCCTGCTTGTCGGTGCGACCAGAGCGGGCAAGCACGTGGAAACCGTGGTCGGCCCCATGGACGACCTCCAGTGCCGCGGTCGGTCCCAGTTGGTCGACGGTGGCCGTCAGAAGCGACCGATCACCCAACGCGTCCCTTGATCCCTGGATAAACAGCATAGGGACTGAGACCTGGGACAGGTGCGCGGCCCGTTTGAAGGACGGTTCGGCGGCCGGATGCCAGGGAAACCCGAGCGAGGCCAGCCCGACCACGCCGGGCAATGGCATCTTCGCTTGAGCCTGCGAGGTCATCCGCGCGCCGAACGACTTGCCGCCTGCGACGAGCGGCACCGAAGGCAGCACATCGGCGGCCGCGGCGACCGCCGCACGAACGGCGGCATGGGCGACAGGCGGGGGATCGGGCCGCTTGGAGCCGTTCTCCGCAAAGGGGAACTGATACCGAAGCGTCGCGACACGCCGTTCGGCGAGACCCTCGGCAATGGCTGTCATGAACGGATGGGTCATCGCGGCTCCGGCGCCGTGCGCGAGCACGTAGCAAGCGACCGGGTTCGATGGCGCCAGCACAAGGGCGGAAACCTCCTGAAGGTCGGAGACACGGATCGTCAGCCGTTTCATGACAGTGCATCCTAGATAATCTTCCACGCGCCCCGACCTGAGCCGGCCAATTGGAAGCCGCAACTACTGCAGGCGTAAGCGCCTACTCACGGTGATCAGAAGTGCGCGGGTCCAGGGCCGCCTTCAGCCAGCCCCCGAAAATAGCGGCGTGCGGCGCAATGATACGAACAGGTTCCAGCTGCACGATTAAAGGACCGGCCGGCCCGCAACTGTGGCGACAGTGTTGAAGGGTCCCGCGGCTTCGGGTCCAGTTCCCTCGATCCGCACCGTGATCGCCCTCTTGCCCGCGGTGAGCGCCGGCGGGATCGGGGAAGCGGTCTCGACGAAGCGGCCGGCGGCGTCGGCCGCGGACGCGCGCGTCTCGATCGCCTCGCCGTCGATGCGCAGCGTGTAGCCGCCTTCGCGCTCGCCGCTCCAACGGAGCATGTGCAGCACCATGGGTTCCGGCCGGACGCCGAGCTGGAACTCGATCGAACCGCCTCGGCGCAGGTCGCGCCCGTTGCGGCCCCGATACGCCAGCGGATAGGAGAGCGTCGCGCGGACGCCGTGGTCGTGCTCGGGCTGCATCTCGCCCAGGTGCAGCACGTCGACCGAGCGCGCTCTGAGCTCGCGCGCCTGCCGTTGCGCGGCGACGAACGACGTCGCCTCGGTCTCCCACGCCGCGGCATCGAAGCAGCGGAGATAGACCGCACTTCGGCGTTCGTATTGCGTGTGGAACGGCACGAACCGCAGCGGTCCCGGGCGGCCGGCGCTCGCCGCGACGAAGGCGAGCGGATCGTCGGGCGCGGGATGGAGGTCGGCCGTGACGTCGGTGGTCACGAGCGCCGGCGCGATCTCCGCATAGGGGCTGGTGTCGTGCGCGGGCCCGAGATCGGCCGCCAGCACGGCGGGGCCGCGCAGCACCGACACGAGGCGCGGGTCGGCGGCCGGGCTCTCGGTGCGGAGCAACATCGGCAGGGTGAGCTCCACCACGTCGCCCGCGCGCCAGACCCGCCGCAGCACGACGTAGCCGGCGCGCGCGGTCGCGTCGGTGGTTGCGCCGTTCACCGCCAGGCGCACGCGCGCCGCCTCGGCCCAGCCCGGGACCCGCAGCGCCATCGCGAAACGCTGCGGCCGTGCGAGGCTCGCGAGGGTGAGCCGCACCTCGCCGTCGTCGGGATACGCGGTCCGGAGCTCGACGACGGCCCCCGTCGCGGCCCAGTGCGCGCGGGCCGGGATGAACAGGTTGACCAGCAGCGTGTCGCGGCCGCGCTCCCAGAAGATCGAATCGCCGTGCTTGGCGTGGCTCTCCATGCCGGTGCCGACGCAGCACCAGAAATCGCCGGTCGGCGTCGACCATTCGCGCGCCGCTCCCGACAGCAGCGGCGTCATGTAGGTGAACATGCCCGTGCGCGGATCGTGCGCGGCCAGCACGTGGTTCAGGTGCGCGCGCTCGTAGAAGTCGAACAGTGCCGCCTCGGGCCGCGCCGCGTAGAGCGCGCGGGTCAGCTTGAGCATGTTGTAGGTGTTGCAGTGCTCGCAGGTCTGCTCGGTGACGTGTTGCGCGATCGTGTCGGCGGCGGAGAAGTATTCCCGGTCCGCGTTGCCGCCGATCACGTAGGAATGGTGGCGCGTCACCGCCTCCCAGAACACGCGCGGCGCCCGCGACGCATCGCCGCCCGCCTCGCGGATGCGGGCGAGCCCGATCAGCTTGGGGATCTGCGTGTTGGCGTGCAGATTCGCGAGATCGTCACGCCCGGCTTCCAGCGGGTCCAGCACCGCGCGGTCGTGGATCCGCTCGGCCACCGCAAGCCAGCGCCCGTCGCCCGTCCGCACCGCCAGGGTCGCGAAGCTCTCGTTCAGCCCGCCATACTCGCAAGCGAGCACGTGCTGCATCTCCCCGTCGTCGAGGCGCGCGAAGACGCCCGCGAGGAATCTCGCGAGCCCGGCGGCCACGGCAAGCGCGTGTGGGTCGCCGCACAGCGCGTCCGCGTCGAGCAGCCCCGCCATCGTCTTGTGGAGGTTGTAGAGCGGTGACCAGGCACCGTTCAGGTCGAAGCCGGACGACCGGATGTCGCCGCGCCCGATCTCGGCGAAGATCACGCGGCCATCCTCGATCCGCCCGTCCGCCGTCCGGCGGGTGAAGCCGGCGACGTAGCCGTCACCGTGCCGCGCCTGGACCAGCGCGAGTTCGGCCACGATGTCGCCCACGCGTTGCTGCGCATCCTCGTCGCCGGTCTGCGCATGGAGCAGCGAGAGCGCCGACAGGTAATGGCCAAGCGTGTGCCCGGCAATCGTGTCGCTTTCCCAGCCGCCATAGGGCGGCACCTCCGGCGCGAGGCCGGCCTGGGTGCGAAAATTGTGCAGCAGGCGGTTGGGATCGAGCCCGAGCAGGTAGGAACGGTTCGCCTCCACCGCGTCGAGCCAGCGCGACGGCAGCAGCCGCACGTCGCCCAGCGGCAGCGGCCGTGCGTCGGTCGCCGCCGCGTGCGCGCGCCTGCCGCCGAGGAGTGCTGCAGTCGAGGCCCCGGCCAGCAGGGGGCGGCGTTTCATGGAAGGGTGGACCATCGCGCCCCATCGTATACGCTCGCGGGCGCCGTCCAAGTCGAGCTCGGGATCAAACATGAGCGACGCCTCTCTCGGCGGGCACCGGCTCGACTTCGATCTCGTGGGCCGCGCCGACGAGCACCAGGGCGAGGAGGTCGCGGCCTCATCCGCGCGGCTCGCCCATCTGTCCGGCTTCACCGGGCTCGCGATCGTGGGACGACCGAGCGGCACTCTTTACCGGCGCCGCTACTTGCTCCAGGTGGGCGATGAAACCGGCCCAGGCTGAGAGTATCACCACCAGGACCGCATCTATGCCAAGGATCTCCGTCGTTTTGCGCGCAGCCTCCGCGGGACTTGAGTGGCCCGTTCGAGCTCAAGTCAAATGCAGCGAAACGAGCTCAAACCGGCAATTGTCGGAATTGCGTGCAACCTGACACCAGGCGTTGACCCTGCAGCGAGCGCCTTCGGGGAGGAAGCCGGCTTCACCTGAGGTGTGGCTCCCGTTTCCCTCACGAACTCGATGATCTAGGAAGCGGGCATGACGTCGGTCGGCAAAACCCCCGGGCACAAGCCGACCCGCTTGGCTTCCACGTTCCTCGCGCGCTTCACCATCGGACCCGACGATCTGCTTCGGCATCCCACCTATCGCCGGCTCTGGAGCTCGGTCCTGGCAAGCTCATTCGGGATGCAGATCATGCTTCTGGCACTGCCACTCACCGCGGCACTGTCGCTGCATGCGTCACCCACCGCGATGGGCCTACTCACCGCGGTGGAGACCCTACCCTTCACTCTGTTTTCCCTGCCCTCGGGGGTGTGGCTCGATCGCGTTCGCAAATTGCCGGTCTACCTGGCTGGCGAGCTGACGCTTGCCGCGGCTGCCGCCAGTGTCCCGTTCGCGCGATGGATCGGCTTTCTCTCGATCCCGTGGCTCTTGCTCGTCGCGTTCATGGTCGGGCTTGTCAACACAACCGCCGGAAGCGCTGCCCAGATCGTGCTCAACCAGATTGTTGGACGCGACCGCCTGATCGAGGCCAATTCGAAGAACGCGCTCGCCAACTCCACGGCCGAGGTAGCCGGGCCGGCGATCGCCGGTGCTTTGATCCGGCTTCTGGGGGCGCCCGTTGCCCTCCTTTTCAACGCTCTGCTGCTAGTCGTCTCGGCCTCTATCCTCGGAGGCATCCGCACCGATGAGAGAGTGTCACGTCGCAGAGGCGGCTTCTGGTTCGAGCTGATTGCAGGCGGTCGATTTGTCCGGCGTAACCGCCTCCTCGTCGCGCTCGCCAGCTTTGTTGGGGCCTGGGAATTCTTCAACGGCGCCGCAGTTGGTGTGAACATCCTCTTTGCCACGCGTACTCTGGCCATGACCGGAGAAGGCGTGGGCCTCTCCTATGTTGGCCTTGGGATCGGAACCATCCTCACGAGCCTGTTTGGCCGGCATCTCAGCCAGCGCCTGGGGCCGGGTCGTTGCATCACCCTGGGTTTTTCCCTGACGGGTTCCGGCGCGATGCTTCTGGCCGCGTCGCCGGCTGGTTTTCTCGGCCGAGCGGCGTTCGCTGTCGACCTCATGTTGCTGGGCGCAGGCGCAATCCTCATCTTCGTCAACTTCATCGCATTGCGCCAAGCCGTGACGCCGACACCAATGCTTGGCCGCATGACCAGCATCATGCGTTGGCTCATCCTTCTCCCGGCCGGCCCGGGTGCTCTGATCGGCGGATGGCTCGGGCAGCACGAGGGACTGAGGTCCTCGCTCGACTTCGCAGGTGTCGGTGAGCTCCTGCTAACGATAGCCGCATGGCGGAGTCCTGTTCTCCGTAACCTTGCAGTCCTTCCCTCTGCAAACTCGAGCGAGGGCAGCGTCGCGGCGGAAGCGCCTCTGGAGTAGCTTGAGACGTCCTTCTACCAAGTTGGGCCGCCTGACAGCGCCGCGGCGAGATCGCGAGACAATCCCTTGGTCGGCTTGGGCAAGTCGTCCCTGTTGTTCCGCACCGAGTTCACCCACGTGCAAGGGGCGTAGCTCGCTTGCAGGCCGGCGTGGGAGAAGCCGACAAAGCCCCGTGCGCCTGGTCGCCCTGCTGGCGGACACCACCCATGTCGCCGGCCGAAAGGGCGCTTCATGACCACGATGACCTTCGACGTGACGACCTCGCCGGATTCTCAAGCGTGAAGGAACTCCACGGAGCGGCGCAGCGCTGCCGGTTCCTGGCTAGCATCTGGACAGCTCCTGTGATGACGTCGCGCCGATGACCGTTTGTAGAACCAACGGCAGGGGCGGGACTGGGAGCCGATTGCTCGTTTGACCTTCCTCCTCGCCCCGCACCTTCATCGGCCCGTCAATGCGCACGAGGTGCTTTCAGTCCTCGCCGGCGGCCGGCTCAGGGAGAGTTCGATGTTCGATCCAGGCCTGCTCCTCGCGTTCACCAGCGCCGTCGCCGTTCTGATGCTCATCACGAAGCCGAACGCCGCCGTGATCGACGTCAACAGCGTCAATTGCTCGGGTTGGGCTGACCGCCGCGCGGGATAGTGCCCCCTATGCCGAACGTGGTCCAAACCGCCCTCCGTGCGGCGGCTGAGAAAGGCGTCGAACTCGTCGGCTCCTTCAACCGCAGGCGGCTCTCCAAGACCGTCAGCCCGTTCCTGGTCGGCATCCACGCTCCGATGACGGTCGAGCGGACGCTGCACGACCTCCAGGTGACGGGATCGATCCCACCGGGCCTCAACGGCCGTTACCTGAAGATGGGCGCCAACCCGGTCGATCCCGACCTCGCTGGCCAGCACTGGTTCCTCGGCGACGGCATGATCCACGGGCTGTGCCTCCGCGATGGGCGGGCGCTCTGGTATCGCAACCGCTGGATCCGGTCGCGCACCGCCACGGCAGCGCTCAGGCAGGCGGCGGCACCCGGACCCCGCCGTGGACGGAACGACACCGTGAACACCAATGTGGTCAGTGTCGGCGGCCGCGCCTTCGCCCTGGTCGAGGCGGGCAGCTACCCGGTCGAGCTGTCCGAGATCCTGGAGGAGCAGCGCTACAACCCGTTCGACGGCACGCTCGGTGGCTCATTCACCGGCCATCCGCACCGCGATCCGCGCACGGGCGAGCACCACGCGATCGCCTATGACGGCAGCATCTGGGACACGGTGCGCCATGTCGTGGTGTCGGGTGGCGGCAAGGTGATCCGCGACGCGCCGATCGCGGTCCGACACGGCCCCTGCATCCACGACTCGGCGTTCACGGCACGCTTCGCCGTCGTGCTGGACCTGCCGGTCACCTTCTCGATGCGCGCCGTGCTGGGCGGCCACGTGTTCCCGTTCCGCTGGAACCCGGCGCACCGTGCACGACTCGGCCTGCTGCCGCGGCAAGGCGGCGACGCCGACATGATCTGGTGCGACGTCGAGCCCTGTTTCGTGTTCCATGTGGCCAACGCGTATGACGACGTCGACGGCCGAGTGATCCTCGACGTCATTGCCTATCCCACCATGTTCGACACCCGCAGCGCCGGCCTCGACGCAGTCGGTTGCTTCGAGCGCTGGACGATCGATCCCCGCGCGCGTCACGTCGACCGGCGCGTGATCGACGGAACGCCGCAGGAATTTCCTCGCATCGACGAACGTCGCTTCGGGCAGCCCCACCGGTACGTCTACACGGCCTCCGTCCCGCCCGATGGCAACACGCAGCTGTTCGGCGCCTCGACGATCCACAAGCACGACATGCAGACCGGCGAGCGCCGCGTGCACGATTTCGGCGACGACCGCGTGCCGGGCGAGTTCGTGTTCGTTCCGGCCGGCGCGGATGCCGACGAGGATGAGGGCTGGTTGCTCGGCCTGGTCATCGATCGCGCGGCCGACGCCACCGACTTCGCGATCCTCGACGCGCGACGCTTTGAGGCACCGCCGGTGGCGACCGTCCGAGTGCCGCACCGGATACCGCCGGGCTTCCACGGCAATTGGTTCCCGCCAAGTGACCCGGAACGCGGCGTTGGTCGTGGCGCCGCCGATCCCATCGTACCGCCGCAGGGATGCCTCGTCCGGCCGTGGGAGCCCGTGCAACGGACGGCGCCACCGTGTCATGCGCCTCTCTCCCTAGCCCTCCGTCATGATGAGGCCGCCGCGATGGCAATCGAGCACTACGCTTCGATGCTCTGGCCTGGAGCGCGGATCGCGCTCGACGCTACTGCCTGCAGGAAATCGTCTTCGGGGTCGGCGTCGAAGGTCTCGGCACCTTCGCTGCTTCGGCTTCGAGACAGCCGACGCCGGGAGTCATAGCCCGTATTATGCTGCCGAATAGATGTACAATGTGGCAGTCACATAACTCAACATCGTCACCGCCTGCCATTGGTCGTGCAGCAAGTACAATCACAAACGATGGCCCTGTATCTAGGGCCAAGCGGTGAGCAGCTGACAAGCTCATTTCAAAGCGGTCATCGTCACGCAGCCAATGTGTTTTTATCTGCACCCTACAACTGAGACGGTTCGTTCTCAGATCGAGCGGTACATCAGTCATTGCTGATTGGTCCGGCGGAAGCTCAACCAGGAAGTCCCATCCCATTTTATCGCGCTCGGCCTTACTCGCGATCAATCCTGACGAAGCACAAAGCGCTCGGGATTTGGACTCGCCCCACTCACCAAGATCGTCATTGGTCATATCTCCGGCGGTCAAAACACCCTCCTTCTTCGCATCTTGCGGCGAGCGTCGCTCGCCGATCAAGTTCGCCCCGCGCTCACCCCAGAGCTGTCAGGCGTTGTAACCTATGGGCGGATGCTTCGTCCCGCGCCGTAGGCTAAATTAACTTAGGCTTTCTACGATGATAACCATCACGGATACAGAGGCATGCTGAGCTTCCGCTTCCTGCACACTGCCAACATCCATCTCGATATCCCGCTGCTGGGTCTCGCCCGCTACGAGGGCATGCCGGTCAAGGAAATCCGCACGGCCACACGGGTGGCTTTCAACAACCTCATCTCTTACGCCTGCCGGGAAGCCGTGGACTTCGTTGTGTTCGCCGGCGACCTGTTCGACGGCGACTGGCGCGACATGAGCACCGCCTCTATTCGCTCGCGCGATGGGGCGCTTCGAGCAGGCCGGCATCCCCGCCTGTGTCCTGAATGGCAACCATGACGCCGCTTCCGTGCTCACCCGCAGCGTCCCATGGCCGGCGAACGTGCACCGTTTCGGAAGCCGCAAGGCCGAGAGCTTCCGGTTCGAGAGGCTCGGTGTCGCGCTCCACGGATGGAGCTTCGCCCAGACCGCAGCCCCCGAAAACCTGGCGATCGCCTACCCGGCCGCGGTCCCGCACGCCTTCAATATCGGCGTCCTGCACACTTCGCTGTCCGGGCATCCGGGGCACCACCGCTACGCGCCGTGCGAGCTCGCCGACCTGCGCGCCCGCGGCTACGACTACTGGGCGCTCGGCCATGTGCACGACTACCAAGTCGCCTTGCGCGACCCGCCCGTCGTTTTCTCCGGCAGTCTCCGGGTCGCAACATCCGCGAGACTGGTCCCAAGGACGCCGTCCTGGTCGAGGTGCACGACCGTGAGATCGTGTCGACCGAGCACATCGAATTTGACACCATTCGCTGGGCTCGCGTGCCGGTCGATTGCACCGGCTGCTCCGCTATCGACGAGATCCACACCCTTACTGGCCAGACTCTCGCGAGCGCGCGGGCCGCGGAGGATCCCAGCCGCGGCCTGGTCGCGCGCGTGGTGTTCGAAGGCGAGACCCCGTTCGCCGCCGAGCTTGCCGACCGCAAGCTGCAGCTCCGCGACGACGTGCGCGCCCTCGCCACCGCCGTCTGCGCCGACCTTTGGGTGGAGAAACTGTTGGTCCATACCCGCGCGCCCAAAGCCGCCGCCGTGGTCGAGGTCTCGGAAGACTTTCTCGGCCTGCTGGCGGGTGCCGAGGCCGACGAGGCCCTAGCCAGTCAGCTCACCCAGGATCTCGCTCCTATGCTCACGGCCGTAGCCAGCGACCTCGGGGACCCGCACCCCGATGACCTGCGGAGCGCTGCCCAACGTGTCGACTGGACACGTCTGGTGGCTGAGGCGAGTGGCGCATTGCGCAGTCGGCTTTCGGGCGTGAGCTGATGCGCCTCGCAAGGCTGTCGCTGGGACGGTTCGGCCGCTTCGAAGGGTGCGACATGAGCTTCAGGTCGGGCACGCCCGACCTGCACATCATCTACGTTGCTAACGAAGCCGGGAAGACGACCAGCATGGCGGCCGTCGCGGACCTGCTGTTCGGCTTCGAGATGCGGTCGCCCTACAACTTCATGTTCACCTATCCGCTCCTTCGGGTGGGCGCGGTGCTGGAAGAGGATGGACGCAGCCTCGCCGTCCGCCGGCGCAAGTTTGACAGCGGAAGCGTGGTCGATGCCGCGGGCAAGCCGATCGATGACGGCCCGCTGATCGCCTTGCTGCACGGCCAGACCCGCGAGACCTTCCGCACCAGTTTCAGCCTTGATCATGTCCGGCTGCGACAAGGTGGCCGTGACATAGTCGAGGCCAAGGACGATGTCGGTCAGGCCCTGTCCGCCGCCGGCTCCGGCATGACCGGGATCACCGCCGCACTGGCAGAGCTGGAGCGCGAGGCGGACGGCATCTGGGGTCCGCGTGCCCGGCAGAGCCGTGTCTACACGCAGGCCGCCACTGTTGTCGTTCTCCCTGATCAATGCGACTCGAGGAAATTCGGTCAATTTATCTTTTAATTGGACCTGCCTCACTCTCGGTGCACGAGGGATTGTCACAGTGGCAACACGCGAGCGCGCAGGAGTTCCACGCCTGCTCGGCCATACATCAAGCGCTTGATCGTTTTCAAGCGGCTGATCTGTCCCTCAGTCTGGCCGTTGCTCCATGACATTCGGGCGAAACGCCGCATCGCGTAGATACCGCTGTCGTGCGCGTCCTTGAGCCAGCTTCGGAGCGCCTCGATGTTGTGGCTACGCAGCACGCCGCGGAAGCGCATGGCGAACTGGCGCATGAGAGTAAACTCCGGCGAAGTTGCCTTGAGAGCGTCGACGATCGCGGCCTGTCGGGACGAGAGAAGCGGACGCGGCTTGATGCAGAGGGCGGCGGCCGTCAGTGGCGAAAGCAAGCGGCCGGTGGTCGGATCGCGAGGGAGCCGCGTCGCAGGCATCGGGGGCATTTCCTCCCCTGCGCGTGTGGTCCTCCGCGTCCGCCAGGGCGCAAGGAAGCGCGCCAAATGCGTGTAGCAACCCGTGTAGCCGAGGCGCTTGATCTCGGTGAACAGGCGGGTTGCGAGAGTGCGGCCCTCCTGCCATCGGCCTGACAGGTAATCCTGGAAGTGAGCAGGCGAAGTGGGGGTCGGCGCCATCGCATTCCGCTGCGGGAGCGCCTCCAGCCTGATCCAACGATCCACCCGTGAGCGGCTCAAGCCGAGCTCATGACAGATCGCCGTCGCTGTCTTGCCGGCGTCGTAGAGCGCACGAACCTGGGCAAAGATGTCCTCGCGGACCCGATGAAGCCCGGTTTTCGTGTCCGCCATTTCCGCCGACGCAGATGCGCCGTGTCGGAGCGGCCGCCCCAGGCGGCCCAGGTGCTGCTCAATCCGCTGACGCAGGTTCTGCACAAGGTGAAAACGGTCGGCGACCTGCGCAGCTTGAGGCGCGCCAGTCCGCGCTCCTTCGGCATAGAGACTAAGGCGGTCCCGGCTGACGACCTCGACCTCTGGGTGCTTGCGTAGCCATGACGCCGTGCTGGCCGACGCCCGATCAGGCAAGATGTCCACCACGCTACATCGTTCAAGATCTACCATGATGGTGCCGTAGGTGTGACCCTTGCTCCAGGCCCAGTCGTCGATGCCCAAGACGCGTAGTGCCGGCGCGTTACTCCGGTCGCGAACGCGACGCTTGAGATAGCGCAGCACAGTGTCGTCGCTGGCCGAGATAGCGAGGCGCTTCAACAGGCGCTCAACGGGTCTTCCGCCTGCGGTATGCCCCAGCACGAGCAGGAGGTCGGCC
>CAXTVZ010000051.1:0-17896 GCA_964247685.1 uncultured Acetobacteraceae bacterium
ACTCATCTACGGGTCGCCGTGCGCGCCGGTCCGGACGCAACCGGGCGACAGGGGGTTTCAACGCCGGCATGAACCTGTCCGACTACGCAGACCGTCGCGCCCGCGCCGCCGGCCGTTCCATCCTTCCCGCCGTCCTGCCCTTCATGGGCTCGCTCGACGCGCTCCGCAGACGGCGCGGCCCTGGCGAGCTGGTGAGCTTCGCGAACTACGACTATCTCGGCCTCGCCCGCGATCCCTCGATCTGTGCCGCGGCGTCAGACGCGGTGCTGACACATGGGGCGGGCGTGTCGGCCTCGCGCATGATCGGCGGCGAGCGCGACTTCCATGCCGCGTTCGAGGCCGATCTCGCCGATTTCCTCGACGTCGAGGCGACGCTCACGCTGGTGAGCGGCTACCTGACCAATGTCACGCTGGTGGGCCACGTGCTCGGATCGCGCGACCTCGTGCTGAGCGACGCGCTGTCGCACAACAGCATCATCGCCGGGATCGCGGGATCGCGCGCCACCTCGCTGGTGTTCAACCACAACGATCTCGACCATCTCGAGTCGCTGCTCCGGACGGAGCGTGCCCGTTACGGACGGTGCCTCATCATCGTCGAGGGCCTCTACAGCATGGACGGTGACATGCCCGACCTGCCCCGGCTGCTGGCCCTGAAGAGCGAGCACGATGCGTGGCTCATGGTCGACGAGGCGCATTCGGTGGGCGTGGCGGGTCCCACGGGGCGGGGGATCGCGGAGCATTTCGCGGCGGATGCGAACGGGATCGACCTCCTGGTGGGCACCCTGTCCAAGGCGATGGGCGGTTGCGGCGGCTTCATCGGCGCGCGCGCGCGGGTGATCGAGTGGCTGCGCTACTCGCTGCCGGGCTTCGTCTTCAGCGTGGGCATGGCGCCGGCGAACGCGGCGTCCTCCCACACTGCGCTCGCGGTGCTGCGGCGCGAGCCGTGGCGGGTGCAGCGGCTGCAGGCGAACTCCGCCCTGTTCCTCGAGCATGCGCGCGCGGCCGGACTCGATGTGGGGGACGCGGTCGGGATCGGCGTCGTGCCGGTCATTTTCGCCGACAACGCGGCGACCATCCACGCGGCCGAGGCGCTGCTCCGTGAGGGGATCTACTGCCCGCCGGTGGTCCAGGTCGGCGTGCCCCGCAATCGGCCGCGACTGCGCTTTTTTCTTTCCGCCTGCCACGAGGCAGCCGACATCACGCGCGCGGTTGATATCCTGGCGGGGTGCGCACGGGCGGGTGTCGAGCGGGTGCAGAGCCTCGTCGCGTCCGCCTAGAGGGTTGAAGACTTGTTCTTTCTTGAAAGAAAGAACCAAAGAACTTCTATCCGTTTTGCGTGACCCGCCTTGTTAGGCGAATGGATGAAGTCTTTTTGCTTCTTTTTCTTCAGAAAAAGAAGACTTCTTCAAACTCGCGATGATCAAGTGGTGCAGCTCCGCGGGCGTGCAGGCGGCGTGCTCACCGGGCGCGCACGTGCCGCCGTGCCCGTCGAAGCGGATCGCGACATAGGGCGTGTCGCGGCCGCCGGCGGGCTCGATCGCGCCCGGGATCGAGGGCCTGTGGTCGCCCAGGAACACCAGCAGCGACGGGCGCGTCTCCGCCAGCAACAGGTCGATCAAACGGTCCAGCATTCTGTCGGCGTTGCCGAGATGATGCGCCCAGGCGAGCGCGGGGGTGGCGCACCAGGGCAGCCGGTTCGCGTCATGCGGGCCGTGGTTCTCCATCGTCACGGCGTAGATGAAGTGCGGTCCGGCACGATCCCGCAGCGCGTCGGCGATGCGTTCGACGACCGACAGATCCGCGACATAGGGGCCGACCCGCGCGGGCGCTGGTCCGAACGCCTCTGGTCCCAGCACGGTGTCGAAGCCGATCGCAGGCATCAGCCGTGCGCGGTCGTAGAACTCGAGCGCGTAGGGATGGAGGAAGGTGGAGTGATAGCCGAGGCCCGCGAGCCGCGTGGGCAGGGCATGCGCGCGCTCCGCTCCGGCCGTGAGATACGGGTCGTGGCGCCGGAAGCCGAGTTCGTCCTCGGCGCGGCCGAACAGCACGCCATATTCCGTTCGCATCGTGTAGGCGCCGAACCCTGACACGGCGAGCGCGCCATGCCGCAGTGCCAGGCGCCGGGCGCGTGCCAGACCCGGCAGGTCCACGTGGCCGATATGGGCGTTGAGACCCGGCACGGCAGTCGGATCGACGAAGGACTCGCACTGCACGACCACCACCAGCGTCGGCGGGTCGGGCGCGGGCTCGAGGGCCGGGGGCGCCGGTGGGTCGGCGCTTTGCCGCCAGCACTGCGTGTAGCGGACCAGGGTCGGGATGACGCCCCAGCGCGCGACATCCGCCTCGAGGTCCGGCCGCACCATGATGCCGCGGGCGTCGGCCCGGCGAAGTGCGGCGCGGAGCGATGCTGCGGCGAGCACCGCAAGCCCGACCGCCACCAGGCGCGGCATGGGCCGGGCGTTCGTCGCGGCCGCGAGCCCCGCCACGACCGCCAGCACGGCGACGACGCCCGCCAGGCGCGCCCGCGCGGACAATGCGGCGGTGTAGAAGCCGGGGTGGCGCATCATCATGCGCAGCGATGCGGCATCCGAAAAGCAGACGGGCTCGCCGAGCATGCGGAACTTGGCGTTCGAGCCCAGCACCAGGAAAGCGGCGGTGGCGAGGATGACCACCGCGCCTGCGGCCGCACTGCCGGTGACCAGCAGCGTCAGCGCAAAGCCGAGCAGCAGGGTCGGCAGGAGGACCGTGAGTCCCGCCGCACCACGGACGCCGCGGGGCCGGGCGCGCCAGTCGATCGCGACGACGCCAAAGGCGGCGCAGAGGAACAGGGCCGCGTCGAATGCGACAGACGAGCGGCACGTCATCGAGGCGCGTGGTCCATGTCGCGCACATGACGCGCCCGTGAGCGGAGGACAATGGTACGGCATCTGCGGGATGGAGTGCTTGCAACCCGATGGCGCAGTTTTTAAAGTTTATTCAGTTCGGGAGTGCTCCTGCTTTGCCTTTTCAAGGAGGTTGCTCCGTGCGTCACGCGCCCCTGTCGGATTGCGTGTGACGGCCGTCTGCCTGGACCCGCCTCGAGGCTCGGCGTCGTCGTCGCCGGGCCGCGCGACCCCGCCGCCGCTCCTGCAGCCGCCGCCATTCGCGGGACGGCGGCGACCGGTGATCCACGCGGCGCCGGACGCGTCGTTCGTGGCCCCCCCGGTTTCGCCTGGCCTTGCGCGCTCCGTGATCGACGGCCGCGTCGGCGGGACGTTCTGGTGCGCGGCGCCGCCGCGCCTGTCCGATCTCGCGCTGCTGATCGATGCCACGAGCGGCGTGGCCGCGGGCGCAGGGCTGTGGCGCCGGGCCCTCGCGTCGGGGGACGCGGCGCGCGTGGGCGTGCTCGTCCCACCCGGGCGCGCGGGCAGGGGGCTCGCGCGTGAGGTGCGACGGATGGGGTCCCCAGCCATCGAGGCACCGGTCGATCCGCATGCCCTGCTCGCGTTCGTGCGCGTGGTGCACGCCAGTGAGCTCGGGGCGATCGGTCGGCTCGTGCTGCTGGCGGGCGGGATCGCGCGGGTGGGCTCGGCGCCGGACGCGCTCGCGGCGGCCGCGCCCGACGACGTCCTGAGACAGCTCGCAGCGACGCCCTACGCCGATCCGTTCACCGGTGCCGCCGCGCGCGTCGAGGACACGATCGCCCTCCTCGCCGACTGGCGGCGCGTGTTGGACGCCAATCGGGGCGTCGCGGTGGCGACGGGCATGTCGCTCTGGAAACGTCGCCGTATCGCGGGCTTCCTGACCGATGGCCGGCGCGCACCGCCGTTCCGCAGCGCGGCGGGGCCGGCGGTGCGGCTGGCGGCGCGCGCCGGCGGCGGCGTCGCGGTCTGGTCGACCCGCGTGCCGGACGGACTCGTCGCGCGCGCGACCGCGAGCGGCGTGAGCGTCGTGCAGGTCGAGGACGGGTTCATCCGAGGGGTCGGCCTCGGCAGCGACCTGCTGCCGCCCTGCTCGATCGTGGTGGACACGGTGGGCCTCTACCTCGATCCGGCGCGGCCGAGCGCGCTCGAGCGCCTGCTCGCCGAGACGCGGTTCACGCCCGAGCAACTCGCGCGCGCCGCCCGGCTGCGCGAGGCGCTGGTGGCCCGGGGCGTCTCCAAGTACGGCGCGGGCGGCGGCGCCGAGATGGCATTGTCCGCCGGTGGTCGGCGCCTCGTGCTGGTGCCGGGCCAGGTCGCGGGCGACCTCAGCGTGCGGCTCGGCGCAAGCGTGGTGCGCGACAATCTCGCGCTCCTGCGCGCCGTGCGGGCGGCCTGCCCCGATGCGTGCATCATCTACCGGCCGCATCCCGACGTCGAGGCGGGCCACCGGCCGGGCGCGCTCGCGGATGCCGCCGTGCTGCGGATCGCCGACCGGGTGCTGCGCGGCGGCTCGATCGCGCGGCTGATCGAGCAGGTGGACGAGGTGCACACGCTCACCTCGCTCGCGGGCTTCGAGGCGCTGCTGCGGGGCCGCCGGGTGGTGACCTACGGCCAGCCCTTCTATGCCGGCTGGGGGCTGACGGTGGATGCCGCGCCGGTGGCACGGCGAACCCGCGTGCTCACCGTCGACGAGCTCGTGGCCGGCAGCCTGATCCTGTTCCCGCGCTATCTCGACCCGGTGACGGGATGGCCCTGCTCGCCCGAGATCCTGCTGGACCGGATCTCGCAGGGCGCGTCGTTGTCAGGATGGGGGGCGGGCCTGCTGACGCGCGTCCGGCGCGTGCAGGGGCGCCTGCGACGCGAGGCGGCCGCACTGGGCCTGCACGGCAAGGGTGAGATGCATGCCTGACGGGTCCACCCTGTCGTCGGTCGCGCCGCGTCGCCGCATCCTGCTGCTGCAGGGGCTGATGGGGCCGTTCTTCGATCGGCTCGCGCGCGGGCTCCGCGGCGACGGCCACGACGTCCACAAGGTGCATTTCAACGGCGGCGACCGGCTGTTCTGGCATGGTCCGGCCACCGACTACACCGACACGCTGGAGGCCTGGCCCGCCGCACTCGAGGTGATCCTGGCCGCGCGCCGCATCACCGACGTGGTGCTGTTCGGCGATTGCCGGCTCCACCACCGTGCCGCGATCGCGGTGTGCAGGGCGCTCGGCATCCCGGTGCATGTGTTCGAGGAAGGGTATGTCCGCCCGGACTGGGTGACCTTCGAGCTCGGCGGGGTGAACGGCCACTCGAGCATGCCGCGCGACCCGGCCCGCTTCCTGGCCGAGGCGGCGACCCTGCCGCCGATGCCGGCCAACCCGCCGCTGCCGTCCTCGTTCCGCCGGCGTGCCGTCGAGGGCGTGCTCTACAACGCGGCCGACCTCCTGACGCGCCCCTACTACCGGCACTGGACCAACCACCGTCCGTGGCATCCGCTCACCGAGGGGCTGGGCTGGTGCCGGCGCCTGTCGCGCAGACGCGCGGCGCGAGCCCGGACGGCAGCGCTCCTGGCAAAGCTCGCCGCCACCGGCGCTCCTTACGTCCTGTTTCCGCTGCAGCTCGATGCGGACGCCCAGATCAGGCTGCATTCCGGGTTCAACGGAATGGCGAGCGCGATCGCGCTGGTGATCTCCTCCTTCGCCCGGCATGCGCCGCCGGGACTGCGCCTGGTTCTCAAGGAGCACCCGCTCGACAATGGCCTGACCGACTGGCGCAGGCTCGCGGCCGACCTTGCGGCACGGCTCGGGGTTGCCGACCGCGTGGACTATCTGGAGGGCGGCGACATCGCGCTGGTGGTGCGTCCGGCCACAGGACTGGTGACGATCAACAGCACCACCGGCACACTGGCGCTGGCGCACGGCGTGCCGACAGCCACGCTCGGACAGGCGGTCTATGGGCTTGAAGGGATCGTCCATCCCGGGCCGCTCGACACGTTCTGGACCGCGCCCACCCCGCCCGATCCGGCGGTGTTCGCGGCCTTCCGGCGGGTGCTGATCGAGCGCTGCCTGATCCCCGGCGGCTTCTTCTCGGACACGGCGCTCGACACGCTGGTGGGCGCCGCGATCGCCCGATTCGAGCGGACGCTGCGCGACGAGAGCCTCGGCGTGTTGGCCGTCGCCGCCGCGGACGGCACGGCGGCTTGAACGCGCTCAGCCGCGCCGATGCGAGACCGGCCGCGACGCCGGGCGGCGGCCGGCTGGTGCTCGACATCTCCAGGCTCCTGTCGCGTGCGGGGGAGGCGGTGCCCACGGGGATCGACCGGGTGGAGCTGGCCTGGGCCGAACACCTCCTCGCCCATGAGGCGCACCGGCTCGACTTCGCGGCGATCCATCCCCTCGGCGCGAGCGGCCGCCTGCCGTTCGCGGCCGCTTCTCGCTTCGTGAAGGCGTTGTCGCGCGCCTGGAGCGGGGAGGTGTCGAAGGTGCGGCCGGCGGAGCTTGGCCGGCGCCTGCTGCATGGCCTCCTGGTGCCGCGCCGCCGGCGTGCGCAGGGCCAGGCGGGCGGCGGCACCTACCTGCTGCTGTCGCACCAGAACCTCGACCGGCCCCGCGTTCTGCAGGCGGCTCTGGCGCGGCACGACGCCCGGCTGGCGGCGATGGTCCATGACCTGATCCCGCTCGACTACCCGGAATATTGCGGCCTGCGGCAACCGGCGCGGCACGGCAAGCGGATCGACACCGTGGCCCGGCTGGCGCACGCGGTGATCGTGCCGTCGCGCGCGGTGCGCGAGGGGCTCGTCGCGCGTTTGGCACTCCGGGGTGTGGCGACGCCGGTGCATGTGGTGCCGAACGGCGTTCATTTCGCAACCCTCGCCGCCGCAGCGTCGTGCGGACCGGGGGGTGCCGACGCCGCGCCGACGCATCCGTATTTCGTGTGCCTGGGGACGATCGAGCCCCGCAAGAACCACGCGCTGCTGCTCGCCGTCTGGCGGCGGCTCGCGGCAACGCTCGGCGCTGCCGCCCCGCATCTCGTGCTGATTGGTCGTCGGGGATGGGACTGCGAGCACGTCCATCGCCTGATCGACCGGACACCGGGTCTGCGCGGGCTCGTGCACGAGCACAACAGCCTGGCCGATGGGGAGGTGGTCCGCCTGCTCCGTGGCGCGCGCGCGCTGCTCTACCCGTCCTTTGCCGAGGGGTTCGGCCTTCCGGTGGCGGAGGCGCTCGCCCTTGGCGTGCCGGTGATCTGCTCGGATATCCCGCCGCACCGGGAGGTGGGCGGTGACGCGCCGGTCTACCTCGATCCGACCGATGGCCCGGGATGGGAAGCGGCCGTCGTGGCGCGCGCGGGCCGTGCGCCGGCGACCGCGCCCTCCGCCGGCCGCTTGCCCCAGGTCTGGACGCCGACATTGCAGGCTGCCGTGAGCCTTCTCGACACGGGCGCGGGCGTGGGCGCCGCGCCGTGATGGCTCATCGCGTCGAGGCGGAGCTCTCGGTCGTGGCGTCGAGAAATTGAGGCAGGTCTCGCCCGAGGAGGACGCTTGACTGCCGGACCGGGCTTGCGCACGGATAGCCGCGCCATGGGAGGCCAGAGCGGCCAGCCCGTCCCGAACACCCGCCAGAGCGAGGGAGACGGCTGCGATGGACGGACTTGACCTTGGAAGCGACCGGCGCCTTCACGGCCCGTTGCCACCGCCGCGGGAACGGGGCCTCCTCCCGCGTCTGGCGCGCCGCCTGTACGGACCGTTCGCGCTGGTCGTGCTGCTGCCCACGGTGCTCGTCGCAATCTACCTCTTCGCCGTTGCATCGCCGCAGTTCGTGTCCGAGACGCATTTCGTGGTGCGCGGCCAGGGGGCATCCTCGACGGGCATGCTGAGCAGCCTGCTGCAGACCGCGAACGGCTCCGCACCCGCGAGCGAAGACACCTACGCGGTGGCCGACTTCATCATGTCGCGCGATGCGATGCATTCGCTCGAGACGAAGGTTGGATTGCGGTCGATCTTCGACGATCCCGGCGCCGATCTCCTGTCGCGATTTCCGGGTCTGCTGAGCAGCACGGCCGAGCATTTCTACTGGTACTACAAGAGCCATGTGAACGCCGAGCTCGACTCCACCACCGGGATCTCGACGCTTACGGTCCGGACCTTCCACGCGGCCGATTCCGAACGTATGGCCATCGCGCTGATGACGGAAGCGGAAGGCCTCATCAACCGGATGAACGAGCGGCAACGGCACAACACGCTCAGCAGCTCCGAGCGCGAAGTGGCGGATCTCGAGGCCCAGCTTCGAGGTGTTGCCGCCTCTATCGCGGCCTATCGCAACCGGGAGGCGCTGCTCGATCCGGAGAAGCAGTCGGTTCCGATCCTGCGCAACATCGACGACATGCAGGCACAGCTCACGGCCACGCGTCTGCAGATCGCGCAGACGCGCGCCTCCGCGCCGTCGAGCCCGCTCCTGCCGGTGTATGAGCGTCGGGTGCGGGCACTCGAGGCGGAGATCGCGAGCGCGGGAACCAGCGTGACGGGGCCCGGCAACTCGCTGGTTCCGAAACTGACGGAGTTCGACGACCTCGCCCTGCAGCGCGAGCTTCTCGAGAAGCAGCTCACCGCGGCGACGGCCTCGCTCCAGCAGGCGCAGGTGCAGGCCGACCGTCAGCTCCTCTACATCGATCAGATCGTGGCGCCCGACCTGCCCGACTACGCGGCCTATCCTCGCAGCGCGCTCGACACGCTGGTGGTCTTCCTTAGCTTTCTCGGCCTTTACGTCATGGGCTGGCTGCTCGTGAGCGGGGCCCGCGAACACCAGCTGATCTGAGGTCGCGGGCATGCGGTCCCTGCTCGAATTGTTCGCACTCCAGGCGCGGGTGATCGCAGCAGTGCTGCTGCGCGAACTGCACACGCGCTACGGTCGAGAGAATATCGGCTTCCTCTGGATCATCGGCGAGCCGATCATGTTCTGCGCGGGCGTGGCCATCCTCTGGACCGCGATCCGCCCCGCGCACGAGCACGGCCTGCCGATGACGGCGTTCGTGATCACCGGCTACGTGCCCCTGACGATGTGGCGGCATTGCATGTTCAGGGCCGTGAAGGCCTTCGAGGCGAATGGCAGCCTGTTGTTCCACCGGCAGGTGACGCCGCTCGACCTGATCGCGGCACGCGTGATCCTCGAGGTGATGGGATCGCTGATGGCGGGGCTGATCGTCACCACCGGCGCCGTGGCGCTCGGCTTCATGGATCCGCCGCGGGAATACGGGATGCTGTATCTCGGCCTGGCGCTGCATGCCGTGTTCTGTGCGGCGACGGCGCTGCTGGTGGCAGCGCTCAGCGAGATGTCCGATCTCGTCGAGAGGTCGATCCAGGTCTTCGCCTATCTCTCGATCCCGCTATCGGGCGCGTTCACGATGAACCAGTGGCTGCCGGACAACGTGCGCGACATCGTGCTGTGGTCGCCCAGCGTCAACAATGTCGAGATGATCCGCCAAGGCGTGTTCGGCGCGCGCGCGCACTCGCATTACCTGCTGTTCTACGACGTCTGGATGTCGATGCTGCTGCTGCTGATCGGGTTGTCGCTCACCCTGCGAAGCCGGCGCTACATCGTCGTGCAATGATCCGGTGCACCGACATCGTCAAGGACTACGCGGTCCATAAGGGCAGGCGCCGCGTGCTCGACCGGGTCAACCTGGAGGTTGCGCGCGGCCAGAGACTCGGGATCCTGGGACGTAACGGCGCCGGCAAGTCGACCCTGATCAAAATCATCGGCGGCGTGGAGGTTGCGACCTCGGGTCGCGTGGAGCGGACCATGTCGGTGTCCTGGCCGCTCGCATTCACGGGCGCGTTCCAGGGCAGCCTGAGCGGGATCGACAATCTGCGGTTCATCTGCCGGATCTACCGGCTCGACTACGTGCGCACGCGTGCGTTCGTCGACGACTTCGCCGAGCTCGGCAGCCAGCTCGGCGAACCGGTCAAGACCTATTCATCGGGGATGCGCGCGCGGCTCGCTTTCGCATTGTCGCTCGCTATCGAGTTCGACTGCTACCTGATCGACGAGGTGATCATGGTGGGCGACGTGCGCTTCTATCATCGATGCCGCAGGGAGCTGTTCGAGCGACGAGAGGATCGCGCTCTGATCATCGTGTCGCACGATATGGGCTTCATCCGGGAAAGCTGCGACAGCGCCGGCGTGATCGACGAGGGCAGGTTCGTGCCGTATCCGACCGTGCCGGGCGCGGTCGCGGCGTATGAGGCGATGTAGGCCGGCGGTTCCGACCGTGGCGCCAAGTTCCGGCCGTTCATGACGCACGATCGGCAGCCGACGCTGACTTCGCCGCAAAACACTGGACCCCGCGTGCAAGGCGTCGCTGTGGCGACATCGACCCTGATCACGTGCGCGTCGCGAGCGGAGCCGCGCCGAGGTCTTCAGTGGTCCGTGCTGAGATAGGCGGCGCTGATGCCGGGTCCCGTCAACAGGTTGACCAGGCTCATGAACTTGTAGACGGGGTTGGTCTTCGCGTTGGCGATGTAGACCAGGTCCTGGTTCTTCATCGCGAAGCGCTGGGCGAGGAAGTAGCTGGTCGGGTCCATCATGTCGAGGCGGTAGAGGACCGGGGCGGACGCGGCCGTCGGGCGGCCCGGGACGCCCAGCGCTCGAGCGGCTGCCCGGTCCTCGAAGCGGAACAGGAACACGGCATTCGGATCCGCGCGATCGTCGAGCGGGCCGCCGATCCTGGCCAGGGCGTCGGCGAGCGACAGGTTGGCGACGTTGAAGTTGACCTCGGAGACTTTCGACGTGGCACCGAACACGGTGAAGGTGCGCGGCCGGAACAGCACTTCCACGCGGTCGCCGGGCCGCAGACCGATATTCTGCGCCGGATCCTCCTCGAGCGTGCGCAGCGGTATGTCGCCGGTGACGCCGTCGCGCGTGATCCGCACCTCGGTGTCCTCGGGCGACGAGTCGGGGCCGCCCGCCAGCGCGATCGCGTCCAGCAACCGCTCATGCGCGAGCGTGAGCGGCACGCGTCCCGGCTTGTGGAGATCGCCGTAGATGATGATGGAGTTCGCGAGATCGGTGGTGATCCGCACGACCACCTGCGGGTTCTGCGACTTGCCGCGCAGCCCGGCCTCGATGGCGGCGGCGAGTTGTTCGGCCGTCCGTCCCGCAGCCGCGAGTCGGCCGACATAAGGGATGTCGACCCGTCCCGCGGCGTCCACGGTCACGGGCGGCAGCGTCTCGGTCGTCACCGCGCTGCTCGGCGCGGGGGCGCCCGCCAGGGGATTGGCGCCCGCACCCGCGCCGCCGGCGAACAGCGCACTCCCGAGTTCGAGGATGGCGATGGAGAGCGTGTCGCCGGGGCCGATCCGGTCGGGGTCCGGTACCCTGCTTCCGATCCGGTCGAGCGTGGAGATGGTGGGCGCAGGCTCGGCTGCCAGGATACCGACGACCGCGGGGCTGATGTCGACGATCTTGAAGCCGAGCGGGTTCGTGCGGGGATCCTTCGCTCGATCGACGATGACCGATTCCGGTGGGCCGCTGCTCGGCAGCGTGTTGCATCCGGCGAGCGCGGCGAGCGCGAGGAAGGTCACGAAGCTGCAACGTCTCCTCATCGTGCGCATGCACCTTCCGCGATGGGGGTCGTGGTCAACGCGCCAGGGCCGCATTGTACAGGCCATCGAGGCGCCGCGCATACGACGCCATCGAGAACTTCTCCGCCTGTCCGGGTGCACGCCCGGCAAGGGTGGCGCGCAATTCGTCGTCCGCGTCGATACTGTCGATCGCGGTCGCGATCGACGCCACGTCATACGCGTCGGCGTAAAGTCCTGCCTCGCCCGCCACCTCCGGAAGCCCGCCTTCCCGCGACGTGACGACGGGCGTGCCGAGCGACAGAGCCTCAAGCACGGGCAGCCCGAAGCCTTCCGCGATCGAGGGAAACAGGACCGCACGTGCGCACGCGATCAGCGCGAGCAGAATGGACTGTCGCAGATACTCGACGCGGATGATGCGGTTGAGCGCGATGCCGCGTTCGAGAAAACGAAGCTCGTCTGCCGATTTCCAGGCCATGGCGCCGACGATGACGAGCGGGCGCGCACTGCGCGACGCGAGGAATGCCTCGATCATTCGCCCGATATTTTTCTTCGGCTCCAGCGATCCAAAATAGAGGTAGTAGCCGTCGCGCTCCAAGCCGAACAGTGCCCGAAGCTCGCTCTCGAGGATTTCCTGCGCCGGCAGGGCGGCGGCTGGCCGGAAGGACTGGTAGGTGTTGAACACCCTGTGCGCAGCCTCGGGGAAGAACGAGACAAGGTCGTTCCGTGATGCTTCCGACACGGTGCAGATCGCATCCGCGTGTCGACTGGTCTCGAGCAGGAGCCGGTAGTGATAGGCCTTGTTGTCGAGCGTCGTGTAGGGCAGGCGCAGCGGAACCAGGTCATGGATCGTGTAGATGTTGCGGGCGCCATTCACGCGGATGGGCACCGGATACGTCCAGTGCATGATCGCGGGCGCGTCGGGAACGCTGATCGCGAGGAAGCGGCGGGTGCGTCGGAAATGCGCGGCCGCGCGGCGGAACACGTCCGGCACGTTCAGGATGCGGTCGTAATCGGGCAGACGTGCGGCGAAACCGCGCGCCTCGACGCGGCCGCTCATCGGGATGGTCAGCGCCTCGAGGCCGCGGACGGACGCGCGCCGGTCTTCCCACCAGGCCTTGCTGAACGGCCGCGGCCGCCGTGCCGCCGGTTCCGCGTCGAGACTGTCGAAGAAGGTGACCTCGCTTAGCGTCGGCGACATCCGCCGGTCGATATCCATGCCGTAGAGGACGTCGACCTTGTGGCCCATCGCGGTCAGCGCCTGGCTCAGGGTCCGCGCGTAGGTTGCGACACCCGTGCCGCGCGGCAGCGCGAGATTGAGCCCGTCGATGCCGATGCGCAGACCGGGCCGCGATGAGTCAAGCGACATCGAAGGCCGAGACGTGCACGCGGGGACGCCAGACCTGGCGCTTGAGGCCGAGGCGCTCCAGCCGGTCGCCGATCCACCAGAACATCGGCGCACGGGCGGCGCCGATCGGCGCGATGCGCCAGGGGTCGACCGGCAGGGAGAGGAAGGGGTTGCGTCGGCCGTAGGCCCAGATCTCCACGCGGAGACCGGGTGTCGCACTCGGTCCGCGCGCATGGAATCCCGAAGTGTCGGCAACGATCAGCGTGTTGGCCGGCACCGCGAAGATGCGCGGCGGCTGGTAGCCGAGGGCGGCGATGTCCTCGGGGTGCAGACGGAACGATCCGCGGCCGGTCAGCCGGTCGGCGGCGTTCGAGGCCTCGATGCTCATCCGGCGCTCCCATCGGCGCCGCGGAGTGGTCAGGCGGTGCGAGCCCGGAACATAGACGAACGGGCCCCCATCTTCGGCGACATCGGTCAGCGTCAGCCAGGCCTTGACGGTGGGCTGGAACGTGTCGGCGTGCAGCACCGTCTGCGGATCGGGCGGCCCTGCCACGGCGCCCGCCAGGATGGTCTGGATGTAGCAGACCGGTTCGTGGTCGTGGCTGCCGACATAGCGGATCAGCGCGCGCCAGACCGCGTTTCGCAACAGCGTGTGGATGGCCGGAATTGCACGGCGCGCCGGCCCGTCGAGCGCGATGCGACGGGTGATGGTGTCGCCTTGCACCATCTCGCGCGCGGAGCCGCGATACGCGCGAACCTGCTGCTCGAGTGTGGCGAATGCCGACGGGCTCAGGAAACTCGATACGAGCACGAAGCCGTCGCGCTCGAATGCGGCGCGATGCGCGTCGGCGATCCTCGATCCGAGCCGCCGCCGCCTGCGCTCGGCGAGCGCGTGCGCGAGATCCTGACGCAGGTTGTGGAGCCCGAGCTCGTTCAACTTCCGGCTGCCGAGCACGGGATTGCCGCTGAACGCCTTCATGCCGGTGGCCAGCTGCGCCAGCCAGAGCGGCAGCAATGCGAGACGGGCGACCTGCCGCACGCCATGACGCCGGCCCGAGAGCACCTGTTCTGCCTTCCGTGACGCGCCCACGGCTCCGGTCTAGCCAGAACGACCAGAGATATCCAGCCCGCCGGCTCGCGCCGACCGGACGCGACGATAGAGCGCGGCGAGGCGGTTGGCGAAGTGATCCGGCGCGAAGGCGGACGCGCGTCGGATGCCGGCCTCGGCGAGCGAGGCGCGAAGGGTCGCATCGCCGTCGAGCAGCCGGAGGGCGGCGGCGATCGAGCCGGTGCTTTCGGCATCGACCAGCAGTGCCGCACCGCCGGCGATCTCCTCCGTGGCACCGCCTCGCGAGGTGATCACCGGGGTTGCGAGCGCCATTGCCTCGGCGATCGGCAGCCCGAAGCCCTCCGCGAGCGATGGCAGGAGAAGGCAGCGCGCCTCGCGCAGCGCGCGCAGCAGCGACGGCCGGCTCGCGAAGGGCACGCGGAGAACGCCATCGCCCGCCGCGGCCACCTGGCGCAGCAGGACGGCATCATCTCCATCCGGTCCGATCAGGACGAGAGGTGCCGCGACACCGCTTTGCCGATGCGCCTCGATCAGGCGTGCGACGTTCTTGCGCGGTTCGACGCGACCGATCGCCACGTAAGCACCGGGCGGGCAGAGACGTGGAGCATCAGCGGCGGCTGCTAAAAGACCCGCCGACATGTCGACCGGTTGGCCCAGATTCGAGACACGGTCCGGATCGCACCTGAACTCGCGCAGGATCGCAGAACGGCTGTGCTCGGAGACCGTCACGACATGTGCGGCACGCGCGAGCACGCGGGCGAGAAGTCTGCGGAGCCGGCGGCCGTCGATACCCGACAAATCGGAATGGGTGATCGGAACCAGGTCGTGCACCGTCACGATGTTCGGCACATCGCGGCACAGGAGCGGCAGCGGGTAGGTCCAGTGCACCAGGTCGACGGGCGCGGGTAACGTCAGGGCCGTCAACGCGTTGGCCAAACCGAACCGGACATGTGCCGCCCCGAACAGATCGGCTGCGAGCAGCATGTCGCCGGCTGCACGGAGGCGCCGTCGTCCCAGGCTGGCACGCAGGCTTCTGGACAAGGTTTTCCTGTCGGCGCCTGGCGCAGACGCGATCACGCGGACGTCGAAGCCCTGCGTTCGGCAGGCGCTCACCACACTCCTCACGTAGGTGGCGACGCCGGTGCCTTCAGCGAGCAGAAGATTGCGGCCGTCGATCGCGACCGTCAGGGTCAGCGCCGGCGTCCGCTCTCGAGTCGCGTTCTGAACACGCGATCCCACAGGATGAAGGTCGTGGCGTAGTTTCCCTCGTGGCTGACGAAGTGGTGGCGCATGTGGTGGCGCTTGATAGCCGCGAGCATGGGGCCGCGCATCTGGGTCTGATGACAGGCGAAATGCGTGGTGTCGTAGGCGACGTAGCCTGAAGCGAACCCGAAGAAGAGAGCGTTTCCCTCCGGTCCGAGAAGCATGCGGAAGGCGACCCAGAAGATCGCAGCAAGGGCCAGGCTGGCACCCGGAGGCATCACGTTCCGCAAACGATCATGCGGATCGGCGTGATGGTTGCCGTGCAGGAGGAAGATCAGCCGCTTGCAGACCGCGGAACGCGGCTGCAGGTGGAACAGCGACCGGTGCATCACGTATTCGAACAATGTCCAGAGCGCCAGGCCCATGGCCACGAACGCGGTGCGGCGGGCCGCCGATCCGGGCGAGATCGCGACCGACGTGCCGGCGACGCCGAGAACCAGCGCCCAGATCGCCAGGAAGCGCGGAAACGGGGTGAAGGTCAGCCGCTCGACCCTGTCGTCACGGAAGAGCCGGACATGGTCCTGTGTCCTGCGTCCGCGCGGCAAGCGTCGCTCCACCTTCCAGAAAGCGCCGCTGTTCCGGACGCCCATATTCCCGTCCACTCCTCTGCGTCGTTGCGCGAGGATGAAGGCCGGTGAGCGATGGCGCAAGCGCCGCGCGATCGCGGGTCGTGGGCCCAGAGACAAGACATGTTGCAACACGTGCTGTCCCGGAACCCCGGACCGCCTCGCCGCTTGCCGTCTTGAGAACTTCATGTTGCGGGGACATCCATGACAAAAGCCGTCATCTTCGACGTCGACGGAACGCTCGTCGACAGCGTCGATCTCCACGCAAGGTCATGGGTGGATGCGTTCGCCGAGTTCGGCCACGACATCGCCTTCGACGATGTCCGGAGCCAGATCGGCAAGGGGGGCGACCAGCTCCTGCCCGTGTTCCTCTCGCCCGACGAGGTGGAGCAGGTGGGCGAGAAGATCGAGGCCCGTCGCGGCGAGGTGCTCAAGCAGCGCTACCTGCCACAGGTGTCCGCGTTCGCCGATGTCCGGGCCTTGTTCGAGCGGATCATCGCGGACGGCCAGCGTGTCGCGCTCGCATCCTCCGCCAAGGCCGATGAATTGGAGACCTACAAGCGACTGGCCCGGATCGAGGACCTGATCGACGTCCAGACCACGTCCGACGATGCCGAGCGGAGCAAGCCGCACCCGGATATCTTCGAGGCCGCGCTGAAGCAGCTGAAGGGCGTGGATCACTGCGACATCGTGGTGGTGGGCGACACACCCTATGATGCAGAGGCGGCGGCCAAGGCCGGGCTGCGCACCGTCGGGGTGCTCTGCGGCGGCTGGTCGGAGGGTGAGCTGCGGGACGCGGGCTGCGTCGCGATCTACCGGGATCCGGCTGATCTTCTCTCGCGATTCGGGACCTCCCCGCTCGGCAGCGGCGCGGCATGAACGATGCGGTGACGCCGGCCTAGGCCTGCCTGCGGTCGGAAGCGGCGGCGGTGCCGCGTGAGCGCTCGAGGTCGTAGCCGAGACGCGCGAAGAGCTCGCGATGGCGTTCGAGAAAGTCGCGATCCGCCGCGTCGAGCGGATGCGTCCGAACGGTCCGACGATGGGTGGCGGCGTAGCTCACCATCGCGGTGATGCCGGGATCGGCGCGCGGAAGATGAAGTGCTGCGTGAACCTGGTCGAGCGTGCCTGCGGTGTCGCGTTCGAGCGATGCGTGCGAGATCGAGGTGAAGATGTGCGCGGGCAGGCTGGCGGTCGCGTCCAGGAGGGATGCGATGAGGCGGGGATAGACGTGCCGCACGAGGTCGCGCGCGGCACGGGCATCGGCGTCGCGGCCGATCGAGAACTCGCGGATCAGGGTTGCAAACATCCGCACGGCCGAGCCGTAGACCGAGGCGGGGTCGCGGTGGATGTGGATGAAGCGCGCGTCGGGCCAGATCCGTCGGAGAACGTCGATGCGGGTCGAGCTCGCCGGATTGCGGATCAGCAGCGGCCGGCCACCGGCGGCGAGCGTGAGCTTGGCCACGTAGCGCTCGAACGCGTGCGCCCAGGCGCCATGCGCCGCGGCGGACACCCCGGTTCCGAACAGGCCGCGCTCGAACTCGGCGAGGATCCGGCGCGGAAAGTAGATCCCGTGCTGCGACGACAGGGTGGAGAGGTTCGCCATCGCGAGCTCGTCCTCCTGCGGCAGATCGGCGTCGAGCGTCATGTCGTCGATCAGGCGGTGCGCTGGAAAGAACTGGTCGATGAACGGGCGCGCGACCCGTGCGAGGCCCAGCGCCTCGGCCGGTAGTCCGACCGCGATCGGCGACAGGATGCCGAACGCGCCGCCGCGGCTCAGCACGTTGGCCAGATGGGTGGTGCCGCTTCGCCAATGCCCGACCACGAACACCGGCGCCGGATAGCGCCCGGGCGCGGGCACCCGCACCGAGGCGTAGGCGGCTTCCGCAAGCGTGAAGGGCAGGCGCAGCAGCGCCATGCCGACGCAGATCGCGGCGGTGGGCGCGCGCCGCGGTGCGATGTCGCCGGCCGCGAGGCTGCGGAGGAGCACGGGAAGTGTGGCGCCGCAGAGCGGATGGAACAGCCGGTGCGCACGATGGCTCGCACGCGAGGCGGTGCGCGGCAGGATGCCGCGCAGATGCGCGAGAGTGCTCATGCGCAGCGTCGGGCGCGTGCAGGCCGCGGCGCGACGCGGCTTTCTGGTTGCATTCGATATTGTGGACCGATGAGAACGGCCGTGCCAGCCCTGGC
>CAXTVZ010000052.1:0-15857 GCA_964247685.1 uncultured Acetobacteraceae bacterium
AGGAAGTAGATCACCACGAAGGTCAGCAGACGGCGGTCGCGCAGCGCCTGGCGGAACGTGCCGGATCCTTCCCGGTGCTTGTCGTCGGACTCGCGGTCGATCACCACCGAGAGCGCGGTCTTTTCCGCCGGCGTCAGCCAGGTCACGTCGGCGGGCCGGTCCGGCAGAACGAACAGCGTCAGCACGCCGACCGCCGTCGCGAGCACGCCCTCGACCCCGAACAACCATTGCCAGCCTGCAAGTCCGGCGAACCCGTCGAGGCCGAGCAGCGCGCCCGAGAGCGGCGTGCCGAGCGTCAGCGCGAGCGGATAGCCGAAATAGAACATCCCCAGCACGCGGCCGCGATATTCCGGCGGAAACCAGTAGGTCAGGTACAGGATCACACCAGGGAAGAACCCGGCTTCGGCGAGGCCCAGCACGAAGCGCACGATGGCGAACGATGTTCCGCCTTGCACGAACATCGTGCAGGCCGCGACGATGCCCCAGGTGATCATGATGCGCGCGAGCCAGACGCGGGCGCCCACGCGATGCAGGATCAGGTTGCTCGGCACCTCGAACAAAGCGTAGCCCACGAAGAAGATGCCGGCACCGAGCGCGAATGCGGCGGCCGAAATATGCGCCTGTGCGGACAGCGCCTGCTTGGCGACGCCGACATTGGCGCGATCCAGGAAGGCCATCATGTACATCAGGATCAGGAACGGCATCAGCCGGCGGCGCGCCTTTCGCATCGCTTCATGCAGCGCCTGGCCGGCGGCATCCGGCGGCCCTGCGTCGAGCCGTACGGCGTCGTGGTGGATGTCGGCCATGATGGTTCTTCCTTCTGCCGGACGGAGGGCTGCGTGATCAGCCGACCTGGCCACCGAGTTCGTCGGCGACATGGGCCTGGACGATCTCCTCGAAGCTCGCCTCGGCGGTGAACCCGAGCGCGCGGGCGCGGGCAGGATCGAATGCGCGCGCCCAGCCGCTGACGATCCGTTCGACGGCGGGGTCGGGCTCGCGCCTGATCAGCGCCACCGCCTTGTCGCCCGCGACCGTGCGCAGCGCCTCGATCTGCTCGGCGACGGTCGCCGAGAGCCCCGGCATGTTGAGGTTGGGCCGCCCGTCTAGCCGGGCGGGCTCGATGGTCGCGGCGTGGAGCAGGAAGCCCACGGCCGAACGCGGGCTCGCGAACCAGTGACGCTGCGTCTCGGGCACCGGCAGGATCGCCTCCCGGCCCACCAGCGGCTCGCGAATGATGCCGGAGTAGAAGCTCGAGGCTGCGCGGTTCGGCACGCCCGGGCGCACGCAGATGGTGGGCAGGCGCAGGCCGATCCCGTCGAGGATGCCGCGCCGGCTGTAATCGGCCAGCAGCAGCTCGCCCATGGCCTTCTGCGCGCCGTAGCTGGTCTGCGGCGTCAGGATGTAATCGTCGTCGATGACGTCGGGCAGATTGCCGCCGAACACGGCGTTCGACGATGAGAACACCACGCGCGGTCGCCATCCGGGGGCGCGACCCTCGGCGCCCGCGCCTTCCTCCCGCACGGCGTCGAACAGGGCGCGGGTGCCGTCCAGGTTGACGCGGTAGCCCTTCTCCAGATCGGCCTCCGCCTCGCCCGACACGATCGCCGCCAGGTGGTAGATCAGGTCCGGTCGGCCGGCGACGAGCCCGCTTGCGGCGCCTGGCGCCGACAGGTCGATGGCGAGGCACTCGCACGCGCCGGAGAAGCTGGGCGGGGCTGCGGGTTCCACCACGTCGGCCAGCGTCAACCGATCGACGTTGCTGCCGCCCAGTTTCGCATCACGTGCCAGGCGCTCGGCCAGCTTGCGGCCGATCATGCCGGCGGCGCCGAGGATGAGGACATGCATGGTGGTGTCTCCTTGGGGTGGGCGGGAGCGGCGCGGCTGGCGACCGGGTGGTCGGAGCCGGTTTATCGATCGCGGCGTGATGGCGGAAGGGCGCACGCCGGTTGCGGAGCCGCAGCACGCGCATCAGGACCGTTCGTGGCGCAACGCGATGGCGCCTCGCGTGGCCATCCGTGTCGATGGCGCGCGACCTGCCAGCAGGGGCGCAGAGCGGCCGGTGCTTTCGAGCGGATGCTCCGGCCTCATCCGCCGTCCATCAGTTCGAAGACCACGGACCCGGACAGGCCGCACCCAACGCTGCGGGCACCGTCATGTCGGTGCGAACACCTTCCTCAGCCACGTCCGAGGAACGGCATCTTGTTCGCCATGATCGTCATGAAGGGGATATTGGCCGCGAGCGGCAGCGAGGCCATGAAGGCAACGCTGCGGCCCACATCGGCGGCATCCATCATCGGCTCGATCGCAATCTCGCCGTTGGCCTGCCTGGTGCCGGTCTGCATCGCAGACGAGATCGCGGTCGCCGCGTTGCCGACATCGATCTGGCCGCAGGCGATGTCGTAGGGCCGTCCGTCGAGCGACAGGGTCTTGGTCATGCCGGTGACGCCATGCTTGGTGACCGTGTAGGCGATCGATCCTGGACGCGGCGCATGTGCGGAGATCGAGCCGTTGTTGATGATCCGGCCGCCTTGTGGCGACTGGTGCCGCATCATGCGGAACGCGCCCTGCGCGCACAGGAACATGCCGGCGAGATTGACCGAAACCACCCGGTTCCAGTCCGCGAAGCTGAGCTCGTCCACCGACACCGGCGGGACGTTGGTGCCGGCATTGTTGAACAGGAGATCCAGTCGGCCGAAGCGGTTGTCGATTGCCGCGAACAGCGCGTCGACCGACGCAGGATCGGCGACATCGGTCGCGTGGACCAAGATTTTCGCCCGGTCGTCGCCGGTCAGTTCCTGTGTCTCCCGCAAGGCCTCGATCCGGCGCCCGGCCAGCACGACCGACCAGCCGTCCGAGACGAGCGCCAGCGTCGCCGCGCGGCCGATGCCGCTGCCGGCGCCGGTGACCAGGGCGATCCGTGGCGAGGGGTTCGTCATGATGGTGCTCCTGCTGTGCTGCCGCGCGCGGCGAGGCTGAACCCGACATCGCTCACCGACGTCGCGGTCACGCGCAAGCCGGGGTGGAGCAGGTCGGCGACCAGCCGGCCCGCCTGCCTGCCAATGTCGTCGGAGTTAACGACGATCGTGCTGAGCGCCGGCATGATCTCCCGGCCGATCTCGACATCGCCGAAGCCGAGCGACGAGAGCCGCCCAGGTGCTCCTCCTCGCCCATGCTGTAGCCGGTGTAGCCGATCAGCAGCTCGTAGCCGGCGGGGCGCAGCTGCTCGGTCAGTCCCTCGGCGAGGGCCGCGAAGTTGCCGTTGGGCGGTGTCGGCAGCAGCAGACCCACGAAACCGCTGCGTCGTGTCGCGAGCACGCCGGAGGCGCGATCGGGCACGTAGCCCAGCTCGGTAACCGCGTTCTGCACCCGGGCACGCGTCTCGGGGGTCACCTGGTCGGACCTGATGAAAACGCGCGTGACCGTCATCCGCGACACGCCCGCCAGACGCGAGACGTCGTGAGGGGTGGGGCGCAGGGTTGGGGCCCAGGGTCGGGCGCAGGGCCGGCTTGCGCGAAGCAAACCTCAAGACGCGCCGAGCGCGCCGCGGCGGTTGAGATAGATCGCGTAGACCTCGTGATTGGCGCAGATGAACAACCGGCTCTGGTGGCGTCCGCCGAACACGACGTTCGACACGCTCTGCGGGGTCCGAATCCGACCGAGCAGCTCGCCCGCCGGACTGACGCAGTGCACGCCGTCGCCGGCGCTGGTCCAGACATTGCCGTCCTCGTCGCAGCGAAACCCGTCGGCCGCGCCCACCGACGGCGCATAGAACGGCTTTCCTTCACTGAGGCGGCCGGTGGTGCCGTCGAGCACGTCGAACACCCGGATCTCTCGCGTGACGGAGTCATCGCCCATCCGGCCGGTCTCCGCGATGAACAGCTTGCGCTCGTCCGGCGAGAAGCACAGCCCGTTCGGACAGCTGAACGCGTCGGTGACGACGTCGAGCCGGCCGCCCGGATCCAGACGATAGACCTGGCACGGCACCTCCTCCTCCGCGCGCTCGCCTTCGTAATCCATCGCGATGCCGTAATGCGGATCGGTGAACCAGATCGAGCCGTCCGACCTGACCACCACGTCGTTGGGCGAGTTCAGCCGCTTGCCCCGGTAGCGATCGACGAGCGTGGTCAGGCGGCCGTCACGCTCGGTGCGAACCAGCGCGCGCGCGCCATGCAGGCAGGAGATCAGGCGGCCCTCGCGGTCGCGCGTGCCGCCATTGGCAAATTGGCTCGGCTGGCGATAGACCGAGACGCCGACGCCCTCGATCCAGCGCAGGATGCGGTTGTTCGGGATGTCGCTGAACAGCAGGCAGCCGGCATCGCCGAACCAGACCGGTCCTTCGGTCCAGCGGCAGCCGTCGGCGATCCGCTCGAGCGCCGCGTTGGCCAGGATGTAGTCCCTGAAACGCCTGTGCAGCACCTCGAACGTGCTCATCGCTCAGCGCCCCCAGATCTTCCTGTAGGCGTCGCGGTAGTGGTTGTCGGGATCGTAGATGTCCTTCTTGCCGCCATCCAAATCGACGTTCTGCGCGGTGACCAGATGCACGGGTGCGACGTAACCCGAAGACTTCTGACCTGCGAAGCCGCGATTGAGCTCGTCGACCACCTGCCAGCCCTGCAGCAGCAGCGGCTCCGGCACCGTCGCCGCCTGGAACTGTCCGCTGCGGATCCGCTCATAGGCCGAGTTGCTGCCGTCGCCAGCGCTGATGTTCACGGGCGGCCCCTTCGGATCCCGACCCGCGGAGATCAAGGGCGGTCCGATGAAGTCGAAATAGAGATCGTTGATCGCGAGGGTGAAAGTCCATTTTGCGCCGTAGCGCTGCAGCAGCGCGGTGGCCTCCTGCCCCATGCGCGTCGACGTGTCAGCGAGTGGCGTATCCTCGAACGACAGCACAGTGCAGCCCGCACAGGTCTTGACCTCGTCGCGCATCATCTGCGCCTTCGACAGCGCGATCGCGTAGGCGCTGTCGGTGAAGATGATCACGCTGGCCTTTCCGTCACTTTGCGCGATCGCGTAGTCGGCTGCGACCTTGGCGACCTGTGCACTGTCGCTGCCGACATTGGCGATCACCTTGTCGTCGGGCATCGGACCCGGCTTCGGACCGCCGTGCCAGGAGACGATCTCGATGCCGGACGACGCGGCGCGGGTGATGTCGGCGGCGTTCTGCACCACGTCGTAGCCGCCGATGACGATGCCGGCGGGCCGCAGCGCCACGGCCTGGCTGAAGGCGGACGAGATGCCGGACACGCTGCCCTGCCCGTCGAGCACGCGCACGTCCCAGCCGATCGCGCGGCCGGCTTCCTTGACCCCGTCGGAGTTTTCCTGGATGCCGCCATTGCGCAGATCCGCCGCGACGTAGATGACCAGCTTGCCCGGCACGGCCTTCGGTCCGGTGGTGGGACCATCCCAGATCGAGGACGGTCTGGTGGCTGCCGCCACCACCGCCTTGGCGCGCGCCACCGTATCGTCGGCGCGCGCGGTCGCGACGAACGCCCCTGAAGCAAGTCCAAGCGACGCCATCATCGTCCCGGCCATCAGCGCATGTCGCGTCATTCGTCTCTCTCCTGTTTCGAGCGTTCTTGCTTGTCAGGCTTCCGACTGGATCTTTGCCTGAACCGTTGTCGCCGCCCGCGGTCGCGTGCGCGCCAGCACGCGCCGCCGCCCGGTCCATCCCGCCAGGCCGATCGCGATCAGCAATGTCGCGCCGTTGAAGGCAGGCTCGACCCAGAAGGCGCCGCCGAGCTGCTCGATGCCGGAAATACCGATCGCCAGGATCACCACGCCCACCACCGTGCCCCAGATGTTCACCCGGCCGGGATTGATCGTGGTGGAGCCGAGAAATGCCCCCACCAGCGCCGGCAGCAGGAACTCGAGGCCGACGCTGGCCTGTCCGACCCGCAGCCTCGCCGCCAGGATCACCCCGGCAAACGCGGTGATCAGGCCGGAGCTCATGAAGGCGAGCATCACCATGCGGCGGGTGGCGATGCCGTTCAGCTCGGCGGCGCGCGGGTTGGCGCCGATCGCGTACAGATACCGGCCGAGCGGCGTGTAGGTAGAGATCACCCAGAGCAGCGTGGCCAGGCCCAGCACGTAGAAGGCCGGGATCGGAATGCCGCCGATCGTGGCGATGTCGAGCGCGAAGAAGGCGGGCGACAGATGCCCGATGACCTGACGTCCGCCGGTCCACCACAGGGCCAGCGCGTAGGTGACGGTGCCGGTGCCGAGCGTCGCGATGAAGCTGTCGATCTGCGCCACCTCGACCAGCAATCCGTTGAGCAGCCCGAACACCAGCCCCATCGCCAGCACCGCGAGCACCGCGAGCGGCCACGGCACGCCGGCGATCTGCAGCGAGATCGCCAGGACGTGCCAGAGCACCACGCCGTAGCCGACGGTGAGGTCGATCTTGCCGGTCATCATCGGCACGGTGGCGGCCAGCGACAGCATCGCCACCACCGCCTTGTCGCTGAGCATCGACCGGACGTTCAGCCAGGTCGGGAACGTGTCGGGCAGGAGGAGCGAGAACAGCAGCGCGAGCGCCACGGTCAGCACCACCAGCCCGTAGACCGGCAGGAGCCCCGCGATCTTGCTGCCGAGGGACAGGCCCCTCAGTCTGCCTGGCGCCGGCTCCAGCGCGGTCGACTTCAGCGATGTCATGCGGGAACGCCTTCGACGAGCAAACGATCGTCTGGCACCGTCGCGTGACATCCGCCAGCGGAGGCGGCCTGCAGCAGGCTCTGCACCGACAGGTCGGCACGCGCGATCTCGGCCGTGACCTGGCCCTGGCTGAAGACGATGGCGCGGTTGCAGATCGCCGCCACCTCCTCGAAATCCGTGGCGATCACGAGGATCGACAGACCGTCGGCCAGCGCCTGGCGCAGCAGCCGGTAGATCTCCGCCTTGGCGCCGACATCGACGCCGGCGGTCGGTTCCTCGAGGATCAGCACGCACCGCGCGATGCCGAGCCAGCGCGCGAGCACCACCTTCTGCTGGTTGCCGCCCGAGAGGGTCTCGACCGGACGCGCCGGATCGTTCGGGCGCAGGCTCATCCGCGCGCCCGCGATGCTGCAGTCGGAGCGTTCGGCCGCTGGCGAGCGCAGGCTGAACAGCGCATGTCCCAGCGCGCCGGGATTGAGAAAGACGTTCTCGCGCACGCTCAGCGTCATGCCGAGACTCTCGCCCACACGATCGCCGGCGACCAGGCCCACGCCCGCCGCCATCGCGGCCGACGGGCGGTCGGGTGCGTAGGGCCGGCCGTCCAGGCTGACGCTGCCGGATGCGATGGTCCGGCAGCCGAACAGCGCGCGTCCGATCGCGTCCTGCCCGGCACCGCGCAGACCGACGAGGCCGACCATCTCTCCGCGGGCGAGCGTCAGGCTGACCGGACCGGTGTCGTCGACGACGACGCGATCGAGCACCAGGCACGCCTCGTCCGACGCACGGCCGGGCGCCTGAAAGACCTGCTCGGGCGGTCGGCCGACGATCATCGTGACCAGCCCGTTGGGCGTTGTGTCCGCGATGGGCATGCGTCCGACCAGGCGCCCGTCGCGCAGCACGGCCACCTCGTCGGCGACTCGAAACACTTCGTCCAGCCGGTGCGACACGTAAATCATGCCGATCCCGGTCTGCCTGAGGTCGCGCAGCACGCAGAGCAGACGTTCCACCTCGTCGGCCGGAAGGCTCGCCGTCGGCTCGTCGAGCACCAGCACCTCGGCCCGCGCCGCCAGCGCCCGGCCGATCGCCACCAGCGAGCACTCGGTGCGCGACAGATGCATGACGCGCGCATCCGGATCGATGTCCGCGCTCATGGTTTGCAGGACCGCCCGCGCCTGACGGCGTGACTCGCCCCACGCGATCAGCCCCATGCGACGGCGATAGCCGACGCCGAGGGCGATGTTCTCAGTCACCGTCATCCAGTCGATCAGACCGAGATCCTGATGGATGAACGACACCGACTGGCGCTGGCCCTTTCGGGCGCTCAGATGATGGTAGGGCGTGCCGCGAAACCGGATCTCGCCCGCGTCCGGCTGGTGAATGCCGGCGAGCGTCTTGATCAGGGTGGATTTACCGGCGCCGTTCTCGCCGAGCAGGGCGAGGATCTCGCCCGGCGCCAGTGTCAGGGAGACGTCGTCAACGGCGAGCGTGCCGCCGAACCGCTTGGTGACATGGTCGAACTCCAACAGAGGATCGTCCACCTGCCGTCTCCTCGCGTCGTGCTCAAGCGATTTCGAGATGCACCTTGATCGCGCGCTGCCTGTCGCCGGCCATGGCGAAGGCCGTTGCCGCCTCCTGCAACGGAAAAATCGCTGACAAGATCGGCGAGATGTCGATCCGTCCGCTGCCGAGCGCCTCCACGGCGATCGCGAACGCGTCGTGGAAGCGGAACGAGCCGATGAGGTCGATCTCACGCGCCATCAGCAGATTGGCCGGCAGTCCCACCGTGCCCGGCGGCAGCATGCCGAGCTGCACGATACGGCCGCCCGGACGCATCAGCGACGGCATGCGCGCCACCGAAGCCGGCGCACCGGTGGCCTCGATGGCGATGTCGAAGCCCTCGTGCCGCGCCGCTTCCGCTTCAAGCCGGTCGCTGTCCGCCTGAACGTTCACGGTCTGCGCGGCACCCATGGCGCGTGCGATGGCCAGCGGCGGATCGCACAGATCGGTGATCGTCACGCCGGCGGCGCCCGCATGCAGGCAAGCCGCCAGGCACAGCAGCCCGATCGGTCCCGCGCCTGCGACCAGCACCTGCCGCCCCACCATCGTGCCGGCACGCGCCGTCGCGTGCAGCGCCACCGCCAACGGCTCGGCACAGGCAGCGAGACGGAACGACATCTGATCCGGCACCGGCACGCACTGGTCGGCCCGCACCACGACATGTTCGCTGAACGCGCCCTGCACGTGCGGCATCACGGCGGCGCTGCCGAGAAAGCGCATGTTGCGGCAAAGATTGGAGCGGCCCGCGCGGCAGGTGCGGCATCGCAGACAGGGGCGGCTGGGATTGATCGCGACGCGCATGCCGATCTGGACCGGAGGCGAGGGCACGTCGGTCGCAGGCGCCACCTCGACCACCGTGCCCGACACCTCGTGGCCGAGCGTCAGCGGCTCGCGCACGCGGAAGTCGCCGACACCACCTTTGTTGAAGTACGAGAGATCCGAGCCGCAGATTCCGCCGACCGCAACCCGCACACGCGCCTCTCCTGGTGCCAGCGCGGGATCGTTCCTGTGTTCGACGCGCAGGTCATGCGCGCCGTGTAAGACGGCAGCAAGCACGCTCATTTCCCCCGCGGTCATCGTCTTGAGGCGGCTTGTGCCACCGGATCTGGTATGTGACCGTTCACATCACTATGCGGTCTTTCGCCAGACGACGGAAGGCCATTTATCGTGCGTGCGCCGAAGGCGGGCTGAGGGCGCGCGAACGCCACAGGCCTGACGAAGCCGCTCTCCTGCAGAGCATCCCATCAACGGTCCGGAGGGAATCGAGCTCATGAGTGAACCAAGACGCGAGACCGTGCTGCAGCTCTGCACCGTTCTCCCAGCGACACAAAGTGCGCTGGACGCCCGCTACACGGTCGTGCAGCTCCCCTCCGGCGTGCCGAGCGCGGAGATGGACACCTGGTTCGAGACCCAGGGCGCGGTGGTCCGCGGTGTCGTGACGGGCGGCCATCTCGGCATCGAGACCGCGCTCGCCGAACGCTTGCCCAGTCTCGGCATCGTTGCCATCAACGGCGTCGGCTATGACAGGATCGATCTGCCGGCCATGCGTCGTCTCGGCGTTCGCGTCAGCAACACGCCCGACGTGCTCACCGACGACGTCGCCGACCTGGCGATCGCACTGATGCTGAACGTGATGCGCCGCCTTCCCGCGGCCGAGGCGCATTTGCGTGCCGGATCATGGCCGCGGGCGCAGCCCGCCCTGGCCCGGCGCGCGTCCGGCCTGCGTTACGGCATCGTCGGTCTCGGACGCATCGGCCATGCGATTGCAGACAGGCTGGCGGGCTTCGGCGGCAGCATCGCCTATACGGGTCCGCGGCCGAAGCAGTCGGTGCATCGCTACCACGACAATCTGCGGGATCTCGCGGCCGCCTCGGACGTGCTGTTCATCGCCACCGCTGCCTCTGCCGACACCGCAAAGATCGTCGACCAGGAGGTGCTCGACGCACTCGGCCCGCAAGGCGTGCTGGTCAACGTGGCACGCGGATCCATCGTCGACGAGGCTGCTCTCGTCGGCGCACTCGTCGAGAACCGCATCTGGGGCGCCGGCCTCGACGTGTTCGCCGACGAACCGCACGTGCCGGATGCGCTGCTGGGCCTGCCCAACGTCGCACTTGCGCCGCATGTCGGCAGCGCGACCGCGGAGACCCGGGCCGCGATGGGACGAGTCATGCTCGAGAACCTTGAGGCGTTCTTCAACGGCGAGCCTCTGCTGACCGAGGTCGTCGAGAGAGAACTCTGATTTCGAGATCGGTCCGACGCCGGGACTGTCTGGGGAGTCCTGAACATCGACGTCACATCCGCCGCCGCATGCGTCGATCCACGACCGGCAACTGAGAACCGAGGAGAAAAGATGTGGTTCTTTTCGATCTGACTGGAAAAAGAGCCTTGGTGACCGGCTCCAGCCAAGGCATCGGACTTGCGATTGCAACAGGATTGGCGGAGGCGGGTGCGCACGTCATTCTCAACGGCAGACGTGCCGAACGGCTTCTCGACGCCCGCGACGACCTGTCTGCTCGCGGCCACAAAGTCGATGCGGCGGCCTTTGACGTGACTGATCCCGATGCCGTCGAGCAGAGCATTCGGGACGCTGAGGTTCGCTTCGGCCCAATCCATATTCTTGTGAACAATGCCGGCGTGCAACACCGGCAGACGCTCGAGGACTTTCCCAATCACGAATGGAACCGTCTCCTGGCGACGAATCTCTCGAGTGCTTTCTTTGTCACTAAGGCAGTTGTCAAGGGCATGATCCAACGGCGCTCCGGGAAGATCATCAACATCGCATCCGTGCAGGCAGAGCTGGGTCGTCAGACGATCGCTCCCTATGCAGCAACGAAGGGAGCGCTGAAAATGCTGACAAAGGGCATGTGTGCCGATTGGGCACGATACGGAATCCAAATCAACGCGCTCGCGCCCGGCTATTTCGAGACGAGCCTGAACGCCGCGCTTGTCGAGGATCCGAAATTTTCTGATTGGCTGTGCGCCAGGACGCCCGCTGCACGGTGGGGCAAGCTGGATGAGTTGAAGGGCGCCGCCATCTTCCTGGCGTCGGGCGCGTCGAGCTTTGTGAATGGCCAGACCATCTACGTCGACGGCGGCTTAACAAGCGTCGTGTGAGGCCTTCAGGTCGTAGCGGGGCGCCCGGTCACACGACCGCCACATCGCATAAAGGCAAGCCGTCGAGAAATCGAGCGAGCCTGCTCGCATATCGGCGCTCAGGTGCCAAAAGTATCGCGGCAAGAAGCGCGCAAATTCGGTTCATGACGACGCTCCGGGCGAGCTCCGCGACCGCGAGGCGTCTCCATGGTGACCGACGGCGGCCACTACATCCTCGATTGCCATCTCGGCAGCATCGGCACGCCCGACTGCCTCGCCCGCCGTCCTACGAAATTCCGGCAGTGCCGAGCATGGATCATACTCGGGATCGTGACATCATGCGCGAGTTGACGATGAATGGCCGAAGCGTCCAGGTCGGGCAGTATCTGCCGCTGTGGCACCTACCTGGGATTCAGCCAACCAACTCACGCTCCGCATCCATCTACACTACCGCCCACAAAGTCTCCAGGGTGTGAGCAGAGCCACCGGCAAGTCGCGGGTCCTGCCGACCGGCACGGCCGGCGTCGCGCAGGAAGTCCCTCGTCCCGCCGCGACGCTTCGGCGTTCACGCAATCACGATCGCCACGCCGTCGCGCCGGAAGGGTCCGAGCTGCGCTTCCGTCGCGCGTGCGTCGGTCACCAGCGTCCAGCGATGCTGCGCGAGCGACATCCAGGCATGCGAAGCCGCGCGCCCGAGCTTGTCGGCAGTGGCCAGCACGTAGACGTGCTCCGCGCGCTCGGCCATCAGCTGCTTCAATGAAATCTGCGCGTCGGTCGCTTCGCAGATGCCGCGGCCCGCAACGATCCCGTCGGCACCGAGAAAAGCGCGGTCGCCCGACATCAGCCGCATCGCCGCTTCCGCATGCGGTCCGATGAAACTGCCGCTCAACGAACGAAGCGTGCCGCCGAGCGCCACGACCTCGACATCCGGCGCGTCGGCCAGCGTCTGGAGGATGCCGAGGCCGTTGGTGACGACGCGCAGAGGCGCGTTCCGGACGAGCAGACGGGCAAGCGCGCCGGTGGTGGTGCCTGCATCGAGGATCAGCACCTCGCCAGGCTGCACGGCGGCGAGCGCGCGTGCGGCGATCGCGGCCTTCTCGGCCAGCTGATCCGAGGCGCGCTGCAGGACGGAGCGTTCCGGCACGCGGCCTCCGAACACGGCCGCACCGCCATAGGTCCGCAGCAGCAACCCGTCGGCGGCCATACGCGCGAGGTCGCGCCGGATCGTGGAGACCGAAACATGCAGGGCAGCACTCATGTCGCCGGCATCCGCGACGCCGTCGGCCAGCAGCCGGAGAATGCTCTGCCGGCGCTGCCCGGTGTTCATTCGCGCGGCGGTGCGAGGGCCACGGCCTGCCGGATCGCCTCAATCAGGCTGCGCTCGTCGACGCGCCCCGTGCCCGCGATGTCGAAGGCGGTGCCATGATCCACCGAGGTTCGGATCACCGGCAGACCCACGGTGATGTTCACGCCCGCCTCGATGCCCAGCACCTTGATCGGACCGTGCCCCTGGTCGTGGTACATCGCGACGACCAGGTCGAAATCGCCGCGGCCGGCGCGGAAGAACAGCGTGTCCGCCGGGAGCGGACCCTCCACGTCCCAGCCCTTCGCACGACAGGCGGCGATCGCGGGCGCGATCTTGGTCGCTTCCTCGCCATGGCCGAACAATCCGTTCTCGCCCGCATGCGGATTGATGGCGCAGACGCCGATCTTCTGTCGCGGCAACCCGGCCTTTTCCAGCACCGCGTGCCCACGCGCGATCGTGCGCTCAACCAGGCCGGGCTCGATGCGGGCGATCGCGTCGAGCAGGCCGATATGGGTGGTGACGTGGATGACGCGCAGTTTGGGCGCGGTGAGCATCATCGACACTTCCGGCGTGCCGGTGAGTGCGGCGAGCATCTCGGTGTGCCCGGGAAATTTGTGGCCGCCCGCGTGCAGCGCCTCCTTGTTCAGCGGTGCCGTGCAGATCGCGTCCACCTCGCCGTTCGTCGCCAGCGACGTCGCCTCCCGGAGGAACTGGAAGGCCGCGTCTCCTGCCACGGGCGAGAGCACGCCGAACGGGAGATCGTCGGGGATGAGTGCTAGGTCGCGGCAGTCGATCGTGCCGGGCTCGAAGCGAGCCTCGCCCACGGACGCGACCGCGCGCAATGCGACCGCCGCGCCCGTGATCTCGGCTGCTTTCCGCAGACGCCCGGCGTCCCCCACCACGAGCGGACGACAGATGTCATACAGCGCCCGTTGCGCCAGGCTCTTGACGATGATCTCGGGACCGACGCCGGCGGCGTCTCCCATCGTGATCGCGATGATCGGACGATTCATTGCCTGTTCTCCGAACCTGTGGACAGGGGCGTGCCCCGAAGCCGGGCGCGCGTGTTGCGCAAGGTCTGCTCGGTTCCGAATGCGCCCGCCTTGGTGACGACGGGGATCGGACGCATGCCGATGGCCAGCGACAGGGGAACACCGGCCTCGAGCTCGCCCTGCAGGCGCAGTCCGTACGCCCCCAGCGCCGTCAGCACCGCGCGCGCCGTCTCGCCGCCGGTCGCGACCAGGGCGCCGATCCCTGCCGCCGCATCGCCGACGAGCGTGGCGAGTGCCGTGGCGAGCGCCAGCCCCTCACGCAGGTCGACCGCTTCTTCCGCGTCGATGCTGACGATGGTGTCGCAGCCCTCGGCGATGGCCGCTTCGATCCGCGCGTGCATGGCCGACCAGCCCGGATCTGCCGCGCCTGCGCGCAGAAGGGCGGGCGGAACGCTCACGTGCCGGAGATCTCCGTCGGCGAGCAGGCGTTCGGTCTGACGCCGCGACACGGTCGATGCGCTGCCGATCACGAACAGAACCGGTCCGTCCAGCGGTGGCATGGCGAACGCGGCCGCATGCGGGACACGATCCCGAGGCAGGTGGCGCGCGAGCCCCGCGGAGCCGGCCCAGATCACCTCGCCGGGCAGCGAGCTGGTCATCGCGAGTGCGATGGCGCGAAGATCGTCGTCGCACTCGGCATCGAAGGCCAGCACGTCCAGGCCGGCCACCGCATGCATCGCCACCAGGCGGGAGGCGAAGTCAGTGGCCCGCACGGTCTCGAGGCCGACGGTCGCCACGCGCAGGTCCGCCGATTGCAGGATGGCACGCAGGTCGGCCGCGTGCGCGAGCTTCTCGAGCTGCCATACCGGGGTGTCCTCTAGCGGCACGCCATGGAGGTAGGCGCGGCCGTCACGCACGGTTCGCCCGGTGGCGGGAAAGGCAGGCGCGAATGCGACGCACACATCCGGACGCGCCGCGCGCCGCGCGGCCAGCGTCGCCGCGATTTCGGCGCCGACATGGCCACGCAGCGTCGAATCCACCTTGCGGAATAGCAATCGCCCCTCGCCCGCGAAGCGCCGGGTGAGCGCCAAAGAAATGGCGGCCGCCCGGTCCCGATCAGAGCCGCGCGTGTCGGCATCGATCGCGATCACCGCGGCCGTGCCGTGCGCGTCCGCGGCGGCTTCGCCGAACAGCACCAGTGTTTCGAGACCGTCCTGCGCACAGAGGATCGCGCTATCGGCCGCGCCCGACAGATCGTCCGCGATGATGACGATGCGCGGCGCCATCAGACGCTGCGCTCACGCCGGCGGACCCTGGCCGCCCATGCGGCGGTCAGCGGAGGCACCAGCAGGCTGGTGACGATCACGGCGGCCGCGACAAGCACGGTCGCAGCTGGCGCGGCGGCTTCGTACGCCTTGTTCGACGCCGCGACCAGCGCCGGGACCGCGGCGGCATTGCCCGCCGTGGACGCCGCAGCAACGCCCGCCGTGCCGGTGCCGCCGCCCACACGGTCGACCGCCAGCAGCACGGCGCCCGAGACGAGCGTCACGGCGACACCGAGCGCCACGCCGAGCAGCCCCGCCGCCCACACGCGATGCAGGTCGAGCGTGCTGCCGAGCGCGAAGGCGAAGAACGGGATCATCGTGGGCGCCGCCCGGCCGAGAAAGTCCCGCATGTCCCGGTCGAGGTTGCCGAGCACGATGCCGCAGGCGAGCGGCAGGATCGCGCCCACCAGGGTCTGCCAGGGAAACGCGGACAGTCCCGCGACGCCGAGGCTGACCATGGTGAGGAACGGGCCGGATTCGAGCGTCATCACCGAATAGGCGCCGGCTTCCTCAGGCCGGCCGAACTGGTTCATCAGGGCCATGTAGAGGCCGCCATTGGTGTCGTTCACCGCGGCGACCACGGCGAGCGTCGAGAGGCCGGCGAACCAGCCGGCGGTGACCGGCCCTTCGCCGAGCAGATGGCCTAGCACCACGCCCGCGATCACGCCGAGCAGCGCCTTGCTGGCCAGCAGCGCGCCGCCACGCCGAAGCACCACGGGCAGCGTGTCCAGCTCGATGCGTGCGCCCATGCAGACATAGAACACCGCGAGGATGGGGAGGGCGCCGGTGAACAGCGCGCCGGTGAACGAACCGAACGTGCGTGCGAAATGGGGCGCGAACGTCGTGATGAGCGCGCCCGCGATCAGCGGCACGATCATCATGCCGCCTGGAACGGCGTCCACGGCTCGCTTGATCCCGATCTGCACGTGACCG
>CAXTVZ010000052.1:15957-17727 GCA_964247685.1 uncultured Acetobacteraceae bacterium
GACGTCGTGAGCGTCGAGCCTGCCGCGATGAAGAGCCGCTGGCGTTGCGGGCCACCGACAAAGATATCGGTCACGAGCTCGTCGCTCAGGATCTTGCCGAGCAGCGTGCCGTCGCGCGCCAGACAGTGCACGACGTCGCCGTACGCGATCCAGAGACCGCCGCCACTGTCGAGACGAATCCTGCCGGAGGCGCCTGGCTCGATCTCGCGGACGACGCGCCCATTCTCCAGACGTCCGCCCGCGCCGACCGAGTAGACGCGCACGTGGTGAGCTGCAGCGGGCGTCGGCGGATGCCCGCTATCAGCGACGTAGAGCAGTGCCTCGTCGGCCGGGACAACGAGACAGTCCGGTTCGTCAAAGCTATCAGGGACGCCGCCCTTTGCGAGAACCCGCTACGCGTCCGGCAGGTGCGGCCCGAGCAACGACAGGTCCGCCGGCCCCAACCGATCGGAGGCGGTCTGCAGCTGGTGCCAGTAGGGATAGAGGATCGGCGGCGCGCTCACCACATCGAGCCGCTTACGCTCCTCGTGCGTGAGCACGAGCGACGCCGCCTTGAGGTTGTCGGCGAGCTGCGCCTCGGTGCGGGCGCCGATCACGACCGAGGTGACGGCGGCACGGCCCAGCAGCCAGGCGATCGCCACCTGCGCGCCCGACACGCCGTGGCTGTCCGCGATCTCGACCAGAACGTCGACAATCCGCCACAGACGCTCCTCGTCGCGGATTGGCGGCTCGGTCCAGCCCGCCGTCTGCCGCGTCCCCTCCCCCGGCGCCCCGTGCCGCCGGTGCTTGCCGGACAGCAGCCCGCCCGCGAGCGGGCTCCAGACCAGGATTCCGAGCCCCTGATCGAGCGAGATCGGCACGAGCTCGTACTCCGCTTCCCGGGCCTCCAGCGTGTAGTGGATCTGCTGCGACACGAAGCGCTGGCGGTGCTCGACCTTGCTGACGCCGAGCGCCTTCATCAGGTGCCAGCCCGAGTAATTCGAGCAGCCAATGTAGCGGACATGGCCGTGCGACACGAGCCGGTCGAGCGCCTCCATCGTCTCCTCGAGCGGCGTGACACCGTCCCATTCATGAACCTGGTAGAGGTCGATCACGTCGGTCCGCAGCCGGCGGAGGCTCGCCTTGCAAGCGGCGATGAGATGATGGCGGGACAGTCCGCGCTCGTTCGGGCCTTCGCCCATCGGGAACCGCGCCTTGGTCGCGATCAGCACGCCGTGCGGACGCTTGCCGCCGAGCGCCTCGCCCACGATCTCCTCGGACGCACCGGCGGAGTACACGTCCGCGGTGTCGATCAGGTTGACGCCCGCATCGAGACACATGTCGATCTGGCGTCGCGCTTCCGCGAGCCCGGCCGTGCCGACGGCCGCGAACTTGCCCCCGCCGCCGATCGTCATCGTGCCAAGAGTCAGGCTCGATATCTTCAGGCCGGAGCGGCCGAGCGTGCGGTATTCCATATGGTTTCTCCGGGTTCGTGCGCAAACGGATGGCTGGAGGCACCAGCACGATGCCGCCGAACGCCGTTGGACATCGTGGTATTTGCCAGCTCGTGGGAGCGCTGGCGGCCTGATGCGAAGGTCCTCCACCGTGGCGCCTCCGTCAATGACGCTTCGGTGCGCGTCGGATCATCCTTGGTCGACCCCAAGATCGTCCGGGGTTGAGTTGCCAGGCAATCGGCCGGAAGGCTGAGAGCTCCTGGCCATCGGAGACGCTGATCAGGGAAGGAAGGCCAGGGCTCTGCCCTGGACCCGCCAAGGGACAGTCGTCCCTTGG
>CAXTVZ010000053.1:0-17666 GCA_964247685.1 uncultured Acetobacteraceae bacterium
AGGCGAGGCATCGAGGACCAGGGACAGGCATGGACAAGCATGCCATAGGGAATTCATCGTCGCGTGGCTGACCGGCTGGCCCGGCGGTGTACCGCGCGGAGACAGCCCATGGATTTGAGACTCGCTGGCAAAACGGCGCTCGTGCTCGGTGGCGGCGGCGGTCTCGGGAGTGCCATCGCGCGCACGCTAGCCCGCGAGGGCGCGCAGGTTGCGGTCGCCGGCCGAAGCCTTCCGCCGCTTGAGACCGTTGCCTCCGCCATCCGCGACGACCACGGCGTGGCGGTGCCGCTCGGATGGGATCTCGGGGATCTCGCGCTGATCGACGACCGGATCGGTCGCGTGGAGGCGGCGCTCGGGCCGGTCGACATCCTGGTCAACAACACCGGTGGACCGCCGCCCTCCCCCGCCGCGGGGCAGCCCCTCTCAGCCTGGCAGGCGCAGTTCGAGGCGATGGTGCTGTCGGTGATCGGCATTACCGACCGGGTGCTGCCGTCGATGCGGCAGCGCGGCTGGGGCCGGGTGATCACGTCCACCTCCTCGGGGATGGTGGCACCGATCCCCAATCTCGCGATGTCGAACGCGCTGCGCCTGACGCTACTCGGCTGGTCCAAAACGCTGGCGCGCGAGGTCGCGCGCGACGGCATCACCGTGAACGTCGTCGTGCCGGGCCGGATCGCGACCGCGCGCGTGGCCTCGCTCGACGCGCAGCGGGCCCGGCGCGAGAACCGCGACGCAGCCGACGTGGCCGCCGAGAGTGCGGCCGGTATCCCGGCCGGCCGCTACGGCGACCCGCAGGAATACGCCGGCGTGGTGGCATTCCTCGCGGGCCAGCCGGCCTCCTACGTGACCGGGAGCGTCATCCGTGTCGATGGCGGCCTGATCCAGAGCGTCTGACCGACGGAGCGAAATGATGAGCGACGACACGGAACGGTTCGCGCAACTGCGCGAGATCAGCACGGCGACACTGACGACCGTGCTGCTGAAGAAGGGACTCCGGCGCGTTTTCATGCACGGCACCCGACCGCTCAACCCCGGCAGCCCGCGCGTGATCGGTCGCGCCTTCACGCTCCGCTTCGTTCCTGCCCGCGAGGATCTCGCGACGCCTGCCTCGTGGTCATCGCCGGTCTCCACGCGCGCCGCGATCGAGGCGATGCCCGCCGGCTGCGTCGCCGTGGTCGACGCGATGGGCAACACGGAGGCCGGCATCTTCGGCGACATCCTGTGCGGCCGGATGCACGAGCGCGGTGTCGCCGCCCTGGTGACGGATGGCGCGCTTCGCGATGTCCGAGGCGTGCGGGAGACCGGGCTGCCGGTGTGGAGCCGCGGTGCCGCAGCACCGCCCTCGGTGAGCGCGCTCACCTTCGTCGAATGGCAGACGCCGATCGGCTGCGGCGGCGTCGCCGTCTTTCCGGACGACCTCGTGTCGCTCGACGAGGATGGCGCCGTGCTCGTGCCCTCCGCCATCGTGGACGAGGTGATCGGCGAGGCCGCAGCGCAGGAACAATTGGAGGAATGGATCATGGGCGAGGTGCGCAAGGGCGTGCCCCTGCCCGGCCTCTATCCGATGAACGAGGACACCATGGCGCGGTACGAGCGGGAGACCGGCCGCTCGTGACGGCGCACCCGGGCAAGGAGATACGCGATGCGTCTCGGCTTCGTAGGCGTTGGCCGGACGGGGCGGCCGATCGCGCTTAACCTCGTAAGCAAGGGCAATGCGCTCACAGTGTGCAGTCGGAACGGGTGCGGCGTCGAGGCATTGCGCGCCCGCCATCGTTGCCGTCACGCGGCACGGGCGGATCTCGCCGGTGCCGACATCGTGTCTTGTGCCTGTCCGACACCGAGACTCGAAGTGGCACGCTGGTGATCGATCTTGGCACCACCGATCACGACGAAACGATCGCGTTTTGCGAGGCGCGGGGCACGCGACATCGCATTTCTCGATGCGCCCGTGTCGAACATGGAAGCGCGGGCAGTCGACGCGACGCTGACTGTCATGTGCGGCGGCGCGCCCGATGCGTTCGCGTGCGCGCGCGCCAATGCTCTAGCGGATCGGCCCGACGATCGTCCACATGGGGCCGTCCGGCCAAGGCCTGGCGGCCAAGCTGGCCAACCAGCTGCTGTTCGACATCAATGCGGCGGCTCTTGCCGAGCTGCTTCCGTTCGCGGCCCGGCTCGGCCTCGACCCCGCGAAGATGGCGACATCGCCAACACTGGGACGGGACGAAGCTACGCCTGAAGTTCTTCATCCCGCGCATGCTGCGCGGCCATTTCCCGACGACTATTCGATGGCGGCCGCCTACAAGGACCTGGTCACGGGGCCTTACTGTCGGTGCAACTCGGCGTTTCGCTGCCCGTGCTGGCCGCGGCCAGCGCGACGTATCAGACGGTGCTGCGGCGCGGTCATGGCGGTGACGACAAGGAAGCGATGATCCGCGTGTTCGAAGATTTGCTCGACGCTCGTTTTCGCGCCTCGATGGAGGAACGAGGCCAGGGCTCTGGCTTGGACCCGCAAAGAGCCTCAGCCCGTTTACCCCACTATTGAACGGATCGGGATTCAAGGGGCAAGCCCTTAGGCGGGTCGAGAGCAGAGCCCTGGCCTTCCCTGCTCAGCGCTGCGCCCGCGCGTCCCTGGTCGCGAGACGCGCGAGCAGGTAGTCGATTTCGGAGCGGGCCGTGGCACTCAGCCGGGCGGCCGGACTGCGCTGCGCGTCGGACGCGATCAGGCCGCGGCGCGCCATCACGTATTTCCGCACCGCAAGCCCGACGCCCGGCTGCTGCTCGTAGCGGAGCAGCGGCAGATGGGAGTCGAACAGGTCGTGCGCCTCGTCGCGCCGACCCTGGGCCTGCAATCGCACGAGCTCTACCAACATGTCGGGGAACGCGTAGCCGGTCATCGCGCCGTCCGCGCCGCGCTCGGTCTCGAAGTCAAGAAACAGACCACCATTGCCGCAGAGGATCGAGATCGGTCGCCCCGCCTTCCGCTCCGCGGCCCTAAGCGCACTGATCTTCTCGAGCCCCGGCCAGTCCTCGTGCTTGAGCATCACGCAGCTGTCGTTCTCGTCGACGATGCGGCGGATCACACCCGGCGACATCACCACCGAGAAGTTCAGCGGGTAGTCCTGGATCACCCAGGGAATGCCGGCGCCGATCGCGTCCGCCGCACCGCGGTAGTAGCCCGCGATCTGGTCGTCAGTTCGTAGCGTGTTGGGCGGGGCGATCATCACACCAGCGGCGCCAAACTCTATCGATGCGCGCGCGAGGCTGCGCATGGCGGCGAAACCGGGCGCCGACACGCCGACGACGACGGGCATTGGGCCCGCTTCACGGATGAAGCAGCGGGCCACCTCCAGTGCCTCGGCAGCCTCGAGCTTCGGCGCTTCCCCGAGCACACCGAGCACCGTGATCCCGTCACTGCCGATCTTGCGGTAGAACTCGGTCAGCCGGGCAATGGAGGCGAAGTCGATTCCGCCGTCCTCGTCGAATGGTGTCGGCGCGATCGGGAAGACGCCACGGGCGGTGTGGTCGAGCGGCATTGATTGGTCCTCTCGTGAGGCTCATGTGCAACGGGCCCCCTAGGATTGAGGCTCCGCCCTAAATCCCGCCAGGGGAATTATCTTCTGGATCTGCCGACAAGTGGGCCTGAAACCAAGTCCCCAGCGGGTTCAGGCGAGCTCGCACCCACGATCGGCACCTGCTCGGTGGTGGGAACGCGAGCACAATGGCGCTCGCAGCCGAGGCGCCTGGCATGATGCTGCCGGAGGTGCGGCGATCGCGCCGTGCTGGCCGCACGGCTTTCGGCCCGCGGAGCAGACCGGGACGCGTGCGGTCGCGCTAGCAGAGCGGATAGCGTCGGACCGCATCGTGACGCCCGGTCGTCGCGAATAGGGCAGTGGCGGTGCTGAGGCAACTCGCGCCCGACGGCACGCTGATCAAGCAATGCGCTGGCGATCAGGCGCTGCTTCAGCACACAGGCCCAACGCTGGTGTTCGCCGACCTTGCCAACTTGGCGGCGCGCATAGACGACGAGACGCTCGCCGTGGAGCCAGATAGGTGCTCGTGCTTCAGAACGCCGTTCCACACGGCGCGCCGGGCATGCCGGGAAGCCGGCTATCTGCCGAGGCTGCGGAAACTGATGCACGTCGGCGTCAGGATACGGCGAGGATCTCGAATGCTCGCATAAGCAAACAAGGGCGCTCAAGCGCCCGTTCCGGGAAGACACCACGCCGAGCGGCGCCACGTTGTCAGCCGCCTCTCCGCCGCGCGCACAGAAGCCGTCGCTCGCGACTGAATACGCGATCGGTTACGTCCTCGCGATCAAGCACTCGCTGCATCGTCGGGCGAAGGATACGCGCGGTTTCTACCTCATCTGCCGGGCTGATCGCGGCGGCCGCAGCTATGATGCTTGTGTGGAGCGCGCCACTTGGTCTCGTTGCGGTTCCGGTTCGTCTCCGTGCTGCTTCTTTTTAATCATCGGGCTGTGCTCGGCTGGTAGGTGAATGGCAGCGCCACCACCCGTTTTTAGGCTACTTGATCGCGTTCCTGACCCTGCCATCCATGGTGCTGACGGCGTAGGCGCTCTACTCACCGACCACCGGCATGAAAATCCTACTTTCCCTTGACCAGAGTAAAAGGGTGGTAAATCATGCGCCGCGGCATCCAGAGATCTTATCGTCGGGATAAAGAATGGCAGTAAGGATCGGTCTAATTGGTGCTGGCGTTATGGGAGCACAGCATGCTGCTATCTTGGCCCGGAGCGTTCCAGACTGTGAACTCTCCACTGTAGCAGATGTTGATATCAGCCGTGCTCGTATCGTCGCTGACGAGTTTTCCATAAGGCATCTACACTCGGATGCTAGAACACTCGTCCAAGACTCGGAGGTGGATGCGGTCCTGATCGCCTCATCGGACGAGACCCATTATGACCTCGTCCTTGAATGCATCCGACTTGGCAAGCCGGTCCTCTGTGAGAAACCACTTGCCACCTCGACCACACAATGCCGGAGCATCGTCTCTGCCGAGATCAGCAGGGGGAAGCGTCTGGTGCAAGTTGGCTTCATGCGACGCTTTGACGCTGGCTACCGCGAAATGAAGTCTGCCGTGGTCGATCGCGAGTTCGGTAGCCCCGTCCTTATGCATTGCATTCATCGGATCGCGACGGCGCCACATTACTTCACCACCCAGACTATTCCTCTCGGAAGCGCCGTTCATGAGTTCGACATCGCACGCTTCTTGTTGGGAGAGGAACTTGTACGAGTGCAGGTGCACAGGGCGCGTGCCTCAGTACGAGCGCCGAGCCGGAACCCATTGCTCTTCCTCGCCGAAACCGAGAGCGGCATCTTGGTCGATATAGAAGTCTTCGTCGACGCTCAATATGGATACGACGTCAGGGCGGAATTGGTCATGGAAGGCGGCACGATTTCGCTCCCCATGCCGGCAGCCACGACCGTTCGTGCGGCAGGAGTCAAGGGCCAGCGCCTTCGTCCCGACTGGAGCACACGCTTCGAGGCCGCTTACCAGAAGCAGAACGCAGAATGGGTTGCAGCAGTGAACGGCGACGCACCGGTCGGCGCATCCGCTTGGGACGGCTACATCGCGACAGCCCTTGCTGAAGCATCGGGAAAGTCACTGGAGGACGGACATGCGAGGGATCTGGAGCTTGAGATTGCAAACATGATCTATCGTCGGTGATTGAAGCTCCTCGTATCCAGGGTTAAGTGGGACTTTTCTATTCCTGCGTGCTGGTAAACGCAGGTGCGAGGAAGGATGCCTAATCGTCGCCGCCCAAAGCACGATCTGATCAATCCGGGTCGAAGGGCGCGGTGCAGATTCAACACGCTGGCTGGGCTGGAGGCCAGCATGGATGTCTCAGAGACTTTCTCCAGGCCCTTCGGGGTCGCGGGTCCCGTAATGCGGCGGCTAGGTGCTTTGGTATGGCATGGCATGGCAACGCGGTAGGCTCGTGTCATAAGTGGCGCACCAGAGGCATGGCCACCTCCGGGCAGAGCGGCGAGGACGGCAGCGTCGTGAACTCGATCTCAACAGCTTGGAGTTGACCTTTGCCTGCCCCCAGACAGGGCGATGTCGTTGCCCTGAAGTGACAGCGTCTTCAAGCGCGCGGCCTGAAGCTTCGCATAGACCGTTTTGGCGGCCGTCGGGCGAGTTCTAAAAAGGTTCGGATGGGAACGCCACACCGACAGCAAGCGGCAAGTTCGGGCGTCTGCATCGTCAGAGGATCTCCGTCTCGCTCCGACAGGGGCGAATCATGTCCGAGGTTCGGCCACAGACCGGGCCGCGGCGGATGAGGGCTCGACCTGCCCCGACATGATCGCGTGCACGATTTCTTGCTGATTGGTTTCCCGAGTGAGCAGCTCGCCGGCCTTGCGGCCGCGATGCATGATGGCGATCCGGTCCGAGACCCGCATCACGTCAGCCATGTTGTGGGTGATGTAGACCACCGCGACGTTCTGGCTCGCCAAAGACCGTGCGAGTTCCAGCACCTTGTTCTGCTCAGGCACGCTCAATGCCGCGGTCGGCTCGTCGAGGATGAGAAGATTGGCCTTCCAGCGGATCGCACGGGCGATCGCGATCGCCTGGCGCTGGCCGCCGGACAGGCTGTCGACATTCACGTGCAGCGATGGAATGTGAATGTCGAGCTTCTTCAGCGTTTCCGCCGCATCGGCCTCCATGGCTTTACGACGCAGGATGCGGACCAAACCGGGAATGATGTTGATGGTCTGTTCGCGACCGATGAAGAAATTGTCGGCGACGGCAAGGTTCGGAACCAGAGCCAGATCCTGGAACACGGTCTCGATGCCGAGTGAGTGGGCACGATCAGGAGTGCCAATCTTCACCTCCTCACCGCGGCAATGAAAGGTTCCTTCGCTGACCTGCACGACGCCGGAAATGGCCTTGACCAGCGTAGTCTTGCCGGCGCCGTTGTCTCCGAGCAGAGCCAGCACCTCCCCTTGCCGGATTTCGAGATCAACGCCGCGGAGAGCCTGCACGCCGCCGTAGTGCTTGCAGATGTTGTTCAGGCGGAGAAAGGGCTGCCCCGCTATCGGTGCTGCCACGGCAGCATCCGCTTCGGACCGGGGTACGCGATCGCCCAGAGAGATGGACATCACGCAACCCCCAGATAGGTCAGGAACTCTCGGCCCGTCCGCAGAATGGCTTCGTCATCCAGCTTGAAGCCGAAGACCTGGGCCTCGTACTCGATGGAAACGGCACCGGAGAATCCGACCCTGACCAAGCCGTCTCTCAGCGCGGGGAACTTGACCTCACCCTGGCCAACGGGAGGAAAGGTAAAGTTCGGGAAGTGACCCGCGCCGTCTTTGGCGTGAACGTGCACGATCCGGTCTCCGAGCTCGGTGACAACGCGGAGAGGATCCTCGCCCTGAACGATCAGGTGGCTCGGGTCGAAGTTGACCCGGATCTGTATGGCGGGCAGCTCTGCAATCAGCCGGTGATAGTCGTCGATGAGGCAGAACATGTGGCCGGCAATCGCTTCGATCGCCAGAATGATGCCCTTCTCCTCCGCATGCTGCGTCGCCACCTGAACGGCGTGGCTGAACCACGGCCACGCCTCGCCCTTGGTAGTACCCTGCGGGAGCGGTCCAGAGAGAATATGGACGATTGGCGCGTGTACGTCGCAGGCGAAGTCGATGCAGCCGAGCACGAACGCGAGGGCGTCGCGCCGGCTGTCTGGATGTGCATCGACCATCGATATATGGGCCCCCAGAGCCACAATGGGCAGATCAAGCTCCTGCGACAGCTGTCCGATCGCGGCCCGCTCGGCGGGAGTCGTGCTGGGTGTCACGTGCGGCTTCGCCCAAGGCAGGTTCTCGGCATTTAGTTCTATGGACCGGTATCCACTGGCCTTTGCCAGATGCATCACCTCCAGCACCGGCACGTTGGGCAGGCTGACGCTATGCAGACAGGATCGCATGGTCGCCTCAGGAGTAGGTGGGGATGACGAACGGAGCATCGGCCGGGAGCGGCAGATCAACCCATCGGCCCGATTGCACGGACAGGTATGCGGCCTGGATGACCTCCTGCGCACGCAGCCCGTCCTCACCGGTGATCGCCGCGGGAAGGCCCTTGTTGATGCTATCGAGAAAGGCGTTCATCTGCGCGAGATATGGGCTGCGGCGCGGCGGCTTAACGGTAATCCAGCCATTCTCGAACGGCTTCCACCACGCTTCCGGATAATGTGCTTCCGCCAGAACCTCGGGCAGATCCTTCGCGCCCTTCTCGGTGTACACGGCGAGCTGAGCCGCGTTGAACGGGTTCAAGGTCTCGCTGGAGATGTGGATGGTGCCTTCCGAGCCATAGATGTCCGTGCCGTCGCCGATGTTCGGCGAGAAGCGGTTCCCCGAGAGGCAGCCGCGGGCACCTCCCTCAAAGCGGGCGAGCATGAAGACGTTGTCGTCGACCTTTTCCGCCAGCTCGCTATGCACGAGCTCCGCGAAGACGCCGGTGAAGTCTCCCACCAGATAGCGGGCCAGATCGATCCGGTGGATCGTCAGGTCGATGATGGTGGCACCCCCGGATTGCGCCATATCGTAGCGGTAGCGCGTCGCCGCCGGATAAACTGTTGACTTCTCTGAGTAGTTCGACCGGACCTGGTGCACTCTGCCGATGAAGCCGCTGTCGATCAGCATCTTTGCGATCTGCACCTGGGACCAGAACCGCTGGTTGAAGCCAACCTGCAGGACCACGCCCGCTTCGCGGCAGGCGTCCACCATTCGCCGGCCCGACTGGATGTCGAGCGTCAGCGGCTTCTCGCAGAAAACGTGCTTGCGGTGAGCAGCCGCCGCCAGAACGCCTTCCTCATGGAAGCGGTTCGGCGTCGCGACGATCACGGCGTCAATGTCCGGCGAGGAGAGCATCGCCTCGAGCTCGCTATGGGCCTTGCCGCCAAATTCTGCGGTCAGCCCCTCCGCTCTGGCGAGGTCGCGATCAAACACCGCGACCAATTTGGCACCGGGCGTCCTGGTGACCGTCGGGGCGTGGCTGAGGCGCATGATCGCGCCGGCGCCGACCAACCCGATTCCGACTGGCTTGCTTTCGGTAGATGCATTCATGGAGCGTAACCTCGACTTGGCCGTATTGTCATTTTATAAGCCGGAGCTTGCCGCGGCGGATAGAAATCATGACAGCCACGATCAGCACTGCGCCCGTCAGGATGGTCTGCACGTTCGTTGAGATACCCATCAGTATCAGACCGTTCGCCAGGGTGGTAATGACGAGGCTGCCGATGACGGTGCCGACGATGTTGCCCGCACCACCGGTCAGGGGAGTGCCGCCGATCACCACGGCGGAGATCGCCATCAACTCGAAGCCGGTCCCGACGGTGGGACTTCCAGACCCCAGCTGTGAGGTCAGAACTCCACCGCCGAGGCCCGCGAGACATCCCGAGATCAAGAACATCGCTATCTTCATGCCCCTGACCGGCACACCGAGAATTCGGGATTTCTCTTCATCGCCGCCAATCGCGTAGGTGTAGCGGCCGAAGGTGGTGTAGCGCATCAGACCCGCCGCCACGGTCGCGGTGATGGCGGCGATAATGAACGGAAAGGGTGGGGTGCCGTAGAAGTAGAAATTGCTGTCCAGCGGGATTGCGACCGGGGTACCGCCGGTGAACAGGATCGTCGCACCGCGTGCCATCGACAGCATGCCGAGTGAGACGACGAAGGATGGGATACGCCCGAAGACGAACAGGCAGCCGCTGATCGTGCCAACCAGCACTCCGACAACCGGGCTGACCGCGAAGGCCCAATTGCCGAAGGTGGTCACGAGGCTGGCGGTGATGGCGCCGCACAACGCCATTACCGAGCCAACGCTCAGGTCTATGCTGCCGCTGATAATGATGAACGTCACGCCGACGGAGACGATGCACAAGACCGCGGTGTTCTGGAGAATGGCCTGCAAGTTGCCCGTCGACAGGAACTGCCGCGGTGTTAGCGCGCTGAAGACGATGACGACCACGGCGAGCGCAAGATAGGCGATGTATTTCGCAAGGAATTCGCTCCATTTGACAGACTGCATGGCCAACCATTTCCGGCATCAAAGTAGCGGAACCGCTTACAACTCCCCTGAACAAGCGTCGTTTTGCTACTTAAGCTGCAATGGAAAGGTCTGCGAGGTGGCGCTAGGATTGTTGGTCAGAGTGTATTGCTTGACGTCGTAGGGCGGCACTGCGTTAAAAAACTCCGCCTTCGCCTTTTCGACGTTCTCCTTGTCGACGCCCAGCAGGTCGAGGCGGATGTCCGTCTTGATCGGATTGTGGCCGCGCAGCTTGTCGTAGGCGATCATCACGCCAAAGCCGATCTCCAACCAGTGGCCGCCGGTCGAGAAGACGTAGTTGGTGTTGCGGGAGATAAGGTCGATGGCCTGCGGATTGAGGTCCATGCCACCAATCTTGATCTCGTCCTCGCGCCCCGCCTGCCGGATGGCGCGGAAAGCGCCGAGGGCAAGCGCGTCGTTGTAGGCCCAGACGCCGCTGATCGTGCCTTTCGGGTGTGCGGAAAGCATGTTCTGCATCGCACTGTACCCGTTGTCCTCGGACTCGCCCTGGCAGCCGATGTACTGGACGAGCTTGGCGTTGGGCGCGGCGGCAACGGCCTCCCTAAGGCCCTTCTCGCGACCTTCCGCGACGGATGAGCCGGGCGGACCTCCGAGGCCGATCAGCTTGGTGGCGCCGTGGCTGATGAGATAGTTCGCGATGTCGCGCCCCGCGGTGACGTCATTCGGGCCGAGGAAGGCCACGTAGGAGGCCCGGGGATCGTTGGCGGGGAAACCCGGAAATCGGTCTACGATCACCAGCGGCACGTTGGCTCGGTTGGCGAGACGGATCAGGCCGGGAGCGCTCGAGGTCGATTGCGGCGTCACCACGAGGGCCTTCACGCCGCGCGCGAGCAGCGACTGCACGTCGGCGAGCTGCTTGTCTTCGCGGTTCTCGGCGCCGACCACGACGAGCTCAAGATTGAGCTCTTTGGCGGCATGGTTCGCGAACTCGACCGCGCGGACCCAGAACGGATTGTTCAGGGTCGGGATCGACACGCCGATCAAGGTGGGAGCGCCCTCCGCTCGGCCGTGGCTTGGCATTGCCATCGTCATGCCGGCTGCCGAGGCTGCCGAGGCCATCAGACGCGCGAAATCGCGCCGGGATACGAGATGAATCACGTTTTCCTCCTCCAGCAGCAGGCTTTGGCGCCTGCTTGTCGTGATCTGGCCGACAGCCCGGCCATGCACCCGTCTCCGCGGGTGTCCTTTGTTAGGCGGAATGTCTCTACGGCGTCAACGGTGTTGTGCAATGAGAGAATAAGGTGCTATCGAGCGCCACGACGTGGATCGGATGCTGCAGGAGACGCCGCCCTGCCGGGACGACTGATAGGCGTAGAGCATTTCAGGCGGTCAGCCGCTACCTTGGGGTATCCACCAGATGACGGGCGGGGTTTTCCCCATGGAAGTTAGATCTGTTTCCAAGGCTTTAAGGTTGCTCGAAGAGCTGTCCAAGGATCCGGGCGTGTTCGGTGTATCCGAACTCTCTCGCAGCGTGGACATGGACAAGAGCTCTGTGTCCCGCATGCTGCGGACGATGGAGCAAGCTGGCTTTGTTGCGCAGGACGCAACAAGCCAGCGTTATACGCTCGGTCTCGCCCTCGCTGTGATCGGGCAAAAGGCGCTCAAGAGAATCAATGTCCGGGACCGGGCGCGTGGCCCCCTCGAGCGTGTGGCCGCGGCCACTGGAGAGTGTTCGCACCTCGCGATCCTTGCCGGCGACCGTGCTTTCTACGTCGAGCAGGCCACTCCAAAGAGCGGTATCAGCGTGGAAGCGCCCATCGGCACGCTTGCGCCGTTGTACTGCACGGCGCTCGGGAAGGTCCTTCTCGCCTATCTCCCGGAGGTTCGGCAGGCTCACCTGATCAAGGCGATGCAGTTCGATCTCTTCACCCGCCGGACGATCGCGAGCGCGGAAGCGCTGAGGATGCATCTCGAGACCGTGCGGCAGAGCGGCCTCGGGATGGACGACGAGGAATTCAGCGTCGGCATCCGCTGCATCGCGGCACCGGTGTTTCGCCATGATGGGGAGATCTGTGGCGCGATCGGGATCTCCGGGCCGAGCCCGCGGGTGACGGACGAGCGGATCGGCGTCTGGAGCGACCTCATTCGCGAGGAAGCGGCCAACCTGTCCGAAAGCCTTGCTCACACGGGGACGCGAAGGCTCGCTTTGGCAAGCTGATGACACTCAACAAGGTAAATTCGGAGGAGACCTGATGATGTCCGAACAGGACATGCGTGGTCGCGCTCGTGCCATCGGTGGCGCCGGTTCGATCAACCAGGCGATCGAGAGTGGCGTCCTGACCGAGCATGTCGACGTCTCCGTGTCGGAGGGCGTCGTTCTCGGTCTGCTCCGGCAAGGTATAACCAAGTTCTTCGGCATCCTGGGGCACGGCAACACCGACATCGGCGAGGTGCTCCGCGTCTACGAAGCCGAAGGGGTCCTGCGGTTCGTGCAATGCCGCAACGAGGTGGCGATGGCGCATTCGGCGACCGCGCTGGCCTGGATCTACGGCGAAGTGCCGGCGGTACTCACCTCGATCGGTCCTGGAGCGCTGCAGGCATTCGCAGGCTCACTCGCAGCCGCATCGAACGGGGTCGGCGTTTATCACATCTACGGAGATGAGACGACGCACGGCGAAGGCTACAACATGCAGCAGGTGCCCAATCGCCGTCAGGGGCAGTTCGGTCGGCTGACCGAGGTGCTGGGCTCCTCCTTCACGCTCCACACGCCGGAAGCGTTGCGCGAAGCGATGCGTCGTGGTGTCGATACTGTATTCCGCCCTTACTTTGCGTCCCCGTTTTATCTGTGCCTGCCGATCAACGTGCAGCCGAGACGGATCTCCGCGCTCCGTCTCGAGGCGCTGCCGCAGCGTCTTATGATGCCGAAGCTCGCGCCCGACGTCCGGACCCTCGATCAGGCGATTGAGCTGGTGCGGGAGAATGCCAGGATCGTGATCAAGGCCGGCGGTGGAACTAGGTCCTACCCGGACGAGATCCGGAACTTCGCGGAGGCGATCGGCGGCGCTGTGGTGCTGTCGCCGGGCTCGATCGGCGTGATACCGGACGGTCATCCACAGAATATGCACGTGGGGGGCAGCAAGGGCTCCATCAGCGGCAACGCGGCGATGGAGAACGCCGAGCTCGTCATCGTGGTCGGCTCTCGCGCGGTCTGCCAGGCCGACTGCTCCGGCACCGGCTACCCGAACGCCAAGGCGGTCATCAACATCAACGGCGAGCTCAGCGACGTCGCGCACTACAACCGCACCGTCATGCTGCCCGGCGATATCGGCAGCACGATCCGCCTGTTCCTGGAACGGTTTGGAAACCGCGAGCGTCCGCCCGAGATCGGCGAGAGCAATGCGGCGTGGCTGCAATTCTGCCGCGAGCAGAAGGCAAGATGGGCCGCTCTCAAGGCGGATCGCTGCGCCGAGAACAAGCTGCCCGACCCGTTCTGGCAGCGCGAGATCCTTACCCAGCCCAGCGCGATCGCGACCGTCGCATCGTTCGCCCGCTCGGTTTCAGCGATCAAGATCTTCGACGCGGGCGACGTACAGGCGAACGGGTTCCAGATCGTCGAGGACGACGAGCCGATGCAGTCAGTCAGCGAATCCGGTGCGTCCTACATGGGGTTCGCGGTGAGCGCCCTGCTCTCGGCCGGGGTCGCGGACAACCCGCGACCGATGATCGCCTTCACCGGCGACGGGTCGTTCATGATGAACCCGCAGATCCTGATCGACGCCGCCACTCACAAGCTGCGCGCAATGATCGTGCTGTTCGACAACCGGCGCATGGGGGCGATCTCATCGCTGCAGACGGCGCAGTACGGGCCGGAGTTTGGCACGAGCGACGGTGTGGAGGTCGACTACGTCGCCATGGCCAACGCAGTCGCCGGAGTGAAGGGCGTATTCGGAGGGACCTCGCGCGCGGAACTCGAGAGCGCCCTGAAGGAGGCATTTGCTCATTCCGGACTGTCGCTCGTCCATGTCCCGGTGTTCTGGGGTGCGGACGAGAAAGCCGGGATGGGTGCCTACGGGCGCTGGAATGTTGGACCGTGGGTCAAGGAGGTCGAGCGGCTCTATGCCGACCAGGTCGTCTGAAACGGGATGCGCTCAGCCGGAAAGGCTGAGGCGCGTCAGTCGCGCGGGAGTGCAAGATGTATCAGGACTTCGGACTATTCATCGAGAACGAGTGGCGCCAGGCTCGGGGTGGCGAGGTCAAGATCGTGATCGACCCCGCGACGGAAGATGAGATCGGAACCGTTCCCCGGGCCGCTGCCGCCGATCTCGACGAGGTTCTGTCCGGTCTCGCCCGGGCCGGCAAGGTGTGGGCGCGAACTCCGGGTTGGGAACGGTCGGCCGTGCTTCGGCGGATCGCGATGGAGCTGTCGAAGCGCCGCGAGGAGATCGCTAGTGCGATGTCCGCCGAGACCGGCAAGCCGATCGCCGAGGCGCGTGGCGAGACCGGGGCGGCCATCGACCAGTTCGACTGGTACGCGGACGAGGCACGACGGATCTTCGGACACACCCTGGATGGCCGCGACGCGGGCGTGAGCCTACAGGTGCGCTTCGATCCCGTGGGTCCGGTCGCGGCGTTCACCGCCTGGAATTTCCCGGCCCTGCTGCCGGCCCGGAAGATCGCGGCGGCGCTGGCAGCAGGGTGTTCGGTGGTCATTAAGCCGTCGGAGGAGGCCCCCGCCAGCACGTTCTTCATTGCGGAGGCCGCCCGTGCGTCCGGACTGCCGGCCGGGACGCTGGGCGTTGTGACCGGGGACTCCGCGATGATCTCGGCGCACCTGATTGCCTCGCCGGTGATCCGCAAGGTATCGCTCACCGGGTCGGTGCCGGTCGGCAAGCACATCCTGAAATTGTGCGCCGAAGGGGTGAAGAAGGTGTCGATGGAGCTGGGTGGACACGCCCCGGTGCTGGTGTTCGATGACGCGGATCCGGAAGCGGCCGGACGTGCCTGCGCCACGGCCAAGTTCCGCAATGCCGGCCAGGTCTGCATCTCCCCGAGCCGATTCTACGTCCATTCAAGGATCTACGAGCCGTTCGCGAAGGCGATGACCGAAGTCGCCTCTTCGCTGAAGATCGGCCGAGGCCTCGACCCGGACACCCAGTTCGGCCCGATGGTCAACCGGCGCGGCCTCGACCGCATCATCCGGCTCGTGGCGGAGGCGAAGGACAGGGGCGCCGAGGTGCTGACCGGCGGTGCCCCGCCGGAGGACCGGAATCGTGGCTTCTTCTTCCAGCCGACCATCCTCGGGCGGGTCAGCGACGAGGCAGAAATCATGCGCGAGGAGCCGTTCGGTCCCGTCGCACCGATCACGACCTTCGACGAATTTGACGAGGTGGTCGAACGAGCCAACAACGTACCATTCGGGCTGGCCGGCTACGTGTTCTCGCGCTCGCTCGAAAAGGCCACCCGGGCAGCGAACGCGCTGGAGGTTGGCATGGTCGGCGTGAACGACATGCTGCTGGCGGCGGCTGAAGCGCCGTTCGGCGGCATCAAGGAAAGCGGCATGGGGCGCGAGGGCGGCCAGTTGGGCGTGCTCGACTACCTCGAAGCAAAGTACATCAAGCAGCGCTTCGCGTGAGGCGCCGGTAGGCTCTTATGGCAAGTAACAATGACTCCGAGCCGCACGGCCTGCGACGCGGATTGACCAACTACGGTGACCGCGAGTTCAGCGCCTATCTCCGGCGCTCGTTCGCGAGTTCGATGGGTTACAGCCGGGAGATGCTTCAGCGACCGATCGTCGGAATCGCGCATTCGGCCAGCGACTTCAACAATTGTCACCGGCACTTTCCGGAAATCATCGAGGCGGTGAAGCGCGGCGTGCTGGCGGCAGGCGGTCTGCCGCTCGCTTTCCCCACCATTTCGTTGGGCGAGGTGTTCCTCAACCCGACCAGCCTGAAGTTCCGCAACCTCATGTCGATGGATGTGGAGGAGATGGTGCGGGCGCAGCCGATGGACAGTGTCGTGCTGCTCGGTGGCTGCGACAAGACGGTGCCGGCGCAGCTTATGGGCGCGGCCTCCGCCGACCTGCCGGCGATCCAGCTCGTCGCCGGCCCCATGTCGACAGGGAAGTACAAGGGCGAGCGGCTCGGGGCCTGCACCGATTGCCGGCGCTACTGGGCCAGGTATCGGGCCGGCGAGATCGACCCGACCGGCATCAGTGAAGTCGAGGCCCGGCTGGCCTCGACCGCCGGCACCTGTGCCGTGATGGGCACGGCCAGCACGATGGCGGCGATCGCCGAAGCCATCGGCATGATGCCGGCGGGATCCGCGGCGATCCCGGCGGTCGACGCCGACCGATTGCGGATGGCGGAGGAGAGCGGGCGCGTGGCGGTTGCGCTGATCTCCTCAGACCGCTGGCCCAGCCGGATCATGACGCCGGATGCGATCGAGAACGCGCTCCGCGTTCTGCTCGCGCTCGGCGGATCCACCAATGCGCTGATCCACCTGACGGCGATCGCCGGGCGGCTCGGGCACACCATCGATCTGCGGCGGTTGAACGCGTTGAGCGACACGACTCCCGTCCTCGTCGACCTCAAGCCGACCGGTTCCGGCTACATGGAGGATCTCCATGCGGCGGGTGGCATCCCGGCCGTGATGCGTGAGCTCCGCCACCTGCTGCACCTGGACTGTATAACGGTCACGGGAGAGACGATCGGCGATCGAATCGAGAACTGGCCTGCCTACGTGGACCGGGCGGTTCTCAAACCCTTCGCCGATCCGGTGCGCCCGACCGGCGGCCTGGTTGCGCTCTTCGGGAACATGGCGCCGCGCGGGGCCATCCTGAAGCGATCGGCGGCTGACCCCTCGCTGTTCGAGATGGAGGGGCGCGCGGTGGTGTTCTCTTCCCTCGAGGATCTTGCCACGCGGGTCGATGATCCGGAGCTGGACGTGAAGCCGGACGACTTCATGCTGCTGCAGAACGCAGGGCCGTCGAGCGATGCCGCGATGCCGGAAGCAGGCTACCTGCCCATCCCGTCGAAGCTGGCAAGGGCGGGCCTCAAAGACATGGTCCGTATCTCGGATGCGCGGATGAGCGGCACAGCCTACGGAACCATTGTTCTACACGTCGCACCGGATGCCGCATCCGGCGGTCCGATCGGACTGGTGCGCACGGGGGATCGGATCCGTCTGAGTGTCGAGAACCGCACAATCGAGCTTCTGGTGAGCGAGCAGGAGTTGAGGCAACGGTCCGGTCAAACGACGGCTCGAAAGGTGCCGCCGACCCGCGGCTATGCCAAGCTCTATGACGAACAGATCCTTCAGGCCGACGAGGGTTGTGACTTTGCATTTCTCAAGCCCTCTGCTTCATGAGCCAGATGCTTATCCCGGGTTAGGCTGTCAGTCTCTCTCGCGATTGGAAGGAGCCGTGTCTTGTCCGGCGAGTCGTCAGCTTACGACGCTTCCAGCTTTGCGCGTCCACATCCCATGGCACGGTAATCCGTATATGCCAATCAGTCGACGACGCTCTTCTTCAAAGACGGGGGGGGGGGGGAACTCACATCATGCAGCGGCCGGCGCGATCTCGAGCGTCCACGGGACTTGCGGCTCAACCGCGTCAGCCGGCACTTGGCAACACCACCCGTCGA
>CAXTVZ010000054.1:0-11183 GCA_964247685.1 uncultured Acetobacteraceae bacterium
AAACAGCCGAAACGTACAAGGATTATCGGTCGGACTTCAGGACCGGGACACTAGATGCGGCTGTGAATAAGAAACCGGTCGCTGAGAGAGTCTTCTTTTTCTGAAGAAAAAGAAGCAAAAAGACTTCTATCCATTTGGACATTCCCGCCGGCGCGTTCGGACCCTGACGGGTAGAAGTTCTTTGGTTCTTTCTTTCAAGAAAGAACAACTCTTAAGGTCTCCAACACCGTTGCGGGCAGGTCAGGAAGTTCATGACGTCCACTAGAAATCAGGAGAATGCCGACGCCTGTGCCCGGTTCGTCTTGTAATCGAGGCCTTTTTCGTCCGCCCCGAGCTTACAGACCCGCGTCAGCCTCCTGCTTCCGCCGCCTCCAGAGCGGACGCCGCTTCCAGCCAGTCGGCCTCCGCCGCATTCACCGAGCGCCCGATCGCCGAAAGACGCGCGTTCTCGCGCGCCACATCGGCCGCACGGCCGTTCCGGTACATCTTCGGATCCGCCAGCGCCGTTTCGATCGCGCGGCGTTCTTCGGCGAGCCGCGCCAGGCGCGCTTCCGCATCGCGGGCGCGCTTGCGCAGCGGTTCGAGTGCCGCGCGCGCCGCAGCCCGCTCCCGACGCTCGTCGCGGCCGGCGCCGCCAGGTTTTTCCGCGCGCTTGGCCCCGCGCGTCGAACCCGTTTCCGCGATCATCGTGCGGTAGTCCGACAGATCACCGTCGAATGGCCGCACTGTGCCCTCGCCCACCACCAGCAGCCGGTCGGCCACGAGCTCGACGAGATGCGGATCGTGGCTGATCAGCACGACGGCGCCCCCGAAATCCGTCAACGCCCGCACCAGCGCGTCGCGCGCATCGATGTCGAGATGGTTGGTGGGCTCGTCGAGGATCAGCAGCTGCGGCGCATCGCGCGTGGCCAGCGAAAGAAGCAGCCGCGCCCGCTCGCCGCCCGACAGCTGCTCGCACGCCGTGTTCGCCCGATCCGCATCGAGCCCGAAGCGCGCGAGCTGCCCGCGCGCTTCCGTCACGGTCGCCTTCGGCATCGCGCGCTGCATGTGCAGCAGCGGCGTGTCGCTGCCCTCGAGCTCGTCGGTCTGGTGCTGGGCGAAATAGCCCACCCGCAGGCCGTTCGCGCGGAACTGCGTGCCTTCGAGCGGCGACATCCGCCCCGCTAGCAGCTTTGCGAGCGTCGACTTGCCGCGGCCGTTGGGGCCCAGCAGCGCGATCCGGTCGTCCTCGTCGAGCCGCAGTGAGATGCGGCGCAGGACGGGCACGCCGTCATAGCCCACCGCGGCCGCGTCCAGCGTCAGCATCGGCGGCGCCAGCAGGGCAGGAGTGGGGAAGTCGAACCGCGTCGGCGCCTGCTCCACCACCGTCTCGAGCGCCGGCATTTTCGCGAGCGCCTTCAGCCGCGCCTGCGCCTGGCGGGCCTTGCTCGCCTTCGCCCGGAAGCGGTCCACGAAATCCTGCATGTGCTCGCGCCTCGCCGCGATCCGCGTGGCCTCGCGCGACTGCTGCAGCGCCTGCTCGGTGCGGATGCGCACGAACTCGGCGTAGCCGCCCGGCGTCAGCTTGATCTTGCCCCGGTCGAGATGCGCGATCGCCTGCACGGCGTTGTCGAGCAGGTTGCGGTCGTGGCTCACCACCAGCACCGCGCCCGGAAACCGCTGCAGATACGCCTCGAGCCAGATCGTCGCCTCGAGGTCGAGATGGTTGGTCGGCTCGTCGAGCAGCAGCAGCTCCGGGTTGGCGAACAGCGCGGTGGCGAGTGCGACCCGCATCCGCCACCCGCCCGAGAACGTGCCCACCGCGCGCGCCTGCGCCGCCGCATCGAAGCCGAGCCCGGCCAGGATCGCGCCCGCCCGCGCCGGCGCGCTGTCCGCCCCGATCGTGCGCAGCCGCTCGTGGATCTCGGCCAGATGCACCGCCTCGTCGGCGCCCGCGCGCTCGGCCGCTTCCGCCTCCACGAGCAGGGACAGCCGCTCCTGGTCCCCCTCCAGCACGCATTCGAGCAGGCTGGCCGGGCCCTCGGGCGCCTCCTGCCGCACGGTCGCCATCCTGGCCCCGCGCGCGAGCTGCACGATGCCGCCATCCGCCTCCCGCTCGCCCGCGATCGTCGCCAGCAGCGTCGACTTGCCGGCCCCGTTCCGCCCCAGCAGCCCCACCCGCTGCCCGGCCCCGATCGCCAGGTCCGCGCCGTCCAGCAGCGTGCGGCCCGCCACCCGGATCGTGAGGTCGCGCACCACCAGCACGCTCATGCGCGCGGTTTCGCACAGGAGGCACTTGCACTATCTGTGCGCCGCAATCGGACCGAACGGAGCAAAATCATGGCAGTCGAGCGTACCCTTTCCATCCTCAAGCCGGACGCGACGCGCCGCAACCTGACGGGCGCGATCAACGCGAAGCTCGAGAGCGAGGGCTTCCGTATCATCGCGCAGAAGCGCATCCAACTGACCGAGGCCCAGGCCGGCGCGTTCTACGCCGTCCACAGCGCGCGCCCCTTCTACAAGGACCTGGTCGCGTCGATGCTCTCGGCGCCGGTCGTCGTGCAGGTGCTCGAGGCTGAGGACGCGATCTCGAAGTATCGCACCGTGATGGGCGCGACCGACCCCAAGAAGGCCGAGGCCGGCACGATCCGCGCCGAGTTCGCCGAGAGCATCGAGGCGAACACGGTGCATGGGTCCGATGCGGTCGATACCGCCGCGGTCGAGATCGCGTTCTTCTTCTCGGCGCTTGAGATCGCGGGCTGACGAAGAAGGCCAGGGGCTCTGCCCCTGGACCCCGCCAGGATCAGCGATCCTGGACCTGCATCAATTGATGGGGGTCCAGGGGCCCTTGCTCCTGGCGGGGTTTGGGGCAGAGCCCCAATCTTCCTTGTTAGCTAAGACTAACGAGCATCTCGGCCGCTGGCACATCTGCCTCCACACCCAGCCGCCGGGCCAGCACCGCCGGATACAACACATGCTCCGCCGCCAGCACGCGCGCGGCGAGCGTCTCCTCCGTGTCGCCCGCCCGCACCGGCACCGCGGCCTGTCCCAGGATCGGCCCTTCGTCGACCCCCTCCGTCACCAGATGCACGCTGCACCCGTGCAGCGCCACGCCGGCCGCCAGCGCCCGGCGATGCGTGTCAAGCCCGGGAAAGGCCGGCAGCAGGCTCGGATGGATGTTGAGCATCCGCCGCGCCCATGTCTCCACCAGCAGCGGCGTCAGGCGCCGCATGTAGCCGGCGAGGCAGACCAGCCCTATCCCGCGTGCTGCGAGGGCCGCCTGGATCTCGCGCTCATGCGCAGCGCGGTCGCCCCGGAACGGCCGGTGGTCGATCGCGATCGCCTCGACGCCCGCCTCCCGCGCCCGCGCGAGTGCGCCGGCCTCCGGATTGTTCGACACCACCAGCCGGATCGCGGCCGGAAAGCCGGGCGCCCGGCAGGCCCCGAGCAAGGCCGCCAGGTTGCTGCCCCGGCCCGAGGCCAGCACGGCGATGGCAACGGGCTCGCTCAAACGATGCGGAGCCCCGCCGGACCGGGCCGCGCCTCGACCCGGCCGATCACGGGTGCGGCCAGCCCGTCCTCGGCCAGCATCGCCTGCGCGGCCTCGACCTCGGTCACCAGCACCGCCATGCCGACGCCCATGTTGAACACCCGGAACATTTCTTCTCCCGCCACGCCGCCGGTCCGCGCCAGCCACGCGAACACCGGGGGTACCGGCCACGATCCGTCCGCGATCACGGCCTCGACTCCGTCCGGCAATACGCGCGGAAGGTTCCCGGGCAGGCCGCCGCCGGTGATGTGCGCGGCGCCGAGCAGCAATCCGGCTCCGTGCAACCGCATCAGCGCCGCGACGTAGAGCCGGGTCGGCCGCAGCAGCGCCTCGGCGAGTGTCGCCGCCGGCTCGAACGGCGCAGACGCGTCCCAGCCGAGCCCGCTCACCTCGACCACCCGGCGAACGAGGGAAAACCCGTTCGAATGCACGCCGGTGCTCGGCAGCCCCAGGATCGCGGTGCCCGCCGGGATCGCGCGCGGCAGCAGCGCGTCGCGCTCGGCCGCTCCCACCGCGAAGCCCGCGAGATCGTAGTGCCCGGGCGCGTACAGCCCCGGCATCTCGGCCGTCTCGCCACCCACCAGCGCGCAGCCCGCCTCCTGGCAGCCGGCGGCGATGCCTGCGACCACGCGCGCCGCGTCATCGACCGCCAGCGCCCCGGTGGCGAAGTAATCGAGGAAGAACAGCGGCTGCGCGCCCTGCACCACGAGGTCGTTGACGCACATCGCCACGAGGTCGATCCCCACCGTGTCGTGCCGCCCCGTCTCGATCGCGACCATCAGCTTGGTGCCCACACCGTCGGTCGACGACACCAGCACAGGATCGGTGAACCCCGCCGCCCGCAGGTCGAACAGCGCGCCGAATCCGCCCAGGCCTCCCATCACGCCCGGCCGGCTGGTGGCGCGTGCCAGCGGCTTGATCCGCTCGACCAGCTTGTCGCCGGCATCGATGTCGACGCCCGAGCCTTGGTAGGTCAGGCCGTTGCGATTGCCACCCTGGGGCAAATGAGTGATCCCGATAACGATGGGACGCAGTATCAAACGAGGGCGGCACTCGCCAGTCCTCCTGGCACGGGGCCCGCACGCTCGTTGAGGATGTGAGCTTGGACAGCAGCCACCTGCCGGAGCTGGCGGAGATCGAGGTCCCGGAGAGCGCAATCGAGGCCGTGCGCAGCGCCACGCGCCTGCAGCGCGCGGCCCTCCTGGTGGGGCTGATCGCCGCTGGCTGGGTGGCCCTCCATCTCTTCGCCTCGATCCTGCTGCCCTTCGTGGCCGCCGCCGGCATCGCCTATTTCCTGCACCCGTTCTGCACGCGCCTGGCCGGGCTCGGTCTCGGCCGCGGCGTCGCCGCCCTCGTCGTGGTCGTGCTGCTGATCGCGTCCGCCGTGCTCGGCGCGCTGCTGCTCTACCCGCTGATCGTGGCGCAGATCGCCATCCTCGTCGCGCGCGTGCCCGCCTACGCGACGGCGATGCGCCACCTCGGCGACCACCTGATCGCGCTGGCGGAAACCCATTTCGGCCGCGGCGACGTCGACCAGCGCCTGCGCGACCTGGTCTCGAACGAGGCGGGTGCGGCGATCGCCTTCTTCACCAGTGCGGCTGCCGGCCTGCTCGGCCGCGGCTTCGCGCTGTTCAACGTGCTGTCGCTGCTGCTGGTGACCCCGGTGGTCGCGTTCTACCTCCTGCGCGACTGGCCCGCCGTGGTGGGCCGCCTCGATTTCTGGCTGCCCCGCCGTTATGCGGGCTCGCTGCGCGCGCAGTTCGCCGAGGTCGACCGCATCCTGTCCGCCTGGCTGCGCGGCCAGATCATCTGTTGCGTGCTGCTGGCGTTGTTCTACGCCGTCGGGCTCTCGCTGGCCGGCCTCGATCTGGGCCTGATCGTGGGGCTGCTGGCAGGCGTGCTCTCGTTCATCCCGTATGTCGGCACGATCACCGGGGCGGTCTCCTCGATCTCGCTCGCCTTCGCGCAGTTTCCCGACTGGCATGGCGTGGCGATTGTCGGCGCGGTGTTCCTGCTCGGCCAGTTCCTCGAGGGCTACGTGATCTACCCGCGCTTCCTCGGCGACCGGGTGGAGCTCCATTCGGTGTGGGTGATCTTCGCGCTGCTGGCCGGCGGCGCCGCGTTCGGCTTCGTGGGCGTGATGCTGGCGGTGCCGATGGCCGCGACCGTGGGCGTGCTCGCCCGCTACTGGCTCGCGCGCTATCTCCGCTCACCGCTCTACCTCGACCCGCCGTGACCGCATGGAGATGAGCGAACGCGGATGGCGGCTGGACGACGCGCGGCACCTTGCAGGCCGGGTGTTCCATCGCCTCCGCTGGGCACGGCCGAGTGCGACCTGGGACCACGGCCACTGCGAAGGCTGCGTGGCGAGGTTCGCCCACGGGGCGTGCGATGGATATTTCGCGGCAATGGCGACGGAGCTCGGCTGGACGAGCCCGGACGCCGCCGGCGCGGCACCTTCGCCCGCCCCCTAGAACAGGATGTTGCGCCAACTCGCCCTCCCGTTCCTGCACCGCTCCTCGTTCGCGGCCGCCGACTTCATGCCGGCGCCCACGAACGAGGCGGCCCTCGCCTTCCTCGCCGGCGAGGCCTGGCGCGACTGGCCGCTCGGCCGCCTGGCGCTGCACGGGCCGGCGGGCGTGGGCAAGACCCATCTCCTGCATCTCTGGCTCGGCCGCCAGCTGGCCGCCGGGCGCGACGCGGCGATCGTCGAGGCCTCCGCCGTGCGCACGCTCCCGCCCGACGCACCCCTTCCCGCCGCCGGCGCGCTCGCGGTGGACGACGCGGACGCGATCGGCGCCGACGAGCCGCTGCTCCATCTGGTGAACCGTGCCGCCGAGGCGCGGGTGCCGCTGCTGCTCGCCTCCCGCACGGCGCCGGCGCGCTGGGACGTGGCCTTGCCCGACCTCGCGAGCCGGCTGCGCGCGACGCTGGCCGTCGCCATCGGCGATCCCGACGACGCCCTGCTCGACGCGCTGTTCGGCCGCCTGCTCGCCGACCGCCAGCTCGCGGCCGGCGAGGGCGTGGCCCGCTTCCTCCGCGCCCGTCTGCCGCGCGATGCGGCGTCGCTCCGCGCGGCGGTGGCGGCGCTGGACCGCATGGCGCTCGAGCGCGGCCGTCCGGTGACACTCGCGATCGCGCAGGCCCTGCTGGCCGAGACCTCCGTTCTCACGGAGCGGGGCGAAACCGAAGCGTCACGCTGAGCGGCCTCGCGCGCGGGCGGCGCCTGTTCTAGCCTGCACCCATGCAGCAGCGCTCGAGCTCCGTCCGATCGATCCGGCGCACCCCGTCCTCCCCGGCCCCCGGCGAGGCCGAGCCGCCGCGCATCGGCAGGCGGGATCCCGACCGTTTCATCAATCGCGAACTCTCCTGGCTGGACTTCAATCTTCGCGTGGTCGAGGAGGCCGAGAACGCGGCCCACCCGCTGCTCGAGCGCGTGCGCTTCCTGTCGATCTCGGCCGGCAATCTCGACGAGTTCTACTCCGTGCGCGTGGCCGGCCTGATCGGCCAGGCGCGCGAGGGCATCAAGACCGTGTCGCCCGATGGCCGCACGCCGGCGCAGCAGCTCGAGGCGGTGATCGAGCGGGCACGCGCGCTGATCGAGCGCCAGCAGGGCGACTGGCGCACGCTGCGCGCGACGCTCGCCGCCAACGGCATGGCGCTGCTCGAACCCGAAGAACTCTCGGACGCCGACCGCGCCTGGGCCGAGACCTGGTTCAGCGAGCGCGTCTTTCCCGTGCTGACGCCGCTCGCGATCGACCCCGCGCATCCGTTCCCGTTCATCCCCAACATGGGGCTGGTGCTGGGCTTCCAGCTCGCGCGTCTCGACGACAACCAGGTGATGCGCGGGCTGATCCTGCTGCCCGCGGTGATCGCCCGCTTCATCCGCCTGCCCGCCGTGGAAGGCCGCGAGCGCTTCGTGCTGCTCGAGACGCTGGTTTCGCTGTTCATCGACCGGCTGTTCCCGGGCTTCGCCATCAAGGGGCGCGGCCTGTTCCGCCTGATCCGCGACACCGATGTCGAGTTCGAGGACGAGGCGGAGGACCTCGTTCATTCCTACGAGACCGCACTCAAGCGCCGGCGTCGCGGCGTGGTGATCCACCTCTCGGTCGACGCGGCCATGGAGGACGCGTTCGTGGCCTTCGTCGCCGACGAGCTCGCTGTCGAGGTGGCCGACGTGCAGCGCGTCAACGGGCTGCTGGGCCTGTCCGACATCAAGAGCCTGATCCTGTCGGACAAGTCGGCGATGCTGTTCCCCTCCTACGCGCCGCGGTTCCCCGAGCGCATCCGCGATTTCGGCGGCGACTGCTTCGCCGCCATCCGCGCCAAGGACATCGTGGTCCACCACCCGTTCGAGAGCTTCGACGTGGTGGTGCAGTTCCTCCGCCAGGCCGCACTCGACCCGGCGGTGGTGGCGATCAAGCAGACGCTTTACCGCACCAGCCGCGACAGCCCGATCGTCAAGGCGCTGATCGAGGCGGCGGAACTCGGCAAGTCCGTCACCGCGATGGTGGAGCTGCGCGCCCGCTTCGACGAGGAAGCCAACATCCGCCTCGCGCGCGCGCTCGAGGCCGCCGGCGTGCAGGTCGTGTTCGGCTTCGCGGAACTCAAAACCCACGCCAAGATCAGCCTGGTGGTCCGTCGCGAAGGCGGAACGTTGCGCTCCTACGCGCATTTCGGCACGGGCAACTACCACCCGATCACCGCGCGCATCTACACCGACCTCTCCTTCTTCACCTCGACCCCCGAGCTCACCCGCGACGCGGCCCGCCTGTTCAACTACATGACCGGCTACGCGCGTCCCGAGCACATGGAGGCGCTCGCCTTTTCCCCGCTCACGATCCGGCCGCGGCTGATGGCGCTGATCGAAGGCGAGATCGAGCATGCCAAGGCCGGCCGCCCCGCCACGATCTGGCTGAAGATGAACAGCCTCGTCGACGACGAGCTGATCGACAAGCTCTACGAGGCGAGCCATGCGGGCGTGAAAATCCTGGCCGTGATCCGCGGCATCTGCTGCCTGCGCCCCGGAGTCGCCGGCCTGTCCGAGAACATCCAGGTCAAGTCGATCGTCGGGCGCTTCCTCGAACATTCCCGCATCTTCGTGTTCGGCGACGGCCACCGGCTGCCCAACCGCGACGCGCTGGTGTTCATCTCGAGCGCGGACTGGATGGCGCGCAACATGGACTGGCGCGTCGAGACCATGGTGCCGATCCGCAACCCGACGGTGCACGCGCAGGTGCTCGACCAGATCATGGCGAACAATTTGCGCGACACGCTGCAATCCTGGCAGCTCGGCCCCGACGGCGTGTGGCGCCGCCTGCCGCCGGGCGACAAGCCGGTCTCGGCGCACAATTACTTCATGACCAACCCGTCGCTCTCCGGCCGCGGCTCGGCGCTGCATCCGCCGAGTGCCGCCCCGATCGCGCGACCGCTGCCGCGCCGCCCCGACCGAATCCTGCAGGACTGAGTCGCCGCATGGCCCGCACCCGCCCCTCGATCTGGACCCGCGCCCGCTCGGCGGTGGTCGATCTCGGCTCCAACTCCGTCCGCCTCGTCGTGTTCGAGCAGGCCGGCCGCACCCCGGTCGCGATCTTCAACGAGAAGGCCGTGCTCCGCCTCGGCAAGGGCCTGCAGTCGACCGGCAAGCTGAACCCGGAGGGCGTGGCCCAGGCGCTCGACGTGATGGCGCGCTACCACGCGATCGCGCATGCGATGCACGCCGATCCGTTCGAGGTGCTGGCGACCGCGGCCGTGCGCGACGCGGCGAACGGTCCCGCCTTCGTGGCCTCGCTCGAGCGGATCATGCCCGGCGTGCCGATCCGCATCCTCAGCGGCGCCGCCGAGGCCGGCTACTCGGCGGCCGGCGTGCTCGCGGGGGCGCCCGCGGCCACCGGCACGCTCGCCGACATCGGCGGCGGCTCGCTGGAGGTGGTGCGCCTCGAGGACGGGCATCTCGTGGGCTCCGCCTCGCTCAAGCTCGGCGTGCTGCGTCTGGGCGACCGCGCGGGCGGCGACCCGGCGCGTGCCAAGGCGGTGGTCGAGGCCGATCTTGCGACCGTCCCCTGGATCGCCACGGGCGCCGGCCGCGACCTGTTCCTGGTGGGCGGCGCCTTTCGCGCGCTCGCCCGCCTGCACATGGCGCAGGAGGACTACCCGCTCCACATCGTCCATCACTACGCCCTCCCGCTCGAGGAGGCGCGCCACTTCGCGGGCCTGGTGACCGACCTGCCGAAGCGCATGATCGAGCGCGTGCCCGGCCTGCGCCGCCGCGCCGACGACCTGCCCTTCGCCGCCGTGGTGCTGCGCCGGCTGCTGCGCGCGATCTCGCCCGCCCGTGTGGTGTTCTCGGCCAATGGCCTGCGCGAGGGCTGGTTCCTCGACCGCGTGGTGCCCGGCCTGCCGCCCACGGCCAACCCGCTGGTGGCCGAGGCCCGCGCGCTCGGGTTGCTGCTCGGCCGCGATCCCGGCCTGCCGGCGGTGCTCGTCGACTGGACCGCGCCGCTCTTCACCGACGAGACGGCGCTGGAACGGCAATGGCGCGAGGCCGCCTGCGAGCTCGCCGACACCGGCAGCCACGACCACCCCGAATACCGCGCCGAGCAGTCCTTCCAACGCATCCTCCGCCAGCCCGGCAGCGCGCTCGACCATCCCGGCCGCGCGTTCCTCGCGACCGCGGTGGCGATCCGCTACGACGCCGAGGGTGACGAGCCCTTCATCATCGCGATCCGCCCGCTGCTCGAGGAGCGCCAGTTCCGCAGAGCGGAGCGGCTGGGCCTGGCCCTTCGCCTGGCCGCCATGCTGAGCGGCGGCCTGCCCGGCCTGCTGGTGGGCGCCACGCTCGAACCCGGCCGGCCGGCGGGCAAGCTCACGCTCACGCTCGCCCGTGGGGTCGGGCTGATGGCCGGCGAAAGCGTGTGGCGCCGGCTCGAGCGGCTGTCTCTCGGCGTCGGTCTGACGCCGTCGATGGAGGTCGCGGTCGAGTGACGACCGACGGAAGTCGCGGTCGGGTGAGTCGCGGTCGGGTGACCACCGACGGACGTCGCGGTCGGGTCGGCGCTCCGTCGGCCCTGTTCCGGTGCCTCGCCTTTCTGGCCCTGCTCGGTCAGGTCCTGGCAGGCGCACTCGTGGTGCCGGACGACGCGCGTGCGGTCCAGTTCGCCGCCATGGACGCGTCCCACATCATGTGCGGCGCGCCCGCATCGCACCGCCACGACCACCCGCCCGGCCGCCCCGAGCCCGCCTGCGCGCTGAGCCTGTCGCTCACGCCGCACGCCGCCCCGCTCGCGTCGCCCGTGATGGTGCCGCTGCCCGCTCGCGCGGTGGCGGCGGGATCGATCCTGCGTCCGCTCGCGCGCGCACCGCCGCCGCGTCGGCTGCGTCCGTTCGCACCCTCACGAGGTCCGCCCTTCGGCACCTGACGCCCACGGCGTTCGCCCACGCGGCCGCCGGAACGCAGCTCCCGATCAGGACCGAGCCATGCCCATTCTCGCCAGGCGGGCGGCGTTTGCCGCCTGTGGCCTTGCGGCCGCTATACCCGCGCACGCCCCACCCGCGTACGCCCACGTCATTGCGGGCGCCCGCGTCTTCCCCGTCACGCTGACCTTCGACGATCCCGGCGTGTCGGACGAGGCGTCGTTCCCATCCTTCACCTACA
>CAXTVZ010000054.1:11283-17178 GCA_964247685.1 uncultured Acetobacteraceae bacterium
ACCTTCGACGATCCCGGCGTGTCGGACGAGGCGTCGTTCCCATCCTTCACCTACACGCGCACGGGTGCGCAGGGTGGCGCCGGCCCCACCCACGAGGTCGATCTCGGCTTCGAATACGACAAGACCATCACCGACAACACGGCGCTGATCCTCAACGACGGCTACGACGTCGTGCACACCGATGGCTCCGGCACTGAAAGCGGCTGGGAGAACCTGGTCGTCACGGCCAAGTGGCAGGCCTGGACCAACGACGCGCACGAGGCGGTGGTCTCGCTCGGCGTCATCCGCGAGATCGGCGGCACCGGCACCGACCACGTCAATGGCGACCGGTTCGGCTCGACCGCGCCCACGATCTATGGCGGCAAGGGACTCGGCGACCTGCCCGTGGGCTGGCTCAGGCCCTTCGCGGTGACCGGCGAGCTCGGCTACACGATCGCCGACACCGAGCTCAAGCAGACCGCGCCGGCCAACCCCGCCGAGGGGATCGCCGCCACCTTCAACGCCGGCGACAGCAACAGCTGGTCGGGCGCGTTCTCGGTCCAGTACAGCATCCCCTATCTGCAGAGTCAGGTGCGCAATATCGGGCTGCGGGGGATCTTCGCGGACATGATCCCGATCGTGGAGCTCACCTGGTCCTCGCCGGCCTCGCAGCCGAGCAACGGCAGCACCACCTGGATCGCCGCACCCGGCGTCATCTATCTCGCGCAATGGGGCGAGGTCGGCGTCGAGGCGCTGGTGCCGCTCGACCACGCGGCCGGCACGAATGTGGGCGCGGTCGGGCTGGTCCATTTTTTCTTCGACGACCTGTTCCCGCACTCGATCGGAAAGCCGCTGTTCCCATGAGGGCCGCACTCGCCGCGCTGATCGCGCTTGCCCCCGCAGCACCCGCCCGCGCGCACGCCTTCCTCGCCGACGCGACCCCCGCGGTCGGCAGCACGGTCGCGGCCGCCCCTTCCGCCGTCACCATCCACTTCACCGAGGAGTTGGAGCCAGCCTTCAGCACGATCGCGGTGACCGACGCCGCCGGGCACCGGGACGATCGCGGGTCGCTGCAGGTGGTGGGCGGCGACGCCGCCCGCGTGGCCGTCGGGCTCCGGGCGACCGGGCCCGGCGCCTACACCGTGGAATGGCACGCGACCGCGGTCGACACCCACCGCACGCAGGGTCGGTTCACCTTCACCGTGGCGGCGCCGTCCGCACGGTGACCGCTGCTCTCCTCGCCGCCCACGCAGCGTTCACCGCGTGCGCGCTGCTGTTCGCCGGCACCGCGTTCTTCGGCGCCTACGTGCTGCCGCGCGCGGGAGCCGGACCCGATGATCGCGACCGCATCCGCCGTCTCGCCGCCTGGTCCCTTGCCGGTGCGGCGGCGGGGCTGGTCGCGTGGACACTGGCGGAGACCGCCACCCTCGCGGGCGATCTCGGCGGCTTGGCACTCGTGCTGCACCGGACGCTGTTCGGCCATCTCGTGCTGCTGCAGGCCGGCTTCCTCCTGCTCGGCGCCATCACCCTCCGCGCGGGATTCGCGCTGGCCTGCCTCGCCGGCGCCCTCGCGCTGGTGGCCGAGGCGGCGCACGGGCATGGCATGGCAATGGGTGCTTCGGGGCTGCCGCTCGTGATCGCCGGCGTGCTGCACCTGTTTGCGGCCGCGGTGTGGGTCGGCGGCCTGCCGCCGCTGCTTCTCACGATCGGCGCCGCCCCGCTCGCGATCGGCGGCCGCGCCGCACGCTGGTTCTCCCCGCCGGGCAGGCTCGCGGTGGCGGCCCTCGCCCTCTCGGCCCTGGTCCAGGGCACGCTGCTGGTGGGCTCGCCCGCGGCGCTCTGGGGCACGCGCTACGGCGTCCTCGTGCTGGTCAAGACGCTGCTGTTCGCGCTCCTGCTCGGCGGCGCCTGCCTCAACCGCTACCGTTTCGCGCCCGCACTCGCCGGCCCGGACGCGCCCGGTGCCCGCGCGCGCCTCCTCGCCACCATTCTTTTCCAGACGGGATGCGGCATTGTCGCCATAGTGGCGGCGGTCATCCTCGGCAACGCCACGCCGGGGATGGACATGCAGCCCATTGCAGGACGGCGGAGCTAGGACCGGCTCATGAGAAAGAGGACACCGCGCCACCCGATGGCGATCCTGCTCGCGGGCGGCGTGGCGGTGGTGGCGCTCGCCGCCCTCCTGCTGGTCGCCATCGGCGGCCCGGTGCCCAGCGTCGCCACGATCGGCGGCCACTGGTCGCTGCTGCGCGACGACGGCGTGCGGGTGTCCGATCGCGATTTCCGCGGCCGCTACATGCTGATGTTCTTCGGCTACACCGCCTGTCGCGACGTCTGCCCGACCACGCTCGCCTCGGTCGCCGACGCCATGCGCGATCTGGGCGACGGCGCGTCCCGCATCCAGCCGGTGTTCGTCACCGTCGATCCGCGCCACGACACGCCGGTGGTGGTGCACCGCTACGTGCGCCAGTTCGGACCGAGCCTGGTCGGCCTGACCGGCACCGCGGCCGAGATCTCGGTGGTCGAAAGCCGGTTCGATATCCGCGCGTCCGCGGCGAACGGCGAAGCGGTGGAGCACGACGCGGTGCTGCTGCTGGTGGGGCCGAACGGGACGTATCTCGGGGCGCTGCCGGTGAGCGAGAGCGGGCGGGCGATCGCGCAGCGGCTCCAGGGGTATACGCGGGTGTCTCCGGGGTGAAAGAAGGTTGGGGCGCTGCTCCAAACCCCGCCAGGATCAGCGATCCTGGACCTGCACATGTTGGGCGGTTGCATCCTCGGCGCGTTCGATTCGGTAGCTGAGCGCTGGATCCCGCCGTGGGCAGGGAAGCGCTCGACCAGCACTCCGCCATTCGCGACGATGACCTGACGTCAGTGATGCCGCTCGTTCTGAACGCCCCGCCGTCGCTCGCGACGCCGCTCACCGTCCCGCGCACCGCACGATCGTGGTGTGCCGCTTGACCGTGTTGGCGACCACGGTGAGATCCGCCGCGAGCAGGCCGACCACCACCACGATCGAAACCCCAAGAAGCGGCCGCGTCGGCCGCGCCGGTCCGGCCAGGACCGCCGCCATCATGGCGATCGGGATGAAGTAGCGGCCCTGCAGCCCGTCGATCGGACCGAGCCCCGCCGTCGTCCAGGCCAGGTACTGGATCACCATCACGAGCAGGCCACCGGCCGCGACGGCCCACGCGGCGGCGATCGAGAGCGCGCGGTTCCGCTTCCACAGCGACCAGGCCCCGGGCACCGCCAGCACGACCGAACCGACCAGCACCGCCTCGATCGCCACGTACACCGGCGCGGGCAGAACGACGTCGAGCCAGCCGAGCACGCCCACGAACGAGCGCCAGAAATCCCCCACCCTCGACACGAGCGTCCGGCCGATCGCCATCGGCAGCGCGCCCGGATGGTGCGACGCGTATCGCCATTGCGCGCCGCCGAGCAGGCCGCCGCCGGCGCGCGTCGGCGACACGAGCCCCGCCGTGCCGAGCGCGATCCATCCGAGCAGGATCACGGCGGCGCCGGCACTCGCCCACGATCCCGGCCACGGCCGGCCACGCGTCCACGCGATCGCGACGGGCAGCAGGAGGAAGGCGGCATAGGGTGGCCGGGCGGCGGCCATCGCGCCGAGGCCGAGCGAGACCAGCGCCCATCCGCCCGCGCGGCGCGCCCCGTCCTGCGCGCGCCGGGACAGGAAGGCGGCGGTCCATCCCGCGACCGCGATCAGCAGCGCGTCCTGGCTGCACGACGCGAACAGCCCCACGGTCATCGGCAGCGACAGCAGCACCGCCAGCAGCGGCAGCCCCGTCCCCGCGATCGCGATCGCATGGGCGGCGAGCGTCACCGCGAGGATGCCGTTCACCATGCGTGCGACCCTGAGCGTGGGCCAGACCCGCAGATGCAGCGGGCGCGCGCCGGCGATGAGGAGCGCTTCCGGCGCGTAGAAGAACGGCGGGTAGATCACCGTGTTCGGAAAGCCCTGGAACCGCGATCCTGCGCTCCAGACCGTGTCGCGCACCGCGCACGCCATCGCCGGCGTCTCGGTCGCATGGCGCTGGAAGTGAAGCGCCTCGAACAGGCCTGCCGCCGCCGCGAGCCCGGCATCGGTGACCCCGCCAGGCTCGCCCCATGCCGAGCGCGTGCCGATCAGCCCGCCCTGTCCGATCTGGGCTGCGCGAAAGACATGCGCCGCCTCGTCCGGCGACTGGAACGGCGGCGTGACCCACGCCAGGCGCAGCACGACCGGGAGGGCCAGCACAAGATAGGCAAGTGCCAGCAGTCTCTGCACGAGCGCGGCCAGCCGTCAGCCCGCGATCGCCGGCGTGTCCGCGCTAGCCGGCGCCGCATTCGCCCAGGGTGCGCGGGCCAGGCGTTCGACCAGGAACTCGATCGCCAGCGCCACCCGCGACGCGCGCGGACCCCCGGGCGGCGTCACCACGTTCAGTGCGACCTCCCCCGAGCACCACTCGTCGAGCAGCGTCACCAGGGCGCCGCGCCGTATCGACTGCCACACCATGAACTCGGGCAGCATGGCGATCCCGGCCCCCGCCTCGAGCCCCGGCAGCATCGCCTCGCCGTTGTTGGCCCGCAGCCGTCCGGCGGTTGCGACCGCGATCTCCTCGCCCGTACCGCGATGGCGGAAGGCGAGCCGGTTCGGCGTGCGCGCGTAGAGATAGCCGAACACCCAGTCCGGCCGAAGCTCGCCCGGATGCGCCGGGCGCCCGTGCTGCTCGACCCAGCTGGGGGAGGCGACCAGCCGCGTCGCCACGGTGCAGATCCGCCGGATCCGCATCGAGTTGCTGGCCCGCGCCGACGCCCGGATCGCGAAGTCGAACCCCGACGCGATCAGGTCCACCACCTCGTCCGACAGCGAGAGCTCCACCGACAGCGCCGGATGGCGCGCGAGCAGTTCGGGCAGGAGCGGGGCCACGTAGTTGACGCCGAACGACATCGGTGCCGCGATCCGCACCGTGCCGCGGGGTTCCGAGCCTTGCGCGGACGCGTTGCCCTCGAGCGCCTCCGCGTCCGCCAGCATCGCGCTTGCCGTGCCGGCGAGTTCGCGTCCGAGGGCCGTGAGTGCCACCCGGCGCGAGCTCCGCGTCAGCAGCGGGGCGCCGACCCGTGCCTCGAGCCGCGAGATCGCCTTCGAGACGGTCGCGGTCGCGATGCCGAGCTCGGTCGCCGCTCCCGCGAACGAGCCCGATTCCGCGACGCGCGAGAAGATCGCCCAGGCTTCGAGATCGGGAAGGCGCACCGGTCGTCCTCGACAGGATGGAAACGATAGATTTCCATCGTTTCCATTCCGGCGCCTCCGCGCAAGTGCCATTCTCCTCTCCACCAACTGAGGAGTGCGTTCCCAATGGCGAAGATCCTGGTGCTCTACTACTCCACCTACGGACACGTGGAGACCATGGCCGAGGCCGTGGCCGCCGGCGCCCGCGAGGCTGGGGCCACCGTCGACCTCCGCCGCGTGGCCGAGCTCGTTCCCGAGGAGGTCGCCAAGTCGAGCCACTTCAAGCTCGACCAGGCGGCCTCGCTCGCCGTTGTCGACGAGTTGCCGAACTACGACGGCATCATCGTGGGCTCGCCCACGCGCTACGGCCGCCTGACCAGCCAGATGGCGCAGTTCTGGGACCAGACCGGCGGTCTGTGGTTCCAGGGCAAGCTCGCGGGCAAGGTCGGCGCGGCGTTCACCTCGACCGCGAGCCAGCACGGCGGCAACGAGACGACGCTGTTCAGCCTGCTGACCAACCTGCTCCATCACGGCATGGTCGTGACCGGACTGCCCTACTCGTTCCAGGGGCAGCTCACCCTCGATGAGGTCTCGGGCGGCACCCCTTATGGTGCGAGCACCATCGCGGCCGGCGACGGGTCGCGGCAGGTGAGCGCGAACGAGAAGGCGGGGGCTCATTATCTCGG
>CAXTVZ010000055.1:0-17070 GCA_964247685.1 uncultured Acetobacteraceae bacterium
CCTGAAGTCCGGGGTTTCAAGGGCTCGCCCTTGACGGGGTCCAGGGGCAGAGCCCCTGGCCTTCCTCGCCCCCCAAACGACGAAGGCGGCCCGGAGGCCGCCTTCGCGAAGACTCGTCCGAGGAACTTTGTCTTACTTCGGTGCGGCGGTGGTCGACGTGGAGGACGCCGGGGGCGCCATCGAGCCGCTGGACGCGGGCGCCATCGAGCCGCTGGACCCGGGCGCCATCGCCCCGCCGCCCATCGAGCCGCCGCCCATCGCCCCGCCGGAAGCGGGCGTCATCGCGCCGCCGGACGATGCCGGTGCGGCACCTTCCTTGGCCTGCATGAGGCTCTGCTCGTTCAGCTTCGCCACCGCGGAATCGCCCTCGGACATGCTGCCCTTGGCCATCTTGCCGTGCTTGCCCTTGTGCATCATCGCGTGATGCATGTGGTGCTTGGTGGTGGTGGTCTTGCTGGCGTCGGTCTGCGCCATCGCCGGCATGGACGCCGCGAACGCGATCGCGACCGTACAGACGCCAATTCTCAACATGGAACTCATTGCTCAACTCTCCCCTTCGAACCACAATTCGCAAACCTGCGGTCGCGCGCCTGCACGACCCAAGGCGGGAACGCGTCGCCGAATGCCCGCAACGGGTGCAGAACGTCCTATGCTTCGACGGGGTTGCAGCCGCCAGGGGGCGGTGCGGCCTGTTGCACCGGCCTCACATGTTTGGTGGGAGGGCGAGGTTTTCAGGCAACAGGGGTGCGCGGTGCGGCCGGTGCGCCCGCCGCAGGCTGGCCGTAGATGTCGCGCGCCCGCTTGAGAAACGCGTTGACCATGCGCCGCACCGCCTCGTTGAACACCACGCCGATCGCCGATTGCAGCAGCCGCGAGCGGAATTCGAAATCGACGAAGAACTCCACCCGCGTGCCGCGCGGGTCCGGCAGGAAGCGCCAGTTGTTGTTCAGGTAGCGGAACGGGCCGCGCTCGTAGCGCACCGAGACCGCGCGCGGACGGTCGAGCGCCACCCGGCTGGTGAAGCTCTCGCGGAACGGGCCGAAGCCGATCGTGAGATCCGCCACGACCTCGGTCTCCGAGCGCGTGCGCACGCGAGCCGCGGTGCACCAGGGCAGGAACTCGGGATAGCGGCCGACATCGGCGACGAGGTCGAACATCTGCTCGGGCTGCCACGCGACGACCTGGTGCTCGGCATGGGTCGGCACCGATCAGGCGGCCCGCGGCGAGAGCTGGGCGCGGCGGGCTGCCTGCAGGGCGGCGAAATCCGCGTCCGCATGATACGACGAGCGGGTGAGCGGCGTCGCACTCACGAGCAGGAAACCTTTCACGCGCGCCGTGGTGGCGTAGTCGGCGAACTCGTCGGGCGTGACGAAGCGGGCGACCGGCGCGTGCTTCGGGGTGGGCGCCAGGTATTGGCCGAGGGTGAGGAAATCGACGTCCGCGATGCGCAGGTCGTCCATCACCTGGCCGATCTCTGGACGCTCCTCGCCGAGCCCCACCATCAGGCCGGACTTGGTGAACACGCCCGGCATGGCGCGCTTGGCCTCGTCGAGCAGGCGGAGCGACTGGTAGTAGCGCGCTCCCGGCCGGATCGTGGGGTAGAGGCGCGGCACGGTCTCGAGGTTGTGGTTGAAGACGTCCGGAGGCGCTTCGGCCAGGCGCTCGAGCGCACCCGGTTTGCGCAGGAAATCGGGGGTGAGGATCTCGATCGTGGTGGCGGGCGAGGCGCTCCGGATCGCGCGGATCACGGCCGCGAAGTGGGCAGCGCCGCCATCGGCGAGGTCGTCGCGATCGACCGAGGTGATCACCACGTGGCGGAGGCCGAGTTTCGCCACCGCATCGCCGACCCGCGCGGGCTCGGCCGGATCGAGTGCCTCGGGCATCCCGGTGCGCACGTTGCAGAAGGCACAGGCGCGGGTGCAGGTCTCGCCCATGATCATCATGGTGGCGTGGCGCTGCGACCAGCACTCGCCGATGTTCGGGCAGGCGGCCTCCTCGCACACGGTGACGAGTTTTCCCGCGCGCATGATGTCGCGCGTCTCGTTGTAGACCGGGTGGGTGGGCGCCCTCACGCGCAGCCACGCGGGCTTGGGCAGCGGCGGATTGTCCGGCCGCTTCGCCTTTTCGGGATGGCGCAGCGCGGGCCTGTCGGTCACGAGCGCGCTCGGGCCCAGCAGCGCGCCCAGCGCGCTCCCGGCGGTCAGGGCGCTTGACGCGCCTCCGGCGGCCACGGCGCTCGACGCGCCTCCGGCGGTCAGGGCGCTTGACGCGCCTCCGGCGCGATGATCGATCAGCACCCGTGTTGACATGGAACGACGCGCATCCGAGCGAGAGTGGCCTCCGAGAAGTGTAGCGGGGTCGGCGAGAGGTCAAGCATGAACGACGCGAACCGGCGCATCGACGCCGCAGATGCGGCCGAGGTGGTGGGGCGGATGCGAGCGATACGGCCGCTCGTGCAGTGCCTCACCAACACCGTCTCGGCCAATTTCGTGGCCAACGCCCTGCTCGCCGCCGGCGCCTCTCCCGCCATGGTCGACAACCCGCAGGAGGCGGCCGGCTTCGCCGCGGTCGCCGACGCCGTGCTCATCAATCTCGGCACCCCCACCCTGGCGCAGGTCGAGGCCATGCACCTGGCCGCCGGCGCCGCACGCGCGCATGGCCGGCCCTGGGTGCTCGATCCGGTGGGCGTGGGCGGCCTGCCCTGGCGCAGCGAGGTGGCGGCCGCCCTGCTCGCGCGGCACCACCCCGCCGCGATCCGCGGCAACGCCTCCGAGATCGCGGGACTTGCCGCGGCCGCGCGGCTTGCCACGACGGGCGCCGGGCCTGGACGCGGGGTCGACGCCACCGCTTCCCCGGATGCGGTCGCCGGGCCTGCCGCCGCCCTGCTCGCCCAGGCGGACGCGGTCTCCGCCTCGGGGCCGGTGGACCACCTGTTCGGTGCCGGCCGGGTGCTGCGGATTGCCGGTGGCGATCCGCTGCAGACCCGGGTCACGGCGATGGGCTGCGCGCTCGGCGCGGTTGCGGCGGCCGCGATCGCGGCGGCAGGCGACGCGCTCGCGGGCCTGGCCGCCGCCCATGTGCTCTTCGCGGTGGCGGCCGAGCGGGCGGCTGCCGGGGCGGACGGACCGGGCAGCTTCGCCGTCCGGTTCCTGGACGCGCTCGCGACCACTTCCCCCCAGATGATCGCGCGGGACGGGCGTCTCGAGAGTGAGCGGTGCCGCCCATGACTGCGCCGATCCGCACCGTCCTGATCAACCTGGACCGCAGCACCGCTCGGCTCGCGGATTTTTACAGGGTCAATCCTCATGTCGTCGCGGACCGCTTCCCCGGCACCGACGGCGCGGCACTCGACCTCGCGGCTCTGGTGGATGAGGGCCGCATCACCGGCGATCTCGGCTACACGCGTGGCGCGATCGGCAACGCGTTCTCGCACCTGGCGCTGTGGGAGCAGGCGGTGGCGTCGGGCGCACCCGTGACCGTGCTCGAGGACGACGCGACGCTCTGCGCCAACTTCGTCGCGGAGTCAGCGCGCGTGGTCGCCGGCCTCGCACCCGATTGGGACTACATCCAGTGGGGCTGGAACTTCGACACGGTCATGTTCTTCGAGTTGATGCCGGGCATCTCGCGATCGCTGGCACTCTGCGAGCAGGATCGGATGCGACCGGCGCTCCCAGGTTTCCACAAGCTTGACGTGGAGACGCGCCCCTTTCGTCTCGTCCGCTCGCTCGGCATCCCCGCCTACACGATCTCGCCTGCCGGAGCGGCCAAGTTGCTCTCGGTTTCGCGGCCGCTCAGGCCGATGCAGATCTGGTTCCCCATGTTGGGGACGATGGCGAACGCCAGCATCGACTACGTGATGAGCGGCACGTATGAACGGCTCGCGGCGTTCGTTGCCTTTCCGCCTCTCGTGCTCACGGCCAACGACCACAGCATCAGCACCGTGCAGGTGCCCGGTTCCCCGACCTCGGGCTGACGACGCGGCGAGCCTGACGCGACCATCCGCACCTTCCGGTCGCAGAACACATGGTCGTCGCATGATCGTGCCAGTTGTTTGGGGGCACGTGTCAGCACTCACCACGGGGTCCCTGAACGATCTCTCACCGTGGAGCCATCAGGCCGCCGCTGGGCGCCGCACCGGAGCTCGACCATGTCGACAACCGGTCGGCTCGCGTGATGATCGCGCGTGGCCGTGCCGGTGGCCGCGGGCTGGCCGACAGCGGGGTTGAGGGGCTCCGTACGCGGCTCGCCTCCGGCGTGATGCCCTTCACCTTCTCCTAGGCGGCGGCAGACGCCTGCCGGACCGCCCGATCATCAATCATCCGCTCGACCGCCCTGAGGATGCGCCGATAGGCAATCCGGCGGTCGGCAACGTCGGGTGCCGCACCCGGATCATGCACGAGCATGCCTGTCTCGACCTCGAACACCAGCAGCCTTCCGTCGGGCATGAGGCCGGCATCGAGGCCCACGTAGTCGAGCCCGATCTCGTGCGCGATCGCGTAGAGCGCGCGGGTCGCCGAGATACCGATCGTCGTTTCCATGTCGGTGAGGAACTGGTTCTCTTCGGCGCGCCGCGCCGGATGGCGGTCCATGGCGGCGTTGTAGTACCAGACCGCCCAGTCGTCATGAATGGCGAGGTGCAGCGGGTACGGGCGCCCGGCCACGAAGATCACGCGGATCTTGCGGTAGAGCCCGTCCGGCCAGCGGCTGTCAACGAAGGGCGCGGTGGTGAAATCCTCGCCGGGGGCGCTGGCGAGATAGCGCGCGAGTTCGTCCGCACACGCGACGCGGGCCAGGCTGCGGCCGGCATGCGAGCCGAGGGGACGCAGGATGCAGGGCATTCGCGGCGGGGCGGCGACCAGCTCGGCGCGGCTGCGGTGACGCTGCGCGGGCACGATCGCGCCCGGGATGTTCACCAGGCGATGCGCCACCCCCTCGCGGGAGAGCGACGCGATCGTGCCGCCGCGGTTGATGACCGGCGCGCCGATCGCCGCGGCCAGCGCATCGGCGGCGGCGAGCGCTTCGCGATGCGGCTCGTCCTCGGCGATGGCGATGAAGACGGCGTCGATCGCGGGCAGGCGCGTGGGGATGAAGCGGGCGGGATCGGCGAGGATCGCGGCCGGGTCGGCGAGATGCAGCGTGTGCAGCGCGGTCGCGCTGTCGAACAGCATCGCCAACGGCAGGTTCGCCTGGAAATCGCCGGGCACGGCCAGCACGAGCACCGTGCGGCGCGGCAGCTCGCCGCCGCTCACCACCGGGCGCGAGCGGAGCGGGTCGAGCGCCACCGCGCGCGCGAGATGGGCGAGGCCGGACACGCGGTCGCCGCCGGCGAGGCACGCCTCCCAGAGCAGGTAATGGACCTCGGGGTTGGGCGACACCGCCTCGGCCGCGAGCATGGCTTCGAGCGTGTGGCGGACCTGGTGGGGGTCGTAGGCAGCGTGCGTCATACCGGATCATGGGCGCCAATGAGTGACCACCCGGTAAACGCGGGGTGCCAATCTCTCATGCGCCGACGCGCCCGGCCACCGGATCGTCCGCGGCGGCCCGGACGCGGAACTGCGCGCCCTTCGGACCGAGCTCAAGGATGTCGAGCCTGGCCGCCGCGATCCGGAGAACCGCGAACTGGCCGAGAGCGTCCGCCTCGTGGATATGCGCGTCCGCCTCGGCGTCCGTGACCGGCGTGCCGGGGATGGCGGCGAGCGTGTAGGTCGCGCGCGCCCCCGACGACAGCGCGTCCCACTCGGCACGCGCCACGTCGTCGCCGGTGTGGATGCGCGCCTCGCCCGTCATACGGACCTGGAGCTGCATCGCGTCGGACCAGGCGAGCAGCGCCACCCGCGGCGCGGCCGAGATCGCGCGGATCTTGGCCGAGCGCCGGTCGGCATGGAAGGTCGCGACGAGGGGCGAGCGCTCGAAGCGACGGAGCACCAGCGTGCGGAGCTCGGGCGCTCCGTCGGGTGCTACGGTGGCGAGCTGGAGCAGACGGAACTCCGATCCGCGATCGGCAGGGGCCGCTTCCAGGCACGAGAAAGCCCGTTCGAGCAGTGCGTCGGCGCGGGCGGTCATTCCGTGGCGGCTCCTTTCGGGCGCAGGAGAAAGGCGGTTTTCGCGCCGAGCGCGCCCAGCACCATCATGCCGGCGAGCGGGCGCGCCGTGCCGTCATCGAGCTCGCCCACGGCGAAGGCGGCGATCGCGCCGAGCACGAACTGCATCGTCCCGAGCAGCGCCGAGGCACTGCCGGCATGCGCCGCGTGGCGCGACAGGGCGGCCACGGGCGCGATCGGCACGGTGACGCCCATCCCGGCGAGACAGAGGCCGATCGCCACCAGCAGCAGCGGCAGGTGGCCGAGATTGGTCAGCGCCACCAGCAGGAGGAACAGCGTGGCGCAGATCAGGTAGGTGGTGCCGCGCCGCAGCACCGTCTCCACGCCGAAACGCTGGGTCAGCGGGACGGTCACCTGCGCGGATCCGATGAACACGAAGGCGTTGGCGCTGAAGGCGAGCGCGTATTCGGCGGGGCTGAGCCCGTATTCGCGGACATAGGCCACGGGCGAGCCGCCGAGATAGGAGAACAGCGCGAACATCGCCATGCCGCCCACGAGCGCGTTGGTGATGAAGGTGCGGTCGAGCGCGATCTCGATGTAGCGGGTGATCTGGTCGACCGGGCGGACCCGGATGCGACGGGAGGGCGGCAGGGTCTCCGGCAGCACGCGCCAGGCGAGCACGACCGAGACGAGGCCGAACAGCGTCGCCATCCAGAAGATGTAGCGCCAGCTGGCGACCGTGAGCATCAGGCCGCCGATCGACGGCGCCAGGATCGGCACCACGCCCATCACGAGCATCAGCTGGGCCATCAGTCGCCGGGCCTCGTGCCCGTCGCGCAGGTCGCGCACCACCGCGCGCGGCACCACGGTCGAGGCCGAGGCGCCGAAGGCGGCGAGGAAGCGGAACACGCACATCACCGGGATGCTCGGAGCCAGCGCGCAGCCGGCCGAGGCGAGCGTGAACAGGATCCCGCCCGCGATCAGCGGCACGCGCCGTCCGTGCCGGTCGCTCAGGGGGCCCTGGAGGATCTGGCCGCAGGCGAGGCCCGCGAACCAGGCGGCGAGCGTGAGCTGGGCCGAGCCGGCCACCGCATGCAGCGAGCGCTCGATGGTGGGGAAGGCGGGCAGGTAGGCGTCGGTCGAGATCGGACCGGCGGCGGTGAGGATGCCAAGCACCACCGCGAGCGTGATCGGGATCGGACCCTCGCGCAGGCGCGCGAGGCGTTCGTCGGGCGTGAGGCGGCGGGTCGCGGCCGGGCTCTGCTCGCTTGACCCTGTGGAAGCCGGCACGTCTAAAGGCGTCATGCGTCGCATCTTCTCCGGGATCCAGCCGACCGGCATCCCGCATATCGGCAACTACCTGGGCGCGCTGCGCCAGTGGGTGGCGCTGCAGGACCAGGCGGAATGCCTGTACTGCATCGTCGACCTCCACGCGATCACAGTCTGGCAGGAACCCGGCGCGCTGCGGCGGAACACGCGCGAGATGGCGGCGTCGCTGCTGGCCTGCGGGCTCGACCCGGAGCGCGCGATCCTGTTCCACCAGTCGGGCGTCGCGGCGCATGCGCGGCTCGCCTGGGTGTTCAACTGCGTCGCGCGGATCGGCTGGCTGAACCGGATGACGCAGTTCAAGGACAAGGTGGGGAAAGACCGCGAGGCCGCGAGCGTCGGGCTCTACGTGTATCCGAACCTGATGGCGGCCGACATTCTCGCCTATCACGCCGACGCCGTGCCGGTGGGCGACGACCAGCGCCAGCACCTGGAGCTCGCGAACGACATCGCGGCGAAGTTCAACCATGATTACGGGCGCGATTTCTTCCCGGTGATCCAGCCGCTGGTGCCGGCGCAGTCGGCGCGGGTGATGAGCCTGCGCGACGGGGCACGGAAGATGTCGAAGTCGGACCCGTCGGATCAGAGCCGGGTCAATCTCAACGACGACGACGACACGATCCGACAGAAGATCCGCCGCGCGAAGACCGACCCCGAGCCGTTGTCCTCCGAGGCGGCGGCCCTGGCGGCGCGGCCGGAAGCGCGCAATCTCGTCGAGATCATGGCGACCGTGACCGACCGGGGCGTGGACGCGGTGCTGGCGGCGCATGGTGGCCAGGGGTTCGGCACGTTCAAGGACGCGCTGGCCGACGCGCTGATCGCGCATCTGGCGCCGATCCGCGGCGAGATGCTGCTGCTGCTGGAAGCACCCGATCATCTCGACGGCGTGCTGCGCGCGGGGGCCGCGCGGGCGGCCGCGATCGCGGAGCCGATCGTGGACGAGGCGGAGCGGCTGGTGGGGCTGCTGCGATGATCGGGCGGTCGGTGCTGCTGGTGCTCGGCAGCGGCGTGGCTTTCGGGTCGTTGGTGCTGACGCTGTTCGGGTTCGGGGAGCGTCTGTGGGGCACTGCCTGGGCGCTGGTGCCGGGCGGGATCGGGGCCGTGGTCGCGTTGTATGAATGGGTGCGGATCAGGCGCACGCCAATCGATGGCGAACGCCCCGGGATCGTGGCGGGCGACGAGTGATGCGGCAGGCGTCCCACGAGATCGCGGTCGGCACGCGGGGCAAGGGGCTGGTCGAGGTGACCCGGCCGATCGAGGCCTGGGTGGGTGAGACCGGGATCGAGACCGGGCTGCTGACCGTGTGGTGCCGGCACACCTCGGCGTCGCTGCTGGTGATGGAGAATGCGAGTCCCGAAGTGCTGGCCGACATCGCCGACTATTTCGAGGATCTGGCACCCGAAGGGCGGCGCTACCGGCACAAGCTGGAGGGTTCGGACGACATGCCGGCGCATCTGCGGACGGCGCTGACGAACGTGCAGCTGACCATCCCGGTCGCGGGTGGTGCGCCGACGCTCGGCACCTGGCAGGGCCTCTTCGTGTTCGAGCATCGCAAGAGCCCGCATCGCCGCCAACTGGTGCTGCACCTGCTCGGCGAATAAGCGGGGTCAAGGGGACAAGTCCCCTTGCGGGTGCAGGGCAGAGCCCTGCGAAACCTGACCGGCGTCCGACGGGTTTGCGGGGAATGAAGTTCGATCGCCCGCTCCCCATCCTCCGCACCGCGGGCCGCGCCTACGCTCTGCTCTGGAAACACCGCCTCCTGCACCTGAAGGCGATCTGGCCGCCCGTCGTGTTCCTGGTGACGGCGGAGTTCCTGTACCATCGCATCGTCGGCAACGCCGAAGGTATCCAGGATCGTTGGCATGCGGTTCTGGCGGCCCCCTGGTACATGCCAGTGGGCGCGGTGGTGGCGTGGCTGGCGGGACTGAAATTCCTGCTGTCGTTCAGCATCTCCTGGCGACGGCATCTTCTGCTGGGCGAGCGGTTTGATCCGTTCTTCTTCAAGGCGCCGTTCTGGCGGTATCTTGGTTTCCTGCTGCTGACCTATGCGTGGATCGTGCCGCTGATGGTGCTCTCGCTGTTGCCGGGCGGGATGCTGGCGGCCTCGCATGCGCCGAAAGCCGAGCTGCCGGCAGCGTTTCTCCTGCCGGCGGCGGCAGGGCTGTTGGTGATCTGGGGGGTGGTGCGGCAGGTGCCGTTCTTCACCGTGCTGACATTGGATCCGCCGCATCCGGGCTGGGGCGCGTGCGTGCGAGCGATGCGCGGGACGGTGCTGCGCTACGTCGTGATCTTCGTGATCGCCATGCTGCCGGTCGTGTTGCTGAACTTTCTGCTCGACACCGGTCTCAAACTCGCCGGTGCGGACCGGCACGCGGTGCATGTCGCGCTGGGCGAGTCGGCGTTTCGCCAGGCGATGCTGTTCATCCATTTCGCGCTGGGTGCGGCGATCGGCGCCATCACCACAACGACCGTGATCGAGGCGCGGTCGACCGTTTCTCGCGAATCGCTGACGGCGCAACGCTGAGCGGGCCTGTCGTGGTCAGGCTTGCTGAGGCGCACCTTCCTGGACGCGCGGGTCGGCGCGGGCGAATGCGTCCATCGCCTCGCAGCGCGCGACGATCGCGTCGATGGTGGGCACATCGTCGATCCTGATGCCGAACACACGCACCACGACGACGATCGAGCACAGGCAGATGTCGGCGATCGTGACCTGGTCGCCGTGACAGAAACCTCCGGTGCCGGGCTCCTCAGTGAGACGGCGCTCGAAGGCGGTGAGGCCGGTGCGTATCCAATGCGTCTGCCAGGCGCGCCAGCGATCGGCATCGAAGCCGTGCTCCGCCATCAGGTGGCGGCGCACACGCGGCACGATGAAGGGGTGCGTGTCGGCGGCGATGGTGAGCGCCAGCGACCGGACGCGCGCGCGGCCGACCGGGTCGTGCGGCAGCAGCGGCGGCGCCGGCATCGTTTCCTCGAGATATTCGAGGATCGCCAGCGATTGGGTGAGCGGCCGCTCCTCGCCTTCCACCAGCAGGGCCGGGATCGCCGCCATCGGGTTGATCGCGAGGAAGGCCGGATCGTGCTGGCCGCCGGCCTCGAGGTCGACGAAGCGCTCGGCCACGGCAAGGTTTTTCAGCGCCAGCGCCACCCGCACGCGGTAGGCCGCCGAAGTGCGCCAGAATGCGTAGAGCGCGTGGGGCGTGCCGGGCTCGGCGCTCATGCGGCGGGGATCTCCTCTTTCAGGCTGGCGAGATCGATCACGTAGCGAAATCGCACCTCGCCCGACTTCACGCGCTTGTAGGCGGCGTTTACCTCCTGGATCGGGATCACCTGGATGTCGGGTGCGATGCCGTGCTCGGCGCAGAACTCGAGCACCTCCTGCGTCTCGTCGATGCTGCCGATCAGCGAGCCCGCGAGCGAACGCCGGCCGAAAATCAGTTCCTGGTTGTTGTAGCCGGGGATCTCGGTGATGGCGCCCACCGCGACATAGGCGCCGTCACGCTTGAGCAGCGGGATGTAGAGGTCGACCTTGTGCTTCTCGGGGATGGTCGAGAGCATCAGGTCGAAGTGGCGCTCGAGCGCACCCATAGCCTTCTTGTCGGTCGAGACGACGCAGGCGGCGCCGAGCTTTTCCGCATCCGCCCGCTTGGCCTCGGACGTGGTGAACACGGTCACGTCGGCGCCCAGAGCGCGCGCGATCTTGACCGCCATGTCGCCGAGGCCGCCGAAACCGACGATGCCCACCTGTCTGCCGGGACCAGCACCCCAGCGCTTGAGCGGCGAGTAGGTCGTCACACCCGCGCACAGGATGGGAGCGGCGGCGGCCGGATCGAGCGCCGCCGGGATGCTGAGCACGAAATCCTCGCGGACGACGAGGCGGTCGGAGTAACCACCGAACGTGTTGTCGCGGCCATAATGGTTGGTGCCGTCATCGGCCATCAGCTTGGGCTTCATCGGACCGTTATAGGTCGCGAGCCAGCTGTTCGGTCCTTCGCAATACTGCTCGTCGCGCGCGCGACAGGCCTCGCACTGGCGGCAGCTGTCGATCATGCAGCCGACGCCGACCAGGTCGCCCTGCCTGTGCCGCGTGACCTCGGCGCCTGCGCGCACCACCCGTCCCACGACCTCGTGGCCCGGCATGCACGGATAGACCGTGTTGCCCCAGTCGTTCTCGGCCTGGTGGATGTCGGAGTGGCAGATGCCGCAGAACAATACTTCGATCTCGACCTCGAGCGGGCCCGCGTCGGCGCGCTCGATCTCGGTCAGCTTGAGGCGGCTGAACGAGTGGTTCGCCGCATAGCCGTAGGATTTGAGCATCGATGCCACCTCGGGTTCCGCCGCAGAACAGTGGGCGCGGGGTTCGGTTCCCCCGTATCCTCAGTCGTTGACCGACAGCACCATGATGGGGTCGGCGATCCGCTCCGGCGCGATCTCGGCCGCGAGCGGCAGCACCGCGGTTCCAATCGCGAAGAACTCGATCACGTGAGACTGCCAGACATGGCTGCCCTCGTGGATCTCGACGCCGACCACGCCCTCCGCCTTGGCCGCGGCCGCCTCGACCTGCATGCGCTCGACCGCGATCTCGCGCGCCTCGTACATGGCACCCGTGAAGTTCTCGAGCTCCACGTTGCGGCCGAGCGTGCCCAGGCCGGCCAGCACGCCGCGATGGGCGACGTGAAAGACGCACGAGCCCATCACCATCTCGACCGGCCGGTAGCCGGCATGCAGCAGCGACCAGAAATCCTGTCCCGACAGGTCCGAGGTGAACGGGCCGCCGTCATGCGCGCGAAAGCCCGTGTGTCCCGCACCATGGATCACGCCGGTGCCGATCGCGATGAATTCGAGCAGCTGCGCATCCCATTCAAGCCGCTTGATCGTGAGCTTGACGCCGACGATGCCGTCCGCGCCCATCGCCGAGGCCTCCGCCCGCATGCGCGCCATGGCGAGTTCTCGCGCGTGGTACATCGCCTTCGAGAGCACCTCCATCTCCTGGCTGCGCCCCCAGGAGCTGTACTGCACGCCGACATGGTACACGCAGGAGCCGACGCACAGACCGATCGGCTCGAAGCCCGCCTTGCGCACCAGCAGGAATTCGTTGACCGAGAAATCGGACGTGAACACGGCGGTCGGATGCGCGGCCGAACGCAGGCCCTTCAGCCGCGCGCGCGCATGTTCGGGCAGGTCGCCGCTCATGGTCAGATCGCTCCGTCTTGCTCGTTGGTGCTGTAGGATTGGTGGTGCGGGCGCGGGCGGTTCAGCGCGGTCGCACCGTCGCGCAGATCCACCACCGCGCCGATCTCCTGTGGCACGCTCGCGCGCGGCCGCATGTCGACGGTGGTCGCGACCACGATGTGGCGCGCGAGGTATTCCTTCAGGTTTTCGCTGCGCTCGGCCTCGAACATCTGCGAGAAGTGCAGATGCGCGAGCACGCCGTTGCCCTGCCCGCGCGCACTCTCGCGCAGATCGGCATGCGCCCGACGCCGGACGCGCTCCCACAACCCCGACAACTGCGTCGCCTCGGCGTTGAACCACACTTGCGGATTGGCGGCGTTGCCGCGCCAGTCCTGCAGCCATTCGTAATGCGCGCCGATCGCGATCCCGGTCGGCACGACGTCGGCCGCCAGCAGGGAGACGAACTCGAGCGCGGGCACGGTCGCGATCACGGGGTGTTCGGAAGGGGGAAGACCCTCGATGCGCACCGCGGTTCCGAGCAGCGTGTAGTCCATCGAATCGCCGGCTTCCATCGCAATGGTCCGCATCTTGACGTCGAGCACCGCATTCGCACCGCAGGCGCGCGCCTCCGCGCCGAGGCGCCGCAGCGCCGTCTGCCAGCCCTCCGCATGGCCGAGCGTCCAGGACCAGCCGTAATGCAGCCAGCACGTGGCCGACACCGCGGCGATCGGCCGCAAGCCGTGGTGCCGCGCGATGCGGAGCTCGGCCGCGGTCAGCGTCGCGGTCCAGGGCGTGCGGCCGGCGGCGGCGTCCTCAAGGCGGGTGCGCATGCCGTCGGGCACGGTGCCGCGGCGCAGGCTGGCGAGCAGCGCGTCGAGGCGCCCGGCGGCATCGGGGTCGACGGGACCCGGGCCTTTGAGGAAATCGAACAGTCCCATCAGTGCCGCATGAACTCCTGCAGCGATCGGCTGAGCGCCTGCGCATCGTTCGACGCGGCCCATGTCTCGTCCGCCAGCTGCGCGAACCACGCGGCCGCATCGAGCTGCCTCGTGTTCAGCGTGACGCCGCGCACCACCATGGACACGGTGGCGCTCAGCCGTCCCTGTGCAACGGCGAGGCGATACGTCTTTTCGCCGAGCGTGATGGCGACACCGGTGATGTCGCCACGCCTGCCGAACAGTGAGCGGCGCTGCTCAACCGTCACGAGCTCGGGAAGCGCCTCGCGCAGCCGCAGCGCGAAGGCGCTGAAATTGGCGGCCGCATCGGCCGAGAAGCGCCGGAACCAGGCGCTGTCGAGATCGAAGCCGGCGTCGCTCACCGCTCGAGCGTCCGCGCGTTCACGCCCTGCATGCCGATGACAAGACGGTCGCGGATGCCGATGAGCCTGGCCTCGCGCTCCGCGTCGGCCGCCGCGGTCTGGCGCTCGATATCGATCACCTCGTGCATCGTGCGGATCGTCTCGTCGGCCACCTGCGCGAGCACGTCGAGGTTGCGCGTGTCGCCCGCGAGGCTGCGCGCGGCCTCGGTCGCGGCCGTGTGGGCACCTTTCGCCGCCAGCAGCGTGACCTGCCGGTTCGCCTCGTCGAGCCGCCCTGCCGCTTCCGCCGCATCGTGGATCTCGTTCTGCACCACCGCCTGGCTCGCCACCGCCATCAGGCGCGGGATCACCACGAGCATGCCGTTCGAGATCTTCATCATGCGCGTCTCGGCCGCCGCCCGGTTCTGCGAGATGATCGGGATCAGCGTCGCACTGCCCACCAGCGCCTCGCGCATGTCGCCGACCTTGCCACGGAAGTTCGCGATCGACGCACGCCGGGCCTGCACGTCGGCGGCGTCCGCGGGATCGCCGGTCGCGATCGCGTGGAGCCGCTTGCCCTCGAGCTCGTCCTCGGCGCGGTCGAGTGCCAGCTGGCCCGCGGCGATCGCGATCTTCAGCCCGTGCAGCGCGCGGCGGATCGCTCTGTCCTGCTCGTCGAGCAGCCGGATCGAGACCGCGAGATCCGCCTGGATGCGGCGCGCCTTGGCCTGCTCCTCGTCCATCAGGGTCAGGAAGCGCTTGCGGTTCTCGGCAAAGCCCTGGAACGCGGTGCGCGCGCTCGCGATGCCGCCCAGCAGCCTTCCCACCAGGCCCGGACGCTTCACGCCGCCCGCCGCCTCCTGCTGCAGGTCGGCAACGCGCAGGATGCGGATCCCGTCCAGCACCGCGGCGGCGATCCGTCCCGCCTCGCCCGCCTCGCCCAGTCGCACGCCGGTGAGCAGCGCGCGGGACGCCTCGGCGATGCCGGCCAGCACGCCCTCGCCATGCGCCAGCAGCGAGACGGAGTTCGAGAAATCGAGCGCGTCCGCGGCGGCGCGCGCCGCGGCGAGCTCGGCCGGCGGCAGGTTGGCGACCTCCACCAGGCGCGCGGGCGGCGGCACGGGCGCCAGCGCGTCCGGAACGGGGACGACCGAAGACGCCGCCGGCAGCGGGGTGTCGAACTGCGACAGATCGAGCGGACCCGGCGAGGTTTCGGGCATGCGACGGCTCCGGCGTGCAGGGCGCCACTAAAGCACGGGTGGCGGCCGCCTTCACACTCCCCTCCGGCCCGATTTGGTGCTGCAATCCCCGCATGGAGCGCCGTATCCTGCACGCCGCGCACGGCAGCGCCGAGTGGCGCGAGACCGTCCGTCTCCGCGAGGCCGTGCTGCGCGCGCCGCTCGGCCTCGCCTTCTCGGCCGACGAGCTCGCGCGCGAGAGTGCGCAGCTGCACCTGGCGTTGCGTGCGGGCGGCACGCTCGCCGGTGTGGTGGTGCTGGTGCCGCCGGCCGCGGACGCGCAGGCGACATGGAAGCTGCGGCAGATGGCGGTCGCCCCCGGGTTCCGCGGGCAGGGGTTCGGGACTGCGCTGGTGGCGGCCGCCGAGCACGAGCTGCACCTGCGCGACGCCGAACGCGTCGTGCTGCACGCCCGCGAGACCGCCGTCGCATTCTACGCGCGGCTCGGCTACCGCGCCCATGGCGCGGTGTTCGACGAGGTGACGATCCCGCATCGGCTGATGCGAAAGCATCTCCCGACGGCGACGTCACCCGACGCGGATCTGACCTAGAGCTCGCCGATGCCCGCCGACATCGCCATCCCCGCCGAGGCCGCCCGCACCACCTCGTCGACCATCGCCCTGATCGTCGCCGGCACCGGCTTCATGCAGATCCTCGACGGCGCGATCATCAACACGTCGCTGCCGCAGATGGCGCGCTCGTTCGGCGTCACTACCGTCGACCTGTCGCTCGGCATCACCGCCTACATGCTGGCCTCGGCCGCGATCTCGCCGCTTGCGACCTGGCTCGCCGACCGGTTCGGCTCGCGCTCGGTGATGGCGGGCGCGATCCTTACCTTCACCGCCGCATCGGTGTGGTGCGGCCTGGCGCACGGGCTGGCGATGTTCGTCGTCGCCCGCGTGCTGCAGGGGCTGGGCGGCGCGCTCATGATCCCCGTCGGCATGGCGGTGGTGATGCGGCACGCGTCGAAGTCGGAGATCATGCGCGCCACCGCCACCACCACCTGGCCAGCGCTGACCGCACCCATCATCGGGCCGGTGCTGGGCGGCTTCATCACCGAGGCGTTCTCGTGGCGCTGGAACTTCTTCCTCAACCTGCCGCTCGGCCTGCTCGGCGCGCTCGCCGTGTGGCGCTTCCTGCCGGAGGATCGCAGCGCGCAGCGCCGGCCGCTCGACCTCGTGGGGCTCGCCTTGTGCGCGGGCTCGCTGACCTGCCTGCTGTCGGGCTTCCAGCGCTCCGCCAGCCCGGGCGCGGCGCGCGTCGTGGCGATCGGCCTGATGCTGGTCGGGCTCGCGGGCGGTGTCGCCACGGTGCGGCATTTCCGCCGCCATCCGACACCGCTGATCTCGCTCGCGTCGCTCCGGCACAGCAGCCTTCGCTTCGTGGTGCTCGCCCCGGGTGGGGCGATGCGCGCCACCTTCGCGGCCACGACCTTCCTGCTGCCGCTGCTGTTCCAGCTCGGCTTCGGATTGTCACCGGCCGCCGCCGGGAGCTGGGTGCTCGTGTATTTCTGCGGCAATCTCGGGATCAAGCCGTTCACCTCCGCGATCATGCGCCGCTTCGGCTTCCGCAACGTCTTGCTGGTGGACGGGCTGCTGGTGGCAGCGTCGCTGCTCCCGTTCGCGTTCGTGACGCCGGGCACGCCGCGCATTCCGCTGATCCTGCTGCTGCTGTTCGCGGGTGCCGTGCGCTCGACGCAGCTCACCGCACTCAACACGCTCGCCTATGCCGAGGTGCCGGGCGCGGAACGGCGCGCGGCCGCGAACCTCCTGTCGATGCTGCAGCAGGCGAGCTTCACCGCAGGTGTGGCGATGGGTGCGTTCAGCCTGTCGCTGTTCCAGGAGATCCACGCGAGCGCACGTGTGGCGTTGCCCGAGCTGCATGCGGCGTTTCTGGTGGGCGCGGGGATCGGGCTTGCGGGGGCGTTGATGTTTGCGGGGATGCGGGCGGATATGGGGCGTGAGGTGAGTGGGCATGCGGGGTGAAGAAGGCCAGGGGC
>CAXTVZ010000056.1:0-3663 GCA_964247685.1 uncultured Acetobacteraceae bacterium
GTCCCTTGGCGGGTCCAGGGCAGAGCCCTGGCCTTCACGCCGGGATCCGGCTGGACAGCGCCGCCCGCAGCGTTCCGTCGTCGAGCACGTCGAGCGCGCCGCCCATCGGCACGCCGTGGCCGAGCCGGCTGATCGCCACCGCGGGCCCCGCCTCACGCTCACGCAGGCGCGCGGCCAGCCAGTGCGCGGTGGTGGCGCCGTCCACGGTCGCCGAGAGCGCCATGATCACCTCGGTCACCTCGCCTCCCATGATGCGCGTGAAGAGCGGCTCGAGATTGAGCTCGTCGGGGCCGCGCCCGTCGAGCGCCGACAGCGTGCCGCCCAGCACGTGGTAGAGGCCGCAATGGATGCCCGCGCGCTCCATCGCCCAGAGATCGCCCACCCCTTCCACCACGCAGACGACGTGGGTGTCACGGTGCGGGTCGGCGCAGATGGTGCACGGGTCGGCGCTGTCGAGATTGCCGCAAAGCGTGCAGCGGCGCACCGCGCGCGCGGCCTCGGTGATCGCGCTCGCCAGTGGCAGCATGCGCGCTTCCGGGGCGAGCAGCATGCGGAGTGCGGCCCGTCTGGCGCTGCGCGGCCCGAAGCCGGGCATGCGCGACAGCAGCGAGATCAGCCGCTCGATCTCGGGGCCGCCCATGTCTCGTTCAGAACGGCAGCTTGAAGCCGGCGGGCAGGTTGAGGCCGCCGGTCGCCTTCTGCATCTCCGCTTCCGTGGTGGCGTCGAGATGGCGCCGCGCGTCGGCGTGGGCGGCGACGATGAGGTCGCCCAGCATCTCCATCTCGGCGGGGTCGGCGAGCTTGGGGTCGATCGTGATGCGCTTGAGCTCGCCCTTGCCCGACAGCGTGAGCTTCACGAGCCCCGCGCCCGCCTCGCCCCCGATCTCGAGCTGCTCGAGATGCTCCTGCATCTCGCGCATCTTGGTCTGCATCTCGGAGGCCTGCTTCATCAGGCCGGCCAGGTTCTTCATGGGTCGAGCTCCATATCCTCGGGGTCGGGGGGCAGGACGTCGAACGCGCGCTCGGCGTCCAGCGGTGCGAAGCCGGGACCGAAATCGGGCGCCATCTCCGCCTCGCCGGCCAGCGGGAGCGGCGGCAGCCCGTACGCGTCGAGCGAGTGATCGTGCACGTTGGAGATCGTGGCGCCGGGGAACAGGCGCAGGATCTCAACCACGATCGGGTGCTGCCCGGCTTCGAGCCGACCGGCCTCGCGCACGGCCTGCTCCTGCTCGGACAGTGTCGGCTCGCCGGGTGCCCGCGACAGCGCCACCGTCCAGCGCGTGGCGGTGGCGTCGCTCAGAACGGTGGCGAGGCGGCCCGCGAGATCGCGCGGCGCACCCTCCTGCACGCGGATCTCGAGCACGGGCGGTGCGACCCGCACGGGATGCACGCAGTGGCGGAGATGGCCGTGCAACATCGGCTCGCGGGCCTCGGCCACGAGGGCGACCACGGCGCGCCAGCTCGTGGGCAGGGGTGCCGCGTTCGGCGCGGGCGACGGCTCGGCCGCGACCGCGAGATTGCCGCGCGCGCGATTGCCATTGCCCTGCGGGGCCGACGGTGCCGGCGCGGGTGCGGCGGAGGCGGAAGGTGCGCGTTCCTGGGCGGCCGCATCCGACAGGCGGCGCACCAGATCGCCCGGAGGCGACAGGTCGGCGCTGTAGCAGAGGCGGATCAGCACCATCTCGGCCGCTTCCTGCCGCGCCGGCGCCTGCTCCACCTCGCCGATGCCCTTGAGCAGCATCTGCCAGCAACGGGCGAGGACCGGGATCGACAGGCGCTCGGCCATGGCACCCCCGCGCACGCGCTCAAGCTCGGGGAGCTCGCGCGCGGTCGCGAGCGCCGGCACCGTCTTCAGGCGTGTGAGCGTGTGCACGAGCTCGAGCAGGTCGGTCAGCACCAGGCCGGGATCGGCGCCGCGGTCGAACATGTCGCCCGAGAGTTGCAGCGCCTCGGCCGCCGCCCCGCCGAGCACCGCATCGAGCAGGTCGAACACCAGCGCGCGGTCGGCAAGGCCGAGCATGTCGGCGATCGCGGCGGCCTCGATCACCGGGGTCTCGGCCCCCGCGTCCCAGACCTGGGCAATCGCCTGGTCGAGCAGCGAGAGACCGTCGCGAACCGAGCCGTCGGCCGCGCGCGCGAGCAGGGTCAGCGCGTCGGGGACGACTTCGACGCCCTCCTTCGCGGCGATCCGGCCGAACAGCGCGGCGAGCGCGTCCTGCGGCACGCGGCGGAGGTCGAAGCGCTGGCAGCGGGAGAGCACGGTGACCGGCACCTTGCGGAGCTCGGTGGTGGCGAAGATGAAGGTGACGTGGGCCGGGGGCTCCTCGAGCGTTTTCAGCAACGCGTTGAACGCGTTGCGCGAGAGCATGTGTACCTCGTCGATGATGAAGACCTTGGCGCGGGCCTGCATCGGGCGGAAGCGGGTGGCCTCGATGATCTCGCGCACGTCGTCGATGCCGGTGCGCGAGGCGGCGTCCATCTCCATCACGTCCGGATGGCGGTCGGCGAGGATGGCCACGCAGTTCGCGCACACGCCGCACGGGTCGGCGGTGGGGCCGCCCTGTCCGTCCGGGCCGATGCAGGCGAGTGCCCTGGCGATGATGCGGGCGGTGGTGGTCTTGCCCACGCCGCGCACGCCGGTGAGCATGAAGGCGTGCGCGACCCGCCCCGTGGCGAAGGCGCGGCGCAGGATGCGCACGCTTGCCTCCTGGCCGATCATGTCGTCGAAGGTGACGGGTCGGTATTTGCGGGCCAGCACGCGGTAGATCGCCGACGGTGCCGCGGACGCCCGCGCGGGCGGCGCGTCGCCGAACAGGCCGCCGCCCGTGACGGGCGGCTCGGGCAGGAGGTCGTCGCCGGGCGCGTCGCTTGTCATTCGATGGGGCTGTGACCCAGGGCGATGGAGGGGGTGCAAGTGAAGGGGTGGGAGGCCGAAACGTCGACCCGTGCGGAGACCCGTTGCGGCTGCTTCCTTCCGGACCTGACCGGGTTGGCGAGCTGCCCGTCCGCCGCCGACCTCCCGGCACGTCCATATCATGACCGGTGGGGGCCGCGGCAACCCCGGCCGGATGCGAGGGTTGGCCATCTGCATTCGGGTGGGGTGCGATAAGGTCGATCCATGGAATCCAGAACTCGCCGCGCAAACGTCTACACCGGCAACCCGATCGACCGGCTCGGCGACCGCCGCAAGGATGACGCGTTCATCGGCGCCCTCCTGCGCCACGAAGATGCGACGCTGCTGCCGATGCAGGCCGGCCGCCACCTGGTGATGCGCGGCGAGATGAGCACCGCGATCGCCCGCGTGCGCCCGGCCGACATCCCTGCCCTCGCGGCCGCGCTGGAGACGCAGCCCACCGTGCTGCTCGGGCTGCTCGACGGCACGCCCGCGATCGCGATCGATCTCGGCGACGACGAGACCGTGCCGCCTCCCCTGCCCGGCACCGAGTTCGTCGACCTGCGCACCGCGGCCACCGAGATGGCGGAAGCCGACGCCGCCCTGCTCGCCCAGGCGCGCGGCTTCCTGCACTGGCGGCGGACGCACCGCTTCTGCGGACGCTGCGGCGCGGCCTGCGAGCCGGCCGAAGGCGGCTACGTGGTCGAATGCACCGGCTGCGGCACCACGCATTTCCCGCGCACCGACCCGGCCGTGATCATGCTCGTCAC
>CAXTVZ010000056.1:3763-16885 GCA_964247685.1 uncultured Acetobacteraceae bacterium
GCTGCGGCACCACGCATTTCCCGCGCACCGACCCGGCCGTGATCATGCTCGTCACATCTCAGGGTTCGGGGGGCGGCCCCGACGGCGAGCGTGCGCTGCTCGCCCGCAACGCCCGCTTCGGCGAGCGTCGCGTCTTCTCCACGCTGGCAGGCTTCGTCGAGCCGGGCGAGAGCCTGGAGGAGACGGTCGCGCGCGAGGTGTGGGAGGAATGCGGCGTGCGCACCCACAGCGTGCGCTACCATTCGAGCCAGCCCTGGCCGTTCCCGGCCTCCGTGATGCTCGGCTTCACCGCCGAGACCGACGATGCGGCGCCCGTGATCGACGGGGTCGAGATCATCGAGGCCGCGTTCTTCAGCCGGGCCGAGATCCGTGCGCATGACGCGCACGGCTTCGCACTGCCGCCGCACACCAGCATCGCCCGACGCCTGATCGAGGACTGGTGCGAGCAAGGAGAGACATGATGCTGACACGGACCGCGATCTACGAAGGCACCATCGCCGCCGGCCAGGAGGAGCAGTTCTTCCGCGAGGTCGGCGAGGAGCTCGAGCCGATCTGGCGGCAGTTTCCGCATGTGCGCGCCATGCGCGTGCAGCGCATGGTCGAGCGCGACACCCATTCGACGAGCGACGCGCACGACACCGTGCCGGTGATCGCGATGATCATGGAGATGGACTTCGCCGATCGCGCCGCGATGCGCGAGAGCCTGGCGAGCCCGATCCGCGAGACGTCGCATGCGGCGACGATGAAGGTGATGCGGCTGTTCGAGGGCCGGTTCTACCACCTGGTGACTGAGGCCGCGGTGTTCGGCCCGCTCAGCGAGGACACGCCCGACGCGGCGCCCACGGCCGGCTGATGATCCGCGCCTATCTTGCCGGTCCCGACGTGTTCCTGCCCGACGCGGACGCGCATGCGGCGCGCAAGCGCGCGATCTGTGCGGCGCACGGGATCGAGGGGCTGGCGCCGCTCAACGAGAACCTGACGGACTGGCGCCAGATCTTCGCCAAGGACGTGGCGATGATGGAGGCGGCCGACATCGTGCTGGCCAATCTCACACCGTTTCGCGGGCCGTCGGCGGATGCGGGCACGCTGGTGGAGCTCGGCTGGTTTTTGGGGCGCGGCAAGCCGATCTTCGCGTATTCCAACGCGCATCTGCCGTTTGCGGAGCGGTCGCGACGGCATGTGGCGACGATGCCGGATTCCTTCCCGGGCATCGCGGTCGAGGGTTTCGGCCTGCCCGACAACCTCATGATCCCAGGTGCGGTCGAGACGAGCGGCCCCGGGATCGTGCTCCCGCCTACAGGTGCAGAACCCCACTTCGACGACCTGGACACGTTCGAGCGTTGCGTCGTCCTCGCCGCGAAAACATTACGGGATCAAAGGGCCTGAGGCCCTTTGCGGGTCCAGGGCAGAGCCCTGGATTCTAGCTCGCCGCCTGCACCCTGTTCGCCCGTTTGATCACGGCAGCCGCCTCGTCATAGACGAACGGCAGGCACGCGAACCGTTTTCCCCGGGTGACCGGCGTCACCGCGTGCATCAGCGAGCAGGAGAACACGACCGCGCCGCCCGCCGGCGGCCGGTATCGCCGCGGGCCGAACTCGGGAAAGACGAGTTCCCCGCCGTCGAACCCGTCGTTCAGGTTGATCGAGACCGCGAAGCGGCGATGCGCCGCCGCGGTGACGGTGTTGTCGCGATGCGCGCCGAAGCGGCCGCCGTCGCCGCTGTCGTAGCAGGCGAGGATCAGGCGATCGAGCTCCGTCGCCTCGAACTGGAAGCTCTTGCGGATCTCGGGCACCACGCGGCGGATGATGCGGGCCTGGGTCTGGCCGATCAGCGCGCGGTCGGTGAGGTTGCAGTCGTGACGGCGCTTGAAGCTGCCGTCGTTCACGACGTGGCTGGCGTCCGCGCCCGCGTTCTGCGTCATCACGCCGGACGGTCGCGTGGCGCTCGCGTGGTAGTGCGCGATTAGCCGCGCGCAGAATTCGGGCTCGAACACGTCGGGCAGCAGCAGCGCCGGTGCGATCGCGTCGCGCGCGGCGGGCGCGTCGCGGAGCATCGCCACGGCTGCCAGCACCCGGCCTGGTGCATCGTCCGCGTCCGGCAACACGCCGCGGGCGCGCAGGAGCGGGTCGAGCACGTACCAGAGGCCGTCGCCGGCCGCGGGATCGCGTCCGAACAGCGCGGCGACGGTGCCGTCGCCGTCGAGGAAGAAGCGGAGGCCGGGCAGGTCCGCCTCGAGCCGGGCCTCGTCGGCGGGATCGGCGCTGATGCCGAAGAAGCAGGCGTCGCGATCGTCGAAGGCCGTGCGCCCACGCCGGATCGCCGCCAGGGCGGCCGCCGTGCGCGGATCGGCGGAGCTGCGGAAGAAGTAGAGAACCACGTGCCGGCCGGCCGCCATGTCGAACGTGTAGGTGCCTTGCGGCGTGGTGCAGCGATGGCGGAACCAGGGCGCCGGGTCGCCGGCCAGGAGTGGCGTCGCTCTGCCCATCTCGCTCTCCCGTCCCGCGACGGCGAGTATGCGCAGGCCGCTCCCGTCGCGCAAAGCCGCTTCAGGCCGTGACTGCGAGTTCCGGAAGTGCCGTCTCCATCCAGCCGATCAGCAGGCGGGCGGCCGCCGAGAGCTGGCGCGAGCGATGCACCGACAGCGCCAGCGTGAAGGGATGGCGGCGACGGTTGGTGATGGGGGTGAAGACGAGCTCGCCGCTGCGGATCTCGTGGGCCACATCGAGCGCGCTCAGAACACCGATACCCACGCCGGCGCGCACCAGCGACTTGATCATCTGGATGTTGTCGGCGCTGCAGGCCGGCTCGGCGACGATCCCAGTCGCGGCCTCGAGCTCCTTGAGATGCGCGCTCACCTGCAGCGGCGCCAGCGGGGCCACCAGCTTGTGGCCGACGCAGGCGGAAAACCGTGCCTCCGGCTGGGCCGCGATCGGATGGCCGGGCGGCGAGATGAAGCCGAGCGGGATCTCGACGACCGTGCGGGTCTCGACGTCGCGCGAGGCGAGCGGACTGAGCTGGAGCCCGAAATCCGCGGTGCCGTCGGCGATCGCCGCGTTGACCTCGGCACTGCCCATCACCAGCAGGCGCGCGGTGATCAGCGGGTGCTCCGCCGCCAGCCGCGCGATCATGCCCGGCACGAAGCCCTGCGCCAGCGCTTCCACCACCGCGAGTGTGACATGGCCGCGCTTGAGGCCGCGGAGATCGTCGATCTGGGCCAGCAGCAGGTCGAGATCGCCCGACCAGCCGCGGGCGCGATGGAACACGAGCTCGCCCGCGGCCGTGAGGCGCATGCCGCCGGGGAGGCGCTCGAACAGGGGCACGCCGAGGGTCTTTTCGCCGAGCAGGATCTGGCGGTCGATGGCCGAGGCCGCGACATGGAGCTCGTCGGACGCGCGCCGGATGGAGCCGCAGCGGGCAACCGCGAGGAAGTAGCGCAGGAAGCGGGAAAAGGCGGGCACGCGGGCTGCCTCATTTTGCGAACGAGACTAGCGTTTAAATGCTCTGGATGCGCGCGCAAGGGGCTGTGATGCTGCCGGCATGCTCGCCCGCCTCTCCGTCGCCGCCTTCCTGTTCGGCTGGGCGGCGGTCCTTGCCTGCGTTCATGCAGCAGCCGCACCCATCCCGGTGCGGATGGTGGTGGTGGCCACCTTCGAGACCGGCAAGGACACGGGCGATGCGCCGGGCGAGTTCCAGTTCTGGGTGGAGCGCGAGCATCTCGATCAGATCATCCCGGAGCGCGGCGCGCTGCACCCGATCCGCCGCAACAAGGCCGGCCTCTACGGGCTGGTTCCGGGCGATGCGGGCCACATGGTGGACGGAGCCGCCGAGGCGCTCACCGCGTTCGTGCTCGATCCACGCTTCGACTTCCGCAAGACCTACTGGCTGTTCACCGGCATTTCCGGCACCGACCCCAAGGTCGCGACGATCGGCAGCGCGGCCTGGGCGTCGTTCGTGGTCGACGGCGACGAGCTGCGCGAGATCGACGAGCGGGAGGCGCCGAAGGATTGGCCCTACGGGTTGTTCGCGATCGGCGCGGCGCGACCCGATGCGCTTCCGTCCGATCCGAAGCATTTCGGCTCGGCAACTGATGCGGCGCCACTCGACATGGTGTTTCCGCTGAATGCGAGCCTCACGCGCTGGGCGTACGGGCTCACCCGCGACGTGCACCTGGCCGACACGCCGGCGCTGGCCGCGATCCGCGCGCGATGGGTGGGCTTCCCGGCGGCGCAGAGCCCGCCCGCCGTGATCATGGGCGACACGCTCGGCTCGCGGCGCTACTGGCATGGCGCGATGCGCACCAGGTGGGCGGAAGATTGGGTCTCGCTCTGGACGCACGGGCAGGGCCGCTTCGCGATGACCAACATGGAGAGCCAGAGTTTCGAAAGTGCGGTGTATATTCTGGGCAAGCAGGGGCTGCTCGATCCGGGCCGCGTGATGGTGCTGCGCACGGCGAGCAACTTCTCCGAGCCGCTGCCGGGAGAGTCGCCGCTCGCGAGTGTGGGCGATGAGGCGCCGGGGCAGATCGAGGCGTTCGACTCCAATTATCGGGCGGGTGCGCCGGTGGTGCACGAGATCCTGGCGCACTGGGAGCGGTATGCGGATCGTGTGCCCTGAAGAAGGTTGGGGCTCTGCCCCAAACCCCGCCAGGACCGAGCCGGTCCTGGACCTGGCCATTGTGAAGGGGTCTGGGGTCAAGACCCCAGCGGGGTCCAGGGGCGGAGCCCTTGGCCTTCTTTCTTAAACCGAGGCATGACCCACGCAAGAACGGCCGCGACCGCAAGCGCCGCGGCCGCTCCGATGATCCCGTCGCGATAGGAACCGGTGCGATCATAACCGAAATCCACCAGCGTCGGCGTCATCCCGATCACCACCGCATTGATCCCCGACGCGACACCGTTGATCGCACCGAACGAACGCAGCCCGAAATAGCGGCTGATCAGATAGGCAATCGCCGCATACTCCGTTCCGAGTCCGAGACCCGCCAGCACAGCACCCGCGACGAGCAGCGTCGTGCCGTGCGCGCCGGCAAGCAGTGCGATGCCGGGAACTGCCAGCAGAAATACGGGCGCCATGATGCGCGGCGTTCCGGTGCGGTCGAGCAGCGCGCCGAACGCCAGCTGCCAGGCCGAACCGGTGAGCGCCATGACCGCCATCAATGCGGCACCTTCTGTCGCGGACAAGCCGCGGTCGGTCGCCATCGGGATCAGATGCGTGAACACCGCGTTGAGTGCGCCGGCGCCGAGTGCCGCGAGAGCGAGCACGGAGACAAACCGCCACGTGCGCAGGGCTTCGCTGAACGAGAGACCAGGCACCGCGGCGGTCCCGTCGGCCTGTCGCGTGACCGCCACCGCCGGCTCGCGCAGAGTCGCGATCGATGCCTGCCCGATCAGCAGCACCACCGCACCCACCGCCAGATACGCGCCGCGCCAGCCCCAATATGCGACGGCGGCGGCCGCCACGAACGGCATGACGGACGCGCCGACACCGTTGCCGACGCCACCCACCAGGCCGAGCACGAAACCGCGCTCGCGATCGTACCAGCCGGCCACGAGTTTCGAGAACACAACCCCGCTCGGGATCGCCGACGTGATGCCGATCACCGCGAACAACAGCATGTCGGGGAGGCGCGCGGGGCCCAGGAGCGACGCCGCGGCGATCGCGAGCGCGAACGCGACGTTGCCGATCGCCGCCACACGTCGCGCGCCGAACCGGTCGGCCGCACGTCCGACGAGCGGGTAGCACAGCGCGCACGCCGCCGCCGTGATCGACAGGAGCGAGGTGACCGCGCCCCGGGTCCAATGCAGGTCGCGCGAGACCGGCACGAGGAAGACGCCGAATGTCGCATTCACGACCGGTGCGCTGCTCACCAGTGTCGCGAGCGTGCAGCCGAGAGCGGCGATGTGGGCGGGGCGGCGGTTGGACGAGGCGGTCGTGGCGTTGTTCATGGGAGGATGGTAGCTTCGTGTCGGGATAGCGCAAACGGAGGGATGTGCGGATGACCGGCGCGTTCGGCGAGATCGCGAGCGTCGCGGTGGGCGCGAGTGACGCGCCGGCGGTGTTCGTCGACAGCCTGCGTCGCACGGGTTTCGGCGTTCTCCGCGATGTCGACTGGCCGGCAGGTCTGATCCGCGAGATCGAGGCGGAGTGGCTCGCGTTTTTCCGCAGCGACGCACCGGTTCGCTATCGCTTCGACCCTGCGACGCATGAGGGGTTCTTCCCGTCCGCCGTCTCGGAACGAGCGGTGGGTGCGCGGGCGCGCGACCTCAAGGAGTTCTTCCATGTCTTCGAATGGGGCCGCATTCCAGCGGAGGTGTCGGATGCGGCGCAACGCTACCGGGCGCTCGCGGTCGCGCTCGGCCAGACGCTGCTCGGCTGGATCCAGCAACACGCGCCGCCGGATGTCACCGCCCGCTTCTCGCGTCCCCTGCCCGAGATGATCGAGGCGAGTCCGCTCACCCTGCTTCGCATCCTGCATTATCCGCCCTTGAGTGGCGACGAGGAGGAGGATGCCGTGCGCGCCGCTGCCCACGAGGATATCAATCTGCTCACCATCCTGCCCGCGAGCGCGCAACGGGGACTGGAGGTGATGCGGGGCGATGGTGCCTGGATCGAGGTTCCGACGGATCCCGGCTGCATCGTCGTCAATGTCGGCGACATGTTGCAGGAAGCCTCGGGCGGGTATTTCCGCTCGACCACGCACCGCGTCCGCAATCCCCCACCCTCCGAGCGGGCGAGCGCACGGATCTCGATGCCCGTGTTCCTGCAGCCCCGCGCGGAGATCGTGCTGTCGGACCGCGTCACCGCGGGAGAGTTCCTCGCCGAGCGGCTGGCGGCAATCCGAGGCGGCGCATGACCGCGGCGACGCGACGCGTCATCTTCGACACCGATCCCGGCATCGACGATGCGATGGCGTTGCTGTTCCTCCACGCCGCACCGGACGTCGAGATCGTCGGCGTCACGACCTGCTTCGGCAACGGAACGCTCGCGGCCACGACGCGCAATGCGCGCCACATCGTCGAGCGGTTCGCAATCCCGACCGTGGTGATCGCGGGTGCCGCGGCACCGATCGAGGGCACCGCCGACCTGCCGCCGGTGCATGTGCATGGCGGAAACGCACTCGGCGACGTGGCCGTGCCGCTCGGGCACGTGGGCGCCCACGCGGCGACACCGGCCTCGCAGTTCATCCGCGAGCAGGTCCGGCGATTGCCTGGCGAGATCTCGATTGTCGCGGTCGGGCGCATGACCAATCTCGCGCTCGCCCTGCGCGAAGATCCCGCGATCGCAAACCTCGTCCGCGAGATCGTGATCATGGGCGGTGCGTTCGGCCATCACGGCTTCCACGGCAACGTAACCCCGCTCGCCGAAGCCAACATCCACGGCGACGCGGCTGCTGCCGACGAGGTCTTCGCCGCCGCCTGGCCGATCACCGTGGTGGGCCTCGACGTCACGATGCGGACCCGGATGAGCGAGGGCTTCCTCGCAGCGCTCCGCGACCAGGCCGGCGAGGCCGGGCAGTTCATCTGGGACATCACCCGCGTTTACGCGCGCTTCCACCAGTCCTCGACGGGGTCGGCCGACATCTTCGTGCACGATTCCTCGGCGGTTGCCTGCCTCTTGCGACCTTCCCTGTTCACGACGCGGAAAGGCGCGATCCGCGTGGTGACCGGCGGCCTCGCGTATGGGCAGACGGCGCTCAAGCCGTTGGGGCAGGGCTTCCCGCCCTCCCCCTGGGACGACCGGCCCGCGCACGCGATCTGCACCGATGTGGACAGCGACGCACTGCGCGCCCTCTATCGGGACACGATCCTCCGCCTTCGATAGAGGCGGCGTTGGGGATTGTTGTTTCTATGCCGCAATCGCGAAGCTCTTGCGGTGTCGCCGGCTGCGGGCCTGCTTCGTGGCACCCTCGTTGCTAATACGTTGGGAACTCGGCCACGAGCCATCGCAACGGGATCGCCTCATGACCAATCGTTTATCGGCCGCCCTGTTCTGCGGCGTCGCCCTCTCGCCGATGCTGTTTGCCGCCGCCGATGCCCAGACCGCAGCCGGAACGACTGCGCCCGCAACGACCACGCGTCCGGCCCGCACGCACACCGCGCCCGCGCAGAGCGTCGAGGACGTGACGGTCAAGGCGCGCAATCCGGTGCATTCCGCGGACGGCGTCACCGGGCTGCAGCCGGGCGGCGGCCTGATGAAGATCCAGGTCGCGCCGAAATCCGTCAGCACGGTCTCGAAGGACTACATCCAGAAGCAGTCGCCGGCGACCAGCCCGTTCATGCTGGTGCAGCTGCTGCCGGGTGCCGTGGTCGAGGAGCAGGATCCGTGGGGCCTGTCGGGCGGTGCGCTGACGCTGCGCGGCCTCGACAACACCGAGATGGCCTTCATCTGGGAAGGCACACCGATCGCCGATGTGGGCGTGTATACCACCTATCCGTCCGAATTCGCCGATGGCGAGAACCTCGAGGATCTGAGCCTGCAGCAGGGTTCTTCCAATATCGACACGCCCACGATCAACGGGTCGGGCGGGCTGTTCACCTTCCACGACCGCGATCCCGCGGACACCCGCGGCGGCCTGGTCGATTACGGCTACGGTTCGTATCGCTACAACCGCGAGTTCGTCCGGATCGACACGGGCCTGATCGGCAACACGGGCATCAAGATGTTTGCCTCGATTTCGCACCAGACCGACAAATCCTGGCGCGGCTCAGGCTACGACCACAAGCTCCACATCGACTGGAAGGCGGTGAAATCCTGGGGCGATGGCAATCGCATCGCGATCGCCGGCGCCTACCAGGACTCGATGCAGAACAGCTATACGACGCCGACGCTTGGCGTGTGGAACGCACTCGGCCGGTCGGACAATTTCGATAGTACCTACACCTACAACGACACCAACTACTGGAAGCTGAACCGCAACCCGTATCGCAACGTCGAGCTTTCGGGACCGATGCATTTCGTGCTGACGGACAGGCTGTCGGTCGATTTCACGCCCTATATGTGGCACGGCTACGGCAACGGGACGATCGCATTCGATGCGTATAACGGCGCGAACTACTTCGGTGCCGAGGCCGTCAACGTCGTCGTTCCCAACGCGGTGAATGGTGCCGCACCCGAGCTCTACGCGTTTGTCGACGACCAGTATCGCGGCGGCTTCAACACGGAAGCGAAGTATCGCCTTGGCCGCAACACGTTCTTTGCCGGCTGGTGGTTCGACTATTCGAACGATCACGACTACGACACCTACAGCCCGGTCAACGCGGATGGCAGCCCGTATGACATCTGGGGTGACGAGAACATCCTGCGCACGACCAGCGGGCAGGCCTATCTCGGCCGCAGCGACGACACCAAGACCTCGATCCACGCGCTCTATGTCGGCGACGAGATCAGGTTGCTGCACGACAGGCTGACGATCGACGCGGGCTTCAAGGAGGCCATCGTCAACCGCAACGGCACCAACTACCTGCCGGGTCCCCAATACAAGGAGGTCCTGAACGACGCGGAGCCGCTGCCGGCGATCTCGGCGCACTATCAGATCGACGTGCGCAGCCAGGTCTTTGCGAGCGTGTCGACCAACTTCCGCTCACCGGTCAACACCTCGCTCTATAACCAGTACAGCTACCTTGACGGATCGGTGAGCTTCAAGGGCGGCAACAATACCAAGGACGAGTTCTCGATCGTCGACGAGCTGGGCTACCGCTATTCCGGCGACGTCATTCTCGCCTCGGCCAGTTACTTCCACTACAACTTCACCAACCGGCAGATCGTCTCCGCGGTGGCCGGCACCAACGGCGCTGTGACGAGCAGCATGAGCGCCGGCGGCCAGACCTCGGACGGCTTCAACTTCGAGGCCGGCACCCGTCCGTGGAACCATTTCCGCCCGTATGTCGCGGTCCAGTACCTGCACGCCACCATCGACAACAATCTCTACGAAGGCGACGACCTGCTCCCCACGAGAGGCAAGACCGCGGTGGAAAGCCCGGCCTTCGTCGGCCAGGCCGCGATCGACTGGGACAACGGCATGTTCTTCTGGAACCTGAACATCCGCTACATCACCAAGCAGTACTCCACCTTCATGAACGACGAGGCGCTGCCTGCGTTCTACGAGATGGGTGGCGACGTTGGCATGCGCTTCCATGATTTCGGGCCGGCCAAGGCGCCGACCATCCAGCTGAACCTGGTCAACCTCACCGACAACCACTTCCTGAGCGGCATCTCCTCGGTCGAGCCGAACGCGAAGGCCACGGCCGGCGTCTACGGCACCACGATCGGCGGCGACTCGCCCGCGTATTACATCGGTGAGGGTTTCGCGGCGTTCGCGACGTTCAAGATCGGGTTTTGAGGCGCCGCACGCTTCTGGCCGCCGGCGCGGTCCTGACGGCGGGCGGGCGGGCGCGGCCGGCGTGGGCGGACGCGCCCCGGCCGCGAAAGGTCATCTTCGACGACGATGGCGGCTTCGGCCTGGCGGCCGCCATGCTGATCCGCGATCCGGACGTGCAGGTGATGGGGTTGACGGTAGTGACCGGCGATCTGTGGCGCGACGAAGCGGTGGCGCGTGCGCTGCGCGGGCTCGAGATTGCCGGCCGCACCGACATCCCCGTCGTGCCGGGTGCCGTGTTCCCGCTGCTCAACACCGAGGCCCGCACCGAGCGCTGGGAGGCGCTCTACGGCCGGCTGGTGTGGAAGGGCGCCTGGATGCGGCGCTGGGTGGAGCCCACCAGGCAGAGCGCGCCCGACTATCACCCGCCGAACGTCGTGCCCCATCTGGCCGAGGGTGACCCGACCACGAAGCCGCGCGCCGAGATCGCCGCCGAGTTCATCATCCGCACCGTGCGCGCCCATCCGGGCGAGGTCACGATCATCGCGGCAGGTCCGTTCACCAACATAGCACTGGCGTTGAGCCTGGACCCTGAGATCGCCTCGCTCGCAGCGGGGCTGGTCACCATGGGCGGCAGCCTCGACCCGGTGCAGACACGCTCGGATGTTTCGGCCGCCCAGTTCGCGCGCGAGTTCATCAACTCGCCGCGGCGGGAGTTCAACCTCCGTTTCGATCCTGAGGCTGCCAGCATCGTGATGCACGGCGCGTGGCGCAGCATCGTGATGGTACCGGTCGATCCGTCCACCGCGACCGAAATCACGCCCGAGCTGCTGGGCCGCCTGTCGCAGGCGCACACGCCGCTCGCGCGATGGATCGGCAAGCGCGAGCCCGGCTTTCCGATGTGGGACGAGATCGCCACCGCCGTGTGGCTCGACCCGAGCCTGATCACGAGTGCGAGCAGGCTCTATGTGGATGTGAACACGCAGTTCGATGCGGGCTATGGCGACACGCTGTCCTGGTCACCCGGCTATCAGCCAGGCCTGGGCGAGCAGATCGAGACCGTGGTGCGCCGGATCGACGTGCCCCGCTTCGAAGCCCTGCTGACGCGCCTGCTCAGGAGCGGCTGAGCGCGACCGTCCAGCCTTCGGGCCAGAGCCGGATGGCGTGGGAGGGGTCCTGCTGCCATGCCCTGACCTCGGCGCGCCAGGAGGGCCCGTCATTGATCTCCGGCCTCGTGTCGGCGTAGTTCTCCGCGCCGACCGCGATCAGCCAGGCGACGGCGCCCCAGGAGGCGAGTGCGACCTTGCGCGAGGCGGTCGCGGCGAGTGCCAGGATTGCGAGAACCAGCAGTGCCTGCGGCACGAAGGCGTAACGCTCGCCGCAGTCGGGTTCGACCAGCCGGGATGCACCGTCAATCGCGCCGTAACATCCGGCAGTCGCCGATAGGCCGGCGGCCGCCAGCAGCCAGAGGGCGGGCGTCGCTCGCTTCTGACGCGACATGACGGAGATCAACGGCGCGAACACCACCACCGGCAGCAGCATCGCCCAGAGCGGCAGATGGTCCGCCTGGAACGTGGCGCGGATCCTGTGAAACAGCATGTTGGCCGCAGCGATACCGAAGAACGGCAGCGTGACGTGCCGGACGGCGACGATGCACAGCATGATGACGGGGTCGAGCCGATACTGCCTGCCGGCGAAGGGTGCCGTGAAGAGGGCGAGCTGTAGGGCGCTGCCGGCCGCGAGCACCAGCCCCTGCACGAGGCGCGCGCGTGATCGGTCCAGCGCCGCCCGGGCGAAGAACAGCGGTGCCAGGCTGATGGCGCCGGGTCCGCAGAGCGGTGCCAGCAGCAGGATCGCCCATCGCGGGATCGCGGCACCGCCAGGGGTCGGCTCGAGTGCGAGAATGATGCCGCAACACAGGGTCAGTTCGAACTGACAATGCAGGGTCTGCAGCCAGACCTCCTCCGAAGCCGGGATCAGCAGGAGCAGCAGCAGGCCGGCCACCCGGGTCTGCCAATGCCGCAGCCACGGGTCGCGGGCGGTCAGCAGCAGCCATGGCGGCAGGAGCTGGAAGAGCAGCCCGACGGCGATCGTGAGATAGGGTGCCAGCGCCAGCGGCATCAGCCTGCTCGCAGCGAGCATGGCCGCATTCGCAACCAGGTTCAGGTAGCCGCCATAGGGATGGAGCAGGGCCGCGAGCGGCGGCAGGGCGCGGGCGGTGGGGAAGAAGTTGCGGCCTTCCTCGGCCCAGAAGCGGCCCTTGATCAGGACCTCCGGCATCCGCACGCACACGGCCAGCGCGAAGAGCACGAGGAGAGCGGCGGGCGCGAGCCGGACTCTCGCTCCCTGTACGACGAGCTTCGGGACGCGGCGTCCCTGGTCCAGCGCAAGCTCGGGCCACCCGGCCCGGCTCGCCTCCGTTGCACAATCCACCGGCCGAGGGCCGCTCCGCAGGCGAGCTCAGGCCGCGCGCACCTCGCCCACGAAGCGGGTGACCTCGCGCGACAGCTCCTCGGCCTGGACCGACAGGTGACCGGCGGCGCTGAGCACCTGGCTCGCGGCCGCACCCGTATCGTTCGCGGCACGGCTGACGCCCGCGATGTTCACCGTCACGGTCTCCGTGCTCGCGGCAGTCTCCTGCACGTTGCGCGCGATCTCCGCGGTGGCCGCCCCCTGCTCCTCGACCGCGGCGGCGATCGCGGTCGCGATCGCACCCACTTCCTCGATCACGGTCACGATGTTGCTGATCGAGCCCACCGCCTCGTTCGTCGCGGCCTGCACCTCGCCGATCTGCGCCTCGATCTCCT
>CAXTVZ010000057.1:0-16860 GCA_964247685.1 uncultured Acetobacteraceae bacterium
TCGTCATGCCCTCCGATATGAATCATGCCATCCAGAAAGTACATAACACCCTCTAAGGCTGGACGACTCGGTTGTGCATGCAACGATTTTTAAACAAGATCAACCTGCAGATGTCCTCGACAGCATTTATTTCGTTTTTCAGAGGATCAACTCGGGCGGAATTCGACTGTCGCCGCAGGAAATCCGCAACTGCATCAGCACTGGCCCCTTCAACAGCCTCGTCAAGAGACTAAATCTAAATACCGACTGGCGCACAATCTTTGGCTCTGTGCTGCCTAACAAGAGAGCTAAAGATGAGGAATTGATTCTAAGATTTCTAGCGATGTACGAAGATGGCGAAAAGTACTCCCGCCCGATGGCGTCATTTTTGAACGCATATTCTGCGCGTAAAAATAAGGCGCCGGCAGCAGAGTTGGGGCGCCTCGAAACGATTTTCGTTTCGACGACAGCATTGATTTCTACAGCCATCGGGGCTCGCGCGTTTCGCCCAGTTCGAGCGTTTAATGCAGCTGTATTCGATGCGGTAATGAGCGGTATAGCGGCTCGGGTCGCTCAGGGTGCCACTCCATCCCCAAAGGCCTTCGCTGCTGCCTACGAGCAATTACTGGAAGACAAGGATTTTCGGCGAGGGTGGGAACGCGCTACGGCCGATGAGGAAAGCGTCAAGCTGCGTCTCGACCTGGCTAAAAAAGCTTTTGCAAACATATAATGCTTCCGCCAATTTCGAGTCGACTAGATGAACTCGAGAGCTTTGTCCTTCAAGCGGGTGGAAAAGACATCCCGGAACAAGTCCAGTCCTACTTATCAAAGTTTGGAGCAGTGCTCGTTTGCGGCTTCATCGAGCGCTCCGTGGAACTCATCATCATGGACCGCCTATCTCCTAAAGCCCATCCTAGAGTGCTCGCGTTCGTGAGGTCGCACTTCAAGCGTGGCATGAACCTCGACTGCGAGGCTATCGAGCAACTCCTAGTTAGATTCGATAGCCGTTGGTACGGCGCTTTTAAGAAGTTCGTGCACGAGAATGATGACGTCCGAGAAGGTATATCTTCGGCGTATGCGGTAAGAAACTCGATAGCTCATGGTGGAAGTAGTTCGTTGGGATTACGTCGACTACGAGAACTTCTCGACATGTCAAGGAGATTGATCGATGGAATTTATGCGGCGACCACTTAACTCCTGAACAGCCGCGCCGCCTCAACCGCGAAGTACGTCAATACCCCACTCGCCCCTGCCCGTCTAAACGCCATCAAGCTCTCCATCACCGCTCGATCCCGATCCAACCACCCACGATCCGCCGCCCCCGCGATCATCGCGTATTCCCCCGACACCTGATACGCGAAGGTCGGCACCGAAAACCGCTCCCGCACCCGCCGCACGATGTCGAGATACGGCATCCCCGGCTTCACCATCACCATGTCCGCGCCTTCAGCCAGGTCCATCTCGACCTCCCGCAGCGCCTCGTCGCCGTTGGCCGGGTCCATCTGGTAGGTGGCCTTGTCGCCGCGGAGGAGCCCGCCCGAGCCGAGCGCGTCGCGGAACGGCCCATAGAACGCCGACGCGTATTTCGCCGCATAGCTCATGATCCGCGTGTCGCTGAGAGAAACCTCGTCGAGCGCCGCGCGGATCGCGCCGATCCGCCCGTCCATCATGTCCGAGGGTGCGATGATATCGATCCCCGCCTGCGCCTGGTTCACGGCCTGGCGCGCCAGCACCGCCACCGACGGGTCGTTGGCGATCCGCCCCTCGCGGATCACCCCGTCATGGCCGTGGCTGGTGTAGGGGTCGAGCGCCACGTCGCCCACCAGCGCCATCTCCGGATACTCGCGCTTGAGCAGCCTGGCTGCCCGGCACATCAGGTTGTCGGGGTTGGTCGCCTCCGTCCCCTCCGCGTCCCGGATGTCTATCGGTGTGACAGGGAACAGCGCCAGCGCCGGGATGCCGAGCCGGGCCGCCTCGGCGACATGCCCCGCCAGCAGGTCGAGCGACACGCGCTCGACCCCCGGCATCGACACGATCCCCTCGCGCCGTCCCGCCCCCTCCAGCACGAAGACCGGCCAGATCAGGTCGTCGACCGTGACCCGGTTCTCCGCGACCAGCCGCCGCGTCGCCGCATCGTGGCGGTTCCGCCGCAGCCTGGTCGCGGGAAAGCGCCCGACCGTCATTGCGCGGTGACACCTCCGCCCGGCAGGCGCCGCACATGGTGGCGGCTGTACAGGAAGTAGATCACGAACCCGATCACCATCCAGACCCCGAGCCGGATCCAGGTGAGAATGTCGAGCGACACCATCATCGAGAAGCAGCTCAGGATGCCCAGGATCGGGATCAGCGGGCTGAGCGGCGTCTTGAACGCGCGGGTCCGCGCGGGCTCGCTGCGGCGCAGGATCATCACGCCGCCGCACACGATGCAGAAGGCGAGAAGCGTGCCGATCGAAGTCATGTGGCCGAGTTCGCTAATCGGCAGGAATCCCGAGAGCAGGCCCGCGAACACCATGAACAGCGCGTTGCAGCGCCACGGCGTGCGCCACGTCGGGTGCACGTCGGAGAAGAAGCGCGGCAGCAGCCCGTCGCGCGACATGGAGTAGAACACCCGGCTCTGGCCCAGCAGCAGCACCAGGATCACCGAGGTGAAGCCGCAGATGATGCCGAACTTCACCAGCAGGCGTAGCCAGGGGAAGGGCGTGTGGTTGATGGCGGTGGCGACCGGGGCCGCATCGCCCACCATGTCGTGGTAGTTCACCAGGCCGGTGAGCACGAGCGAGAAGGCGACGTAGAGCACGGTGCAGATCGCCAGCGACCCCAGGATGCCGATCGGCATGTCGCGCTGCGGGTTGCGCGCCTCCTGTGCCGCGGTGGAGACCGCATCGAAGCCGATATAGGCGAAGAAGATCGTGCCCGCCGCCCGCATCACGCCTGAGAAGCCGTAATGCCCGAACGTGCCCGTATTGGCCGGGATGAACGGATGGTAGTTCGCCGTGTTCACGTAGGAGACGCCGAACCCCACCACCGCAATCACGATCAGCACCTTGACCACCACGATCACGGCGTTGACCCGGGCACTCTCGGAGATGCCGCGCATCAGCAGCAGCGACACGGCACAGATGATGAAGATCGCCGGCACGTTCACCAGCCCCGCCACGTGGGAGCCGTCCGCCAGCGTCACGGTCTCGAAGGGCGACGCGATCAGCCTTGGAGGCAGGCCGAGCCCGAAATCATGCAGCAGCGAGTTGAGGTACGCGGACCACGAGGTCGCCACCGTCGAGGCGCCCACCGCGTATTCGAGCACGAGGTCCCAGCCGATGATCCAGGCCACCAGCTCGCCCATCGTCGCGTAGGCGTAGGTGTAGGCCGAGCCCGCCACCGGGATCATCGACGCGAGCTCGGAGTAGCAAAGGCCTGCGAATCCGCAGCCGATCGCCGCGATGATGTAGCTCAGCGTCACCGCCGGCCCCGCATTCTCGGCGGCCGCGATCCCGGTCAGCGAGAACAGCCCCGCGCCGATGATGCAGCCGATCCCGAGTGCCACCAGCCCGAACGGCCCGAGCGTGCGCTTGAGCTGGTTTCCGCCCTCGGCGGTGTTGGAAAGTTGTTCGATGGATTTTCGTCGCGTGATGGCGGGTGCGATCGTGGCGTCCGACATGTCGTTTCTCTCCTATGGGGGCCCGGTTGGTCGGGCCCGCCGGCTTTGCCGGTTTCGCGGGCGGGCGGAGGGGCGTATTGAGGCAGCGATCATGAACATCATCCGGCCGCCCGCGCAAACCCCGCCTGGCCCCGATCTATGCACGGATCGGACCGGTGCGGCCGCACCGGCTTCGCCCGCAGGAGCACCGCCATGAACGACGCCGCAGGCACGCCCATCGCCCCCGCCCGCTTCTTCTCGGCCCCGGTCAGTGAGACCGATCCCGAGCTCGCAGCCGCACTCGCCGCCGAGCTCCACCGCCAGCAGGACGGTATCGAGCTGATTGCGAGCGAGAACATCGTCTCGGCGGCCGTGCTCGAGGCGCAGGGCTCGGTGCTGACCAACAAATACGCGGAAGGCTATCCGGGCCGCCGCTATTACGGGGGCTGCGGCGAGGTCGACGTGGCCGAGACGCTGGCGATCGAGCGCGCGAAAACGCTGTTCGGCGCGGGCTTCGCCAACGTGCAGCCGCATTCGGGCGCGCAGGCCAATGGCGCCGTGTATCTCGCGCTGCTGAACCCGGGCGACACGCTGCTCGGCATGTCGCTCGCCTCCGGCGGCCACCTGACCCATGGTGCGGCCCCGAACCTTACGGGCAAATGGTTCCGCGCGGTCCAGTACGGCGTGCGCCGCGACGACGGGCTGCTCGACTACGAGGAGCTCGAGCGGCTGGCCCGCACCGAGCGCCCCAGGCTGATCATCGCCGGCGGCTCGGCCTATCCGCGCATCATCGACTTCGCCCGCATCCGCGCCGTCGCCGACGAGGTGGGGGCACTGTTCATGGTCGACATGGCGCATTTCGCGGGCCTGGTGGCCACCGGCCTCTACCCGAGCCCGCTGCCGCACGCCCACGTGGTCACCACCACCACCCACAAGACGCTGCGTGGCCCCCGCGGCGGCATGATCCTCACCAACCACGAGGACATCGCGAAAAGGATCAACTCGGCGGTGTTCCCCGGCCTGCAGGGCGGCCCGCTGATGCATGTGATCGCGGCCAAGGCGGTGGCGTTCGGCGAGGCGCTCCAGCCCGGCTTCGTCGCCTACCAGCGCGCGGTGGTCGCCAACGCCCGCGTGCTCGCCGAGACGCTGGTGGAGCGTGGCCTGGCGATCGTCACCGGCGGCACCGACACGCATCTGCTGCTGGTCGACCTGCGCCCGAAAAACGTGTCCGGCCGCGACGCCGAGCGCACGCTCGAGCGCGCGCGCATCACCGCCAACAAGAACGCGATCCCGTTCGACCCTGCCAAGCCCGCGGTCACTTCAGGGATTCGGCTCGGCACGCCGGCCGCCACCACGCGCGGCTTCGGGACCGCCGAGTTCCGTGAGGTCGGGGTGATGATCGATGAGGTGCTGGACGGCCTGGCCGCCTCGCAGGGCGGCGCCAACGAACAGGCCGAAGCGCGTGTGGCGGAAAAAGCGCTCGCTCTATGTGCACGCTTCCCCATCTATCCGGGGTGAGTCATGCTGAAGGGGTTCGAAACGGTGCATTGTTCCTTGGGATAGGCGCTGGGATTCGAGAGTCCGCCCAGGATTGAGGCAACCGCCCTGGACGCTCGAGCCTTTTCCCCCGGCATGCCGAGCCCCATCGCCGCGGACACCCACTGCCCCTACTGCGCCCTGCAATGCGGGATGACGGTGACGCAGGGCGCGAATGGCGGCTTCGGCGTCACGCCCCGCGACTTTCCGTCCAACAAGGGCGGCCTCTGCCGGAAAGGCTGGACGGCGGGTGACCTTCTCACGGCGCCGGGCCGGCTGCTCACACCGCTGGTGCGTGACCGCCGCGGCGGCGCGCTCCGCGAGAGCAGCTGGGACGAGGCGCTGGCACTGGTCGCCAGCCGGATCCGCGCGATCCAGGCCGCGCACGGGCCGGACGCGATGGCGGTGTTCGGCGGCGGTGGCCTGACCAACGAGAAGGCCTACCTGCTGGGCAAGTTCGCCCGCGTGGCGCTGCGCACCGCCAATATCGACTACAACGGCCGCTTCTGCATGGCCTCGGCGGCGGCGGCCGGCATCAAGGCCTTCGGCATCGATCGCGGCCTGCCGTTCCCGCTCGACGACATCCCGGGCGCGGAGGCGATCCTGCTCACCGGCGGCAATCCCGCCGAGACGATGCCGCCGATCATGCAGTATTTCGAGGCCCAGCGCGCCCGCGGCGGCAAGCTGATCGTGGTCGACCCGCGCGTCACGCCGACCGCGCGGGTGGCCGCCGTGCACCTGCAGCTCACGCCCGGCACGGATGCTGCTCTGGCCAACGGCATGCTGCACGTCGCACTCCAGCACAACCTCCTCGACCGGCACTTCATCGACACCCGCACCGAGGGGTTCGAGCGCGTCCGCCGCATCGCCGCATCGTACTGGCTCGATCGCGTCGAACGCATCACCGGCGTGCCGGCCAAGCGCATCACCGAGGCGACCCATCTGCTGGCCGAGGCCGCCACCGCCATGCTGCTAGGCGGGCGCGGCACTGAGCAGCAGAGCTCGGGCACCGACAACGTGCTCGCCTTCATCAACCTCTTCCTCGCGATCGGCCAGGCCGGCCGCAAGCATTGTGGCTACGGCGCCATGACGGGGCAGGGGAACGGGCAGGGCGGCCGGGAGCACGGCCAGAAGGCCGACCAGCTGCCCGGCTACCGCAAGATCGACGATCCGGCGGCACGTGACGCGGTCGCCGGCGTGTGGGGGATCGACCCGGCGCGCCTGCCCGGACCCGGCCTCAGCGCCGTCGAGCTTCTGCGTGAATGCGGCGGCCGCGTGCGCGGGCTGTTCGTGATGGCCTGCAACCTCGCGGTCTCCGCCCCCGACGCCACCGCCGTGATCGAGCGGCTCGGCGCCCTCGACCTCCTGGTCGTGTCCGACATGTTCCTGTCGGAGACGGCCGCACTCGCCGACGTCGTGCTCCCCACCACCCAGTGGGCGGAGGAGGACGGCACGATGACCAATCTCGAGGGCCGCGTGATCCTCCGCCGCCAGGTCGTGGCACCACCCGCGGGCGTGCGCACCGATACCGCCATCCTCTCGGAGCTCGCCACCCGCCTGGACGCACCCTCGACATTCGCCGCCGACCCCGCCGCGGTCGCCGCCGAGATGCGTCGCGCCAGTGCCGGCGGTCTCGCCGACTACACCGGCATCACCTGGGAGAAGATCGAGCGCGAGAGCGGCATGTTCTGGCCGTGCCCGACCGCCGACCATGCCGGCACGCCGCGCCTGTTCCTCGACCGCTTTGCCCATGCCGACGGCCGCGCGCGCTTCCATCCCGTGCAGCACCGCGACAGTGCGGAGATGCCCGATCGGAATTTTCCGTTCTTTCTCACCACGGGCCGGCTGCTGGCCCACTACCAGACGGGTGCCCAGACACGCCGCGTGCGCGAGCTGGCCGAAGCCGAGCCGGAGCCGTTCGTGGAAATCCATCCCTCGGTCGCCCGCATGCACGGCATTGCGCAAGGCGACCTCGTCCGCCTCGCGACACGGCGCGGCAACGTGTCGCTCCGTGCGCGGCTCACCGGGGGGATCCGCATGGACACGCTGTTCGTGCCCTTCCACTGGGGTGGGACCGGATCGGCCAACATGCTGACGATCTCGGCGATGGATCCGGTCTCGCGCATCCCCGAGTTCAAGGTCTGCGCGGCCTCGCTCGAGCGCGTGGCAGCCGCACCCGCGCCCGCCGCGACGTCCCGCCTGTCAACCACCCCCACCCCCGCGAAGGAACACGCATAATGATCGAGAGCGTTGCCCGTTTTCTTCAGGGCGTGTTCCCCTTCGCGGGCAGCGGGATGGGCAGTCCGACCCTGCTGCCGGCGCTCTCCTACACCGTGCCGATGAGCCGCCGCGCGCAGCTGATCTATTTTCGCGGCGGCAACAGCAGTTCCGAACTCGCGGTCGTGTCGCTGCTGCGAGGCGGTGTCACGATGCGTATCTTTCCGGTGGGCGCGAAATCCGCCATCCATTTTCCGCTCGCGGTGGTCGAGGATCTCGAGCCCGACACGGCGCTCACGGTGTCCGTGGCCGCACCCGAAGGTGCCGCGGGGGCTATCGTGCTGGATATCGGCATCCTCGAGATCTAGCGGGTTTTGCGGGCATGAAGAATTGTTCTTTCTTGAAAGAAAGAACCAAAGAACTTCTATCCGTTTGGAGTCCCACCCGGGCCAAAACGGATAGAAGTCTTTTTGCTTCTTTTTCTTCAGAAAAAGAAGACCTTTGCTGTCATCTGTAGGAGCGCCACCCATGGACATGCACGTGCAGCACAAGCAGAAGCTGGTCGTCATAGGCAACGGCATGGCAGGCGCCCGGCTCGTCGAAGAGGTGATCGCGCGCGGCGGGGCCGAGCTCTACGACATCACCATGTTCGGCGACGAGCCTTACGGCAACTACAACCGCATCCTGCTGTCGAACATGCTCAGCGGGATTTCGGATGCGAGCGAGATCTTCCTCAACCCGCTCGCCTGGTACGACGAGAACGACGTGACGCTCCACGCGGGCCACCGCGTGACCGATATCGACCGCGCGGCGAAATGCGTGCGTTCCGACAAGGGGCTGATCGCGCATTACGACAAGCTCGTGATCGCGACCGGCAGCCGCGCCTTCATGCCGTCGATGGAAGGCTCGACCGATGACGCGGGCGCGCTGCGTCCCGGCATCTTCGCGTTCCGCTCGCTCGACGATTGCAACGCGATCATCGAGGCCGCCGGGCGGTCGCGCAAGGCGGTGGTGATCGGCGGCGGCCTGCTCGGGCTGGAGGCGGCGCGCGGCCTGCTCAATCACGGCTGCGAGGTGCATGTGGTCCATAATGGACACCACCTGATGCAGGCGCAGCTCGACGCGCAGGGTGCGGGCCTGCTCAGGACGATGATGGAGCGGATGGGTGTGGTCATCCATCTCGGCAAGCTCACCCGCGGCATCCTGGGCGCCGACCGGGTCGAGGGTCTCGCCTTCAGCGACGGCACCACGCTCGAATGCGACATGGTGGTGGTCTCCGCCGGCATCCGCCCCAACGCCGAGATCGGCCATCGCGCGGGCCTGACCGTGCAGCGCGCGATCGTGGTGGACGACGAGATGCGCTCGGTGGACGACCGTGACGTGTTCGTGGTGGGCGAATGCGCGCAGCACCGCGACCGCGTCTATGGCCTGGTCGCACCCTTGTGGGAGCAGGCCAAGGTCGCGGCCGATCACCTCGCGGGCGTGAACGACCGCAGCGCCTATCACGGCTCGAAGCTGGCCACGAAGCTCAAGGTGATGGGCGTCGAGCTCGCGTCGATGGGCATCACCGATCCCGCCGACGACCGTGACGAGATCATCCAGTTCATCGAACCCCGGCACGGCACCTACAAGAAGCTGATCGTGCGCGACGGGCGCCTGGTCGGCGGCATCCTGATGGGCGACATCTCCAAGGCCGCCTACCTGATGCAGTGCTTCGACCGCGACAGCCCGCTGCCGGAGGAGCGGCTGTCGCTGCTGTTCGACCTCGGCACGCCGTCGCAGAAGGTGACGCTGGACGAGATGCCGGCCGACGCGCAGGTGTGCAACTGCAACGGCGTTACCAAGGCGGCGATCGGTGCCTGCGTGGCTGCCGGCAAGCGCTCCACCAAGGCAGTGATGGACGCCACCCGCGCCGGCATGGGCTGCGGCTCGTGCAAGGCGCTGGTGGGCGAGGTGGTGGAATGGTTCTGCGGGGGCACCGCCGAGGAGGACCCGTCGGTGCACTACTACGTGCCGACCATCCCGATGACCAAGCCGGAGCTGGTGGCGGCGGTGAAGGCGCAAGGGCTGCGCTCTGTGTCCGCGGTGTTCGCCGCACTCGGCGGCGGACAGGAGGACGCGGGATCGAAGCCGGCGCTGGCCTCGCTGCTGATCACCGTGTGGGCGGACCAGTACGAGGACGAGCGCGACGCCCGGTTCATCAACGACCGGGTGCACGCCAACATCCAGAAGGACGGCACCTTCTCGGTGGTGCCCGAGATGCCAGGCGGCGTCACCACGCCGGCCGACCTAATCCGCATCGCCGAGGTGGCGCAGAAGTACAACGTGCCGCTGGTCAAGCTCACCGGCGGGCAGCGCATCGACCTGGTGGGCGTGTCCAAGCAGGACCTGCCGAAGGTGTGGGCCGATCTCGGCATGCCGTCCGGACACGCGTACGGGAAGAGCTACCGCACCTGCAAGAGCTGCATCGGCACCGAGTTCTGCCGCTTCGGCCTTGGCGATTCCATGGACCTCGCGATCAAATACGAGCAGCGCTATCGCGGCCTCGACAGCCCGGCGAAGATGAAGCTCGCCACCGCCGGCTGCCCGCGCAACTGCTCCGAAGCCATGGTCAAGGACCTTGGCGCCGTGGCGATCGGCGACGACCGATGGGAGCTTTACGTGGGCGGGGCGGCCGGCGCGCATATCCGCAAGGGCGACCTGCTCTGCACGGTGACCGGCGAGGAGGAGGTGATGCGCGTGTCGGACCGCTTCTTCCAGTATTACCGCGAGCACGCGAAGTGGAAGGAGCGCACCTACACCTTTATGGAGCGCATGGGCCTCGCCCGCGTGCGCGCCGTGGTGGTCGACGATGCCGATGGCATCTGCGCCGATCTCGACGGTCGCATGACGGAGGCACGCGCGGCCGTGCGCGACCCGTGGAAGGATCGCGATCACCCCGCGACCGCCAACCAGTTCCACTCCGTCCTCGACCCGTTGGAGGCCTGAGATGAGCGAAAGCTTCGTGCCCGTCGGCCATCTCGCGGCCATCCCGCCGGGCGAGGGGCGGGAGTTCGTGGTGGGCGACCGGCACATCGCGGTGTTCCACACCCGCGCCGGCGGCGTGTTCGCGACCCAGGCCCGCTGCCCGCATCGCGGTGGCCCGCTGCGCGACGGGCTGACCGACGAGGCGACCGTGATCTGCCCGCTGCACGACCGCACCTACGAGTTCCGCACCGGCCGCGGCGTGGGCACCGAATGCTGGATCTCGGTGTATCCCGCGCGCCTGGCCGAGGATGGGCTGGTGCTCGTCGACCCGACCCCGATCCCCGCCGGCGTGGAGTGAGCGGCCGCCGCGACCCCGCGAGCCGAGGATGAACGGCGCCCTCCGGCCGCGCGCGCCCGGCACGCTGCCGCCATGGATGATCTTCTTCCTCTACCTCCCCGCGGCACTGAGTCTCGGCTACTGCACCACGGTGGTGCCCTACACGCTGACGGAGGCGGGACTGGGCCTCCGCGGGGTGTCGGAGATCGCGGCGCTGAGCATCCTGCCGCACACGGTCCAGGTGATCTGGTCGCCGATCCTCGACAGCACGCTCGGACCGAGACGCTGGTACATGATCGGCGTCGCCGGGATTGTGCTGTCGCTCGCCGCCCTGTTCCTGACGCCGATCGAGCTCGCCCATTTTCTTCTGCTCAAGCTCCTGGTGCTCGCGGTCAGCCTCTCGACGACGTTGCTCGGGATCACCTGCAACATGATCATGGCCTATGACGTGAACCCGGCGCGCAAGGGCCAGGCGGCGGGCTGGGCGCAGGCGTCCAATCTCGGCGGCAGCGCCATCGGCGGCGGCGCAGCGCTCCTGCTGGCCCAGCGCGAAGGCGTGGCCCTCCCGCTCGTCGGGATCATCCTCATGGCGGCGGTCTTCGCCACGACCCTCGGCTTCGTGGCGCCGCGCCCCGCCGACCGCATCGCCAGGATGTCCGAGCGCTTCCGCATGATCGGTCGCGAGGTCTGGGCTCTCGTCCGTTCGCGCGCCGGCCTGTTCACCATCGTGCTGATGATCGCCCCGATCGGCTCGGGTGCGGCCGGCGGTCTGTTCATCTCGTTCGGCAAGCCGTTCCATGTCGGCGCGCCCGGCCTGGCGCTGGTGAACGGGATGGGCGGCGGTCTCGCCACGATCGCGGGCACCCTGATCGCCGGCCGCGTCTGCGACCGGATGGATCGTCGCCTGGCCTATTGCCTGTTCGGCCTCCTGCTCGGGGCGGTGGCCGCCACCATGGCCGCGGTCCCGCGCGATCCGACCATGTTCGTCATCTTCGGCCTTCTCTACCTGCTGGGCACGGGGTGCTGCTACGCGGCGTTCGGCGCGGCGATCCTGGACGTGGCCGGACAGAACGCCGCCGCGACCAAGATGGGGCTTCTCACCTGCCTCTCGAACGCGCCGATCATGCTGATGTCCCTGCTCGAGGGCCGGTTCGGCGAGGCGCACGGCGTGAGCGGCGTCCTGCTGACCGACGCGGTCGCGGGCGCCGGCCCCGCTCTCGTGTTCCTGGCGGTGCTCGCCGCGATGCGGCTGGTCAGGACCTCGGCTGCGCGCGCTGCGGGCGACCGCATGGGCCGCCTGCCCTTGTCGTCATCGGGTCGCGCGGGCATCTGAAGGGGATATTCTTCGGATTCCACCACAATGCGCTGCCCGTTTTGCGGCCATGACGACACGCAGGTGAAGGACAGCCGTCCCACCGACGACAACGGCGCGATCCGGCGCCGGCGGTCCTGCGCGCATTGCGGCCAGCGCTTCACCACGATCGAGCGGGTGCAGCTGCGCGAGCTCACCGTGGTCAAGACGGACGGGCGACGCGTGCCGTTCGACCGCGACAAGCTCGCCCGCTCGATCCGGATCTCGCTCCGCAAGCGGCCGGTGCAGGAGGACGAGCTCGAGCGGATGCTGAACGGCATTGTGCGCCAACTCGAGGCCGCAGGCGACATGGACGTCACCACCAAGCAGATCGGCGAGCTGGTGATGGACACGCTCAAAACGATCGACCCGGTGGCGTATGTGAGGTTTGCGAGCGTTTATCGCGACTTTCGCGAAACCAAGGATTTCGAGCATTTTCTGGATGCGCTCGAGCATGATCGTTTCCGGATGAACAGGTAGAAGACCAGGGCTCTGCCCTGGACCCGCCAAGGGGCTTACCCCTTGGATCCCGTTTATGGATGGGATCAAAGGGCCAAGGCCCTTTGCGGGTGCAGGGCAGAGCCCTGCGGAGACAACAACATGTTCACAGGCCTCATCGCCGGTGTCGGCACCATCGTCGCCGTCGAACCCCTCGGCCGCGGCCGCGACTCCCGCCTCGTGATCGAAGCGCCCCCCGGCTTCCTCGACGGCACCATATTCGGCGCCTCGATCGCCTGCGCCGGCTGCTGCCTCACGGCGGTGCACCTCGACACCCGCATCTTCGCCGTCGAAGCCTCCACCGAAACCCTGTCGCTGACGACGCTCGGCGCCTGGACCCCTGGCACGCGCATCAATCTCGAGCGCAGTCTGCGGCTGGGCGACGAGCTCGGCGGCCATCTCGTCTCCGGTCACGTCGACGGCGTCGGCCAGCTGGAACGCGCGGCCCCCGAAGCGGGCTCGCTCCGCCTCGGCTTCTCGATGCCCCCGGCGCTCGCCCGCTTCATCGCGTGCAAGGGCTCGGTCGCGGTCGACGGCGTGTCGCTCACCGTCAACAGCGTGTCCGACGCCGGCTTCGACGTGAACATCATCCCTCACACGTCGATCGTGACCACGCTCGGCTCGCTGCGCGCGGGCGACCCGGTCAACATCGAGATCGACATGCTCGCCCGCTACGTGGCCCGGCTCGCGTCATGCGAGGCAGCCCTTCGGCATGACACTGGACCGGTCGTGCCGAACACGCCATGACGACCCGATGAGTGAGCCTCCCGCCGACGCCCCCGATCGCCGCCGCCCTCGCACGGCGGCCCGCGTCGGTGCCGTTCAGGCGCTGTTCCAGAGCGAGCAGAGCGGCGAGACCGCCGAGACGGTGATCGACCAGTTCATCCGCCACCGCCTTGGCCAGCTCAAGGGCAGCACGGGCACGCTCGGCGACGGCTTCGAGGAGGGACGCGTGCCGGACGCGGACGGCAAGCTCTTCGCCCGCATCGTCCGCACCGCGGTCGCCGACCAGGACCGGATTGACGGCTTGCTCGCCGAGACGCTGCCGGCCGACTGGCCGTTCGGCCGGCTCGACCCGGTGCTGCGCGCGGTGCTCCGCTGCGGCGCCGCCGAGCTCGGCATGGCGGACGGGCCGCCGCCTCGCGTGGTGATCAACGAGTATCTCGACGTGGCGCACGGCTTCTTCGACGGCGACGAACCCCGCATGGTCAACGGGATGCTCGACCGCCTGGCCCGCGTGCTGCGGCCGGCCGAGTTCGATGCCTGACGCTGCGGCGACGGAGCTGCCCGCCGAGTTCGCCTTCATCGCCCGGCATTTCCGCAAGCTCGCCGGCCCCGGCGCGCTCGACCTGCTCGACGACGCGGCCCTCCTGACCCCGACCCCCGGCACCGAGCTCGTGCTGGCGGCCGACGCGATCGTCGAGCACGTCCACTTCCTCCCCGACGACCCGCCCGGCGACATCGCGCGCAAGCTCCTGCGGGTGAACCTCTCCGACCTCGCCGCGATGGGGGCGGATCCCCGCGGCTACCTGATGACGATCGCCGTGCCCCCCGGCCGCGACGACGCGTTCTTCGCCGCGTTCTCCGCCGGGCTCGCCTCCGACCAGGCGCAGTTCGGCATCGCGCTGCTCGGCGGCGACACCACGGGCACGGCGGGCCCGCTCGCGCTGTCGCTCACCGTGGTGGGCGAGGTGCCGCAGGGCGAGGCGGTGCGCCGCCGGGGTGCGCGCGCGGGCGATCTCCTGTTCGTGACCGGCACGATCGGCGACGGCGCGCTGGGCCTGCGCGCACTTCGCGGCGAACTGCCCGACCCGGACGGCGACCTCGCCGACCGCTACCGTCGCCCGCGCCCGCGGCTCGGCTTTCCCCTGCGCAGGCTGGCGACGAGCGCGATCGACGTCTCGGACGGGCTGCTGCAGGACGCGGGCCATCTCGCGCGCGCCTCCGGCGTGGCGCTCGTGATCGAACGCGACCGGGTGCCGCTGTCGCCTGCCGCGCGCGCGTGCGGCCTCGCCTGGCTCGAGACCTGCCTCACCGGCGGCGACGACTACGAGCTCCTGTTCACGGTCGCGGCCGGCTCCGCACCCGCTTTGGCAGCGGCCGCGCGCGAGAGCAGCGTTGCGGTCTCCTGCATCGGCCGCGTCGAGCAAGGTCCGTCGCGCGTGACGCTGCTCGACGATCAGGGCGCGTCGGTGGCGATCGGTCGGGGCGGCTACAGCCATTTCTGACCGCACCCAGGAGGACCGGCGATGCTGACCATCCATCACCTGGGGCACTCCCAGTCCGAGCGGATCATCTGGCTGTGCGAAGAGCTGGGCGTTCCCCACGAGCTCGAGCGACACGAGCGGGATCCCGTGACGCGCCTGTCGCCTCCCGCCTTGCGCGCGCTTCACCCGCTCGGGGCCGCACCCGTCATCCAGGATGACGGCCTGCTGCTGGCGGAATCCGCAGCCATCGTCGAGTTCATCTCGGTCAGGCACGGAGAGGGCCGCCTGCGCCTCGGTCCGGATCATCCGGATTTCGCGTCGTTTCTCTACTGGTTCCATTTCGCCAACGGCCATCTTCAGCCGGTGATCGGACGTCTGCTGATGGTCAGCCGGGCGGCCCTGGCGCCGGAGCATCCGCTGCTGCGGGCCGCGAAGGAACGGCTCGACCGCGTGCTGGCATTGCTGGAGGCCAGGCTCGGCGATGCGCCATATTTGGCAGGCGCCGAGTTCACGGCCGCGGACATCATGAGCGTGTTCTCGCTCACCACGATGCGGTTGTTCCAGCCGTTCGATCTCGGACCGTATCCCGATATCCTGGCCTATCTGCAGCGGATCGGCGCGCGCCCCGCCTACCGCCGGGCGATGGCCAAGGGTGATCCGGACCTGGAACCGATGCTCACCTGACCGCTCCCGTCGCGGCTGGACCGGTCTCATGTCGAAGAAGCGAACCTCGGGACCGTCGCGATCCCGATCGGCTCGCGACGTGCAGAGGAGAGGGGTCCGGACGGTGTCATCGAGCGGGACGTCCAGCGTTTCTGACGCGACGTAGACGTTCTTGTCGTCGGCTTGCGCAGGCAGAGGCGCGCCCCAGGTTTAGCAGCGCGTGGTCGTGCAGGTCCGGCGCAACGCGTAGGTCGAGCCGGTCACCTTGCGGCAGAGCGAGCAGTGGCAGACCCGGACACCGCCGATCTCGTCGCATCGCGCTCCGCAAAGGCAGCTTCCGGTTCGTCGTGTCTTTTCAGGCAGAGCCGATGATCGTCGTTGCCGCGCCCAACGTCGACCATGGCGCGGAGGCGACGCAAGCGTCCGTGACCCGCAGCGAGGCGCTTACCGGAAGTCGCGCGTCTTGACGCGGATCGTCTCGCGCGTGCCGCTGGCGACCGCACCCTGGGTGTCGCGGTCGGGGCAATAGATGTCGCGCGGCCGCAGCGGCTTCTTCTTGTCGCGCGCGTCCGGGCTGCCGCCGTGGCGCGCCTCGTCGCCGCGGCCGGTGCGCCAGGCGAAGGCCGGCGTGTCGGCGTGACCGATGCGGGCGAACGGTTCGGACAGGTCGATGAGCCGATCCGCCACCAGGTGGATCACGCTGCCCTGGCGCTGCACGCGTCCCTGTGCGGCGATCGCGGCGGCCGACAGGATCAGCCGGCGCTGACGCTCGAACAGCGTGGGCCACACGATGATGTTCGCGATTCCGGTCTCGTCCTCGAGCGTCATGAACATGACACCATTGGCCGAGCCCGGCTTCTGCCGCACCAGCACGATGCCCGGCACGGTCACGCGCGCCCCGTCGCGGATCGCGGCGAGGTCGGCGGTGCGCACCATGCCGCGCTCGTCGAACTCGGCGCGCAGGAACGCGAGCGGGTGGCGTCGGAGCGAGAGCGAGACGTGGCGGTAGTCTTCCACCACCTCGCCGCCCTCGGTGAGCGCCGGCAGCACCACGCGTTCGCCGCGTTCCACGATCTCGGGCCGCGGTGCACGCCCGCGGTCGGCGGCGGCGAACAGCGGGAGGGCGGTGTCGTCGAGCGCTTCCACCGTCCACAACGCGTCACGGCGCGCGAGGCCGAAGCAGGCGAACGCGTCCGCGGCGGCGAGATGGGCGAGTGCCCTGCGCGGCACGGCGGCCCGGCGCCGCAATTCCTCGATCGATGCGAACGGACCGTGCTGCCGGGCGCCGGCAATCGCCTGGCCATGCGCTTCCGACAGGCCGCGCACCATGCGCAAGCCGAGCCGCACAGCGAGATAGCCGCCCTTCGCGGGTTCGAGCGTGCAGTCCCATTCGCTCGCACCGACCGAGACCGCGCGGATCGGCACGCCGTGCTCGGCCGCATCGCGCACCACCTGTGCGGGCGCGTAG
>CAXTVZ010000058.1:0-16830 GCA_964247685.1 uncultured Acetobacteraceae bacterium
GCGGGGGTGCGGGCATGCGCGGGTGTATGGCACGAAGCGGCCGGGGTCGTCAGGCGGGCCTGGCGCGCCAGGCCGACCATCGGCAGGGCGAGCGCGTCCGCGAACACGTGCACACCGGCCCAGCCTGCCTCCATGCCCCCGAGCCCCGCGCCGTTGGCGGCGATCCCGTTGATCGCGCCGCCGAGCGCCACCCTGATGCGCATAATCGTGGGCGGCGTGGTCGTGACCCGGTCGGGCTTGATGGGGCCAACACCCGCAGGCGCGCGGCCGCTCGGCTCGCGAGGATCAGACGCTGGTGTCGAGCAGGTCGTCGTTGCTGGTGGGGAGCTTCTCCCGCAGACCGGCCGGCAGCGGCGCCGGCGCGTGCGGCAGCGGTGCAGTCTGTTCGGCGCCCGCACGCGTGAGCGCCGAGACGAACGAGCGGCCCCAACCGAGCGTGGAGGTGTGGCCGAGCGCCTTGCTCAGCATCTTCCAGCGGTCCTGCCGCTCGGGACGCGGCATGCGGAGCGCGGTGTCGAGCGCGTCGGCCATCTCGTCGGCATCGTACGGGTTGACCAGCAGGGCCGCGCCGAGCTGGCGCGCGGCGCCGGCGAAGCGGGAGAGCACCAGCACGCCCGGATCCTGCGGGTCCTGGGCGGCGACGTATTCCTTGGCGACCAGGTTCATGCCGTCGCGCAGCGGCGTCACGAGCCCCACGCGCGCCTCGCGCATGTAGCCGCCGATCGCCTCGCGCGGCACGCCGCGGGCCAGCAGGCGCACGGGCACCCAGTCGGGCTCGCCCCATTCGCTGTTGATCGCGCCGGCGCTGGCGTCGAGCTCCTCGCGGAGCGCGCGGTAGGCCTCGACCTCGGTGCGGCTGGAGGCCGCGATCTGCAGCAGCGTGGTCTTGCGGCGCCAGCCGGGGCGGGTCTCGAGCAGGCGGCGGAAGCCGGCGAGCCGGTGCGGCAGGCCCTTGGTGGGATCGAGACGCTCGGCGCCGAAGATCAGCGTCTGGCCCTGCAGCGAGCGGCGCAGGCGCTCGGTCTCGGGGGAGCGCCAGCCGGCCTCGGCGGTCTCGCGGAAGTCGTCGACGTCGATCTCGACCGGAAAGGCGCCGAGCCGCACGCGACGGCCGGCGTAGTGAAGGCCGCCGCCGGGCAGGCGATGGGCGCCGGCGAAACGCATGGTCGCGGCGGCGAAGTTCTCCACGTCGTTGGTGGTCTGAAAGCCGATCAGGTCGGCGGCGAGCAGGTCGCGCACCAGGGCGGCACCCTCGGGCACCGAGGTCAGGATGTCGGGCGACGGGAACGGGACATGCAGGAAGAAGCCGATCGGGCCACGGAAGCCGCCGGCGCGCAGCGCCGAGGCCATCGGGATCAGGTGGTAGTCGTGGATCCAGACGATGTCGGTGGTGCGCAGCAGCGGCTGCAGGGCGGCGGCCATGCGCTCGTTGACCAGGCGGTAGGCCTGCAGGTTGCGCCGCTCGTAGCTCATGTATTCGAGCAGCGAGTGCAGCAGCGGCCAAAGCGTGGAGTTGGAGAAGCCGGTGTAGTAGCGCTCGTGCTCCTCCTTCGTGAGGTCGACGGTCGCGTACTGGATCTGGCCCACATCGTCGGTCTTGACCTGGTGGACGGCATGTTCATCGGCGATCGAGCCGCTCCAGCCGAACCAGAGCCCACCGCGTTGTTCCATCAGGGCCCGCAGAGCGACGGCGAGGCCGCCCGCTTTGGCTCCGGCAGTAGCGACCGGAACGCGGTTGGACACGACCACCAGACGATTCATGGAGCCTCCAGCTCGGGGTTCTTACCGCGCGCCCCGTAGCTGGCTTGAACACCAGGGTTGGGGGTCCGGTTGCCCTCGCCTTCAGAGTGGGGTGTTTCTACTTGTTCGACAAGCGGAAGCCATAGGAAGGCCAGGGGCTCTGCCCCTGGACCCCGCTGGGGCCTTGGCCCCAGACCCCTTAACTTGCGTGTCGGGCGCGATCCAGGACCAGGAGGCGCTCCTTCACGTGGGGCTCATCCAGCAGCGTCGCCGAGTCGCCTGGGAGCCGCCGGCGCCAGTTGGGATGCTCGTCGGTGGTGCCGGGGACGTTCGGCGCCTCCTCCAGCGCCAGCGCGTCCTCGAGCGGCAGCATCACCAGCTCGCAGCCGGCGCGCGCGACGTGGCCCACCGCGGCATCCACGACCCGGTAGCCGTCCCAGTCGTTCGGCGCCTCGCCGGTGGCAGCACCGCTCTCGCGCATCGCCTCCCACAGCAACGCGCGGTCGCGGGCGCGCTCCTCGCGGGCGCCGTCGGTGGGGCGGCCGAGACGCTCGTTCCAGTCGATGTCGCGTCCGCGCCACCAGCCGGACGCGGTGGGCAGGTCGTGCGTGCTGGTCATGGCGGAGGCCGGGCGCGACCAGGTGCGGGGAGCGTGGAAGCGTTGCTCGTCACGCTCGAACCACATCACCCGCATGCCGTCGATGCCGGCATCCCCCAGCCGGTCGGTGAAGCCCTCCGGCACGGTGCCGAGATCCTCGCCCAGCACGATCGCGCGATGGCGCTGCGACTCGAGGCGCACGAGGCGCAGCAAATCGCGCTCCGGCATCGAGAGATAGACGCCGCGCGCCGAGGTCTCGCCCTGCGGCACGACCCAGAGCCGGTTGAGCCCCATCGCGTGGTCGATCCGGACGCCGCCGGCATGGCGGAGTGCGGCCCGCAGCATCTCGATGAAGGCGCGGTAGCCGTGGCTCCGCATCCCGTGCGGCGAAAACGCGGTGATGCCCCAGTTCTGCCCCTCGTGGGACAGCAGGTCGGGAGGTGCGCCCACGGTCAGCCCGATCAGCGTCTCGGCGGGGCGGCTCCAGCAATGCGAACCACCTGAGTCGGTGCCGACCGCGAGATCGGAGACGATACCCACCGCCATGCCGGCGTCCTTCGCGGCGCGTTGGGCGGCAGCGAGGCCCTCCGACACGCGGAACTGCATCCAGGCATGCAGCTCGACGTCGCCTGCGTGCTCGGCGGCGAACCTCGCGACCGCCTCCGTCCCGTGATCGCGGAACGCCTCAGGCCAGTCGTGCCAGTGCCAGTGGCCGCCGCTCGTGAAGAAATGCTGGTGCAGCGCCTCGAACCGCGCGTGCAACTCGATCTCCTCGCCGGCACGATCGCGCCAGTGGGTGAAGGCGGCGTGGTCGTTCGGGGAGCGGTCGCGGAAGTCGCGGGCGAGGGCCGCGAGGCGAAGGCGTCCCGCACGCGGCCAGTCCACCAGGGCGGCCTGCTCGAGCGCTGCCGCGTCCGCGCCACCCGGGTCGATCGCGGCGTGCAGGACGTTGCTGGCGACCCGGCTCGACGGCGCGTAGGGGCTGAACCGGTCGGGATCGGCCGAGAACTGGGCGTGCACGGGGCTGATCGACAGCGCATCGGCGCCGTGCTGAGCGGCGTGGCGGGCGAGCGTTGCCAGTGCTGCCACGTCGCCGAGGCCGCCATCGCCGGGGCGGCGCAGCGAGTAGAGCTGGGCGGCCAGGCCCCAGGCGCGGGTGACACCGGTGCGACCGACGGCGGACAGCGCGTCGGCGAGCGCGTAGCAGCGCGTGGGCGCGACCACGAGAGTGGTCTCGCGTCCGTCGAGCGCGAGCGTGTGGTAGCCGGGCTCGTGGGGCGCGGTGACTGCGACGCCGAGCGGGTCGAACTCGGTGCGGCCGGCGCGCTCGGTGCCGTCCTCAAGGCGCAGCGTCCACTCGCGGGCGGCGAGCCCGAGCACGAGGCGCTCGCCGGGATCGGCGGTGATCAGCGGGGGCAGTTCTGCCGCGTCCCGGAGCTTCGTGCGGCTCGCCTCGATCTCGCCGTCCGTGCCGGCCGGGAGATCGAGGCAGGCGAGCACGGTGCGCAGCGTGTCGTCCGAGACGTGCTTGGTTTTCGCGAACGCGTCTTTCCACTGCGCGGCGAGCCCCGCCTCGTGCGCCAGCGCCCGTAATGCGTCGGTCATCGGTGAGCGTTCATTCCAGTGCGAGGATGAGGGTGGCGAGCGGCGGCAGCGTGAGCCAGAGCGAGCAGGGGAAGTCGCCGTGCGGCTCCGGGCTCGCATGCACGCCGCCGCCATTGCCCATGTTCGAGCCGCTGTAGACGCCGGCATCGGTGTTGATGACCTCCCGCCAGAACCCGGGTTCGGTGACGCCGATGCGATAGCCGTGACGGGGGATGGGCGTGAAGTTGCAGACCACGAGGGCAGGTTTCTCGCCGGGCGCGAAGCGAAGCCAGGCGTAGACGCTCTGCTCGGCATCGTTCAGCACGCTCCAGCGAAAGCCCTGGTCGCTGGTGTCGAGCGCGTGGAGTGCGGGGATGTCGCGATAGGCACGGTTGAGGTCGGCGATCAGCGTCTGCACGCCGCGGCGCGTGGGATCGTCGAGAGAGAACCAGTCGAGGCCGCGGTCGTGGTTCCATTCGCGCTCCTGCGCGATCTCGCTGCCCATGTAGACGAGCTTCTTACCGGGATGGCCCCACATGAAGCCGTAATAGGCGCGTAGGTTGGCGAAACGCTGCCACGGGTCGCCGGGCATCTTCCCGATCATCGAGCCCTTGCCGTAGACGACCTCGTCGTGGCTCAGCGGCAGTACGAATTTTTCCGAAAAGGCGTAGACCAGACCGAAGGCGATCTCGCCGTGATGGTATTTGCGGAAGGCGGGGTCTTCTTCGATGTAGTGCAGCGTGTCGTGCATCCAGCCCATGTTCCACTTGTAGTGGAAGCCGAGGCCGCCCTCGTCGGCGTCTCGGCTGACGCCGGGGAACGAGGTGCTCTCCTCGGCGACCAGGATCGCGCCGGGGACGCGGGATTTCACAACGCGGCTGAGCTCCTGCAGGAACGAGATGGATTCGAGGTTCTCGCGGCCGCCATACTGGTTCGGGATCCACTCGCCCTCTTTGCGCGAGTAGTCTCGATAGAGCATCGAGGCGACGGCATCGACGCGCAGGCCGTCCACGTGCCAGTGCTCGAGCCAGTGCAACGCTGAGCCGATCAGGAAGCCGCGCACCTCGTTGCGGCCGAGATTGAAGATGTAGGTGTTCCAGTCCTGGTGGAAGCCTTCGCGCGGGTCTTCGTGCTCGTAGAGTGCCGTGCCGTCGAAGCGGGCGAGACCGTGCGCGTCGGTGGGGAAATGCGCGGGCACCCAGTCGAGCAGCACGCCGATCCCAGCTTGGTGGCAGCGGTCGACGAAGCGGCCGAACCCGTCGGGCGGACCCATGCGCGCCTGGGGCGCGAACTGGCCGAGCGGCTGGTAGCCCCAGGAGCCGCCGAACGGGTGCTCCATGATCGGCAGGAGCTCGACATGGGTGAAGCCGAGATTCTCGACATACGGGACCAGGCGGTCCGCCAGTGCATCCCAGTCGACCGCGGTCTCGCCCGATTGCGGCAGCCACGACGTCGCGTGCATCTCGTAGATCGAGATGGGAGCCGCGGGTTCCTGGCGCGCGTGCCGGCTCTCGATCCACGCCGCATCGTGCCATTCGACCTGCGGGTCGGCGACCACCGAGCCGGTGCGCGGCGGCACCTCGGCGGCCGAGGCGCACGGGTCGGCGCGCTGGGGCAGCAACTCGCCCCAGGGACCCACGATCTCGTATTTGTAGATCGCGCCGGCGGCGAGGCGCGGGATGAAAAGCTCCCACAGCCCTCCCATCGCGTGCTTGCGCATCGGATGGCGGCGGCCGTCCCAGTTGTTGAAGCTGCCCACCACCGAGACGCGCTGCGCGTTCGGCGCCCAGACGGTGAAGCGCACGCCCGTGACGCCGTCCGCGGTCACCACATGCGCGCCCATCTTGCTGGCGAAGTCGTGGTGGCGGCCTTGGGCCAGCAGGTAGAGGTCGAATTCGCCGAGCAGCGGCGGGAAGGAATAGGGGTCTTCCGTGTCCGCGACGCGGCCGCCGCTGTGGATGCGCAGGAGATAGGGCTCGGCGGCGCCGGCGATCACGCCGCTCCACAACCCCTCGCCCGCGATGCGCACCAGCGAGGCCAGCGACAGTGCGGTCGCGCGCGACACGATCTCCACTGCGTCCGCGTCCGGCAGGAAGGCACGGACCACCGTGCCGCCGTCGAATTCGTGCGGTCCGAGCAGCGAGAACGGATCGCCGTGCCGCGCCGCGAGCAGGCTCGCGACCGAGGCGGGATGCGGCGCGGGTCCGGCATCCGCGGCGGCAGGGGATGCGAGACCGATTGAGGCGGGGACCTGGTCCATGATGGTGCCTCCTGTCAGCTCGAGAGCAGCCGGCTGGCGATCTCGTCGAGCCCGCGCAACGGTATCGGCAGCCAGTCGGGACGATTGCCGGCCTCGTAGCGGATTTCGTAGGCGGCCTTTTCGAGCAGGAAGAGATCGAGCATCGCGGGCTCGGCGCGCGCTGTCACCCAGGGGTGCGCGCTCGCATCGAGCACCTCCTGGTAGCTCTCGCGGAAGGTCGTGATCGCGGCAGTGCGGAACTGCGCGAACAGGTCCTCCAGGCGCGAGGCTCCGGTGCTGATCGAGGAGTTCGCCCGGATTTCGGCCGAGGCCGCCGCGTAGTCGAACGAGCGCAGGATGCCGGCGACATCGCGCAGCGGGCAGGAATGCGCGCGACGTTCCTCCATCGATTTCGCGGGCTCACCCTCGAAATCGATCAGGTAGGCGTCGTTGCCGGTGACCAGCACCTGGCCGAGGTGGAAGTCGCCGTGCACGCGGGTTGCGAGCGCGCCTTCACCCTCGGCCGCGAGTGCCGCGATGCGTTCGCGAAGCGGTTCGGCACGCGCGATCGTGCGTTCCGCCATCTCACGCGTGGTCTCGGCGACCTCCTCGGTCTCGAGCACGCGCCTGAGCGCGATTACCGCGCCGTCGAGCTGGGCGACCGCACCGTGGGACCACTTGTCGAGATCCGCGCGGGTGGCAGAGCGCGGCGCGAAATCGGGGTCGTCGGTGGGGCTCGAGAGCACGTCGTGCAACTCGCCCAGCCGCTTGCCGATGGCGGCGGCGAGATGGCGATAGCCCTCGAACGGGTCCTCGCCGTCATTGCGTTCTTCCGGAGTACGGGGCTCGTCGGCCGCGCGCGCCAGGTAGTCGAGCGTCCAGCCCCAGGCGTCGCCCTGGTTGCGCACGAAGCCCTGCAGCAGGAGCAGCGTGTGCGGCACGCCGTCCTCGCCCACGCGGACGCATTCGCCGAGCAGAGGTGCCGTGTTGGCGAAGCCGCGCGCGGTGAGATAGCGCGTGATCTCGGCCTCGGGATGCACGCCTGGCAGCACCTTGCGAACGATCTTCAGCACGCCGGCATCGGCGATGATCTGCGAGGAGTTCGACTGCTCGGCGGACAGCCTGCGGATGGCGGGATGCTCGCTGAACTCCAGCGCATCGAAGCCAGGCCCCTTTCGGAACCGGAGCTCGCCGCCGGGGATCGCGAGCTTCTCCTCGCGACGGATCAGGTCGAGCGTTGCGATGGTGAAGTCGTCGGATGCGAACCCGTCGGTGAGGTAGCCCACGAGTGCCACCCGGCGGATGCGGCTCAGCGCCAGCTGGTGCACGAGCGGGTCGGTGACGCTCTCGGCCACCGCGCCGATCGGCAGGACGTAGTTCTCGGTCCGGTCGCCGATGCGCACCGCGACCTCGGACAGGATCACGCGGTTGTTGCGACGCCGGTCGAGCGGCGCGCCGTAGGCGAGCGCGATCCGGTCGATCCGCTCGCCCTTGGAGGCGAACCAGCGGCGCTTGCCGAGATACTCGGGCAGCACCGATTCGAGCGAGGCGCGCAGCCGCGCATTCTCCGTGATCTCGGCGATCGAGGAGCGCACCACGAGCGTTTGCAGCTCGGGGAGCGGTTCAGAGGACGGCATGTGCCATTGCGGAAGTTCTTCCTGTTCTGCGAGCAGAAACCAGTAGAAGGCGAAAGGGGGAAGCGTGAGCAGGTAGGGCAGCTGGCCCACCGGCGGGAACATCGAGCCGCCGATCACGTCGACGGGGATGCGGCCCTCGAAGGCGTGCAGGTCGAGCTCGACCGCCTGCGCGGTGCGCGAGATGTTGGACACGCAGATGATGGTCTCGCCGGCGTCCGCTTCCGCGTATTCGCGGAAATAGGCGAGCACCTTGCGGTTTTGCGGGTAGAGGAAGCGCAGCGTGCCGCGGCCGAACGCCTTGTGGCGGCGGCGCACGGCGAGCATGCGGCGCGTCCAGTTGAGCATCGAATGTGCGTCGGCGGCCTGAGACTCGACGTTGACCGCCATGTAGCCGTAGGTCGGGTCCATGATCGGCGGCAGCACGAGCGATGCGGGATCGGCGCGCGAGAACCCGCCATTGCGGTCGATCGACCACTGCATCGGCGTGCGCACGCCGTCGCGGTCGCCGAGATGGATGTTGTCGCCCATGCCGATCTCGTCGCCGTAATAGATCACCGGCGTGCCGGGCATCGACAGCAGCAGCCCGTTCATCAGCTCGATCCGCCTGCGGTCGCGCTGCATCAGCGGCGCCAGCCGACGGCGAATTCCCAAGTTGATCCGCGCCCGCTTGTCGCTGGCGTAGGTCTCCCACAGGTAGTCGCGCTCCGAGGAGGTCACCATCTCCAGCGTGAGCTCGTCGTGGTTGCGCAGGAACACCGCCCACTGGCAGTTCGCGGGGATCTCCGGGGTCTGGCGCATGATGTCGGTGATCGGGAAGCGGTCCTCGCGCGCGATCGCCATGTACATGCGCGGCATCAGCGGGAAGTGGAACGCCATCTGGCATTCGTCGCCGTCGCCGAAATAGGCCTGCACGTCCTCGGGCCACATGTTCGCTTCGGCCAGCAGCATCACCCCGGGCGCGTAGGCGTCGAGCTCGGCGCGGATCTTCTTGATAACCGCGTGGGTCTCTTCGAGGTTCTCGTTGGTGGTGCCTTCGCGCTCCACCAGATAGGGGACCGCGTCGAGCCGGAGCCCGTCGATGCCGACATCGAGCCAGTAGCGCATGACCGAGAGGATTTCCTCGAGCACGGCTGGATTGTCGAAGTTGAGGTCGGGCTGATGGCTGTAGAACCGGTGCCAGTAATAGGCGCCGGCCACCTCGTCCCACGTCCAGTTGGATTTTTCCGTATCGCAGAAGATGATGCGGGTTTCGGAGTACTTCTTGTCGTCGTCGGACCAGACGTAGAAGTCGCGCTCGGATGAGCCCGCCGGTGCGTGGCGTGCGCGCTGGAACCAGGGGTGCTGGTCGGAGCTGTGGTTGATCACGAGCTCGGTGATCACGCGCAGGCCGAGCTCGTGGGCGCGCGCCACGAACTCGCGCAGCTGCTCGATCGTGCCGTAATCGGACGACACGCCGCGATAATCGGAGATGTCGTAGCCGTCGTCGCGCCGAGGCGAGGGGTAGAAGGGCAGCATCCAGATCGCGGTGACGCCGAGCTCGGCGAAGTAGTCGAGCTTCTCGAGCAGGCCCTTGAAGTCGCCGATCCCGTCATTGTCGCCGTCGAAGAACGACTTGACGTGGACCTGGTAGATGATCGCGTCCTTGTACCACTGCGGATCGTCGTTGCTGATCGGCAGGCGCGGGACGGTCGTGGTGGTCGAGATGCTCATCGGGGCCGTTTCTGCTTTCTGTCTTTTCGCGTGCCTGGGACGATCTTCTGGCTCAGGCCATGCCGACGCGCCAGATGCTGTAGGGGCGGGACGGCGCGAGAGTGATGGTCTGGTATTTTCCCGTCAGCGCGAAGCGGCGATCCTGCTCGAGCAGGTCTTCGAGATCGAGCGTCGCCCCGTCGGGCAGGCCGAAGCGGTAGAGCGGCAGCTCGATCGGCGAGGTCTGCGCTGCCGACGGATCGAGGCTGACCGCGATCAGCAGGACGTTGCTGCGATCGGCGTTCGCCTTCTCGTACCACAACACCATGGAGTTGGCCGCTTCGCCGAACCACACGCCCAGATGGGAGTGCAGCGCCGGGTTCGCGCGCCGGATCCGATTGAGGGCGGTGATCTCGGCCACGATGTTGCCGGGCCGGTCCCAGTCCCAGGCACGGATCTGGAATTTCTCACTGTCGAGATACTCTTCCTTGCCGGCGCCGAGCGGCGTTCCTTCGCACAGCTCGAAACCGTTATAAACGCCCCACAGGCCCGACAGGGTCGCGGCCAACGCCGCCCGGATCAGGAAGCCCGGGCGTCCCGAGTTCTGCAGGAAAAGCGGGTTGATGTCCGGCGTGTTGACGAAGAAATGGGGGCGGTAGTAGTCGCGCCCCGGCCCGTCGGCGAGCTCGGTGAGATACTCGCGCAGCTCCGACTTCGTGTTGCGCCAGGTGAAGTAGGTGTACGACTGCGAGAAGCCGACCTTGGCCAGCCGCGCCATGATCTTCGGCCGGGTGAAGGCTTCGGCCAGGAACACCGCATCGGGATGCCGCGCGCGCACCTCTGCGATCATCCACTGCCAGAACGGGAACACCTTGGTGTGCGGGTTGTCGACCCGGAACAGCCGCACGCCTTGGTCGCACCAGAACAGCACCACGCGGGCGAGCTCGACCCAGAGATCGGGGACGGCGTCCGCGGCGTAGAAATCGACGTTGACGATGTCCTGATACTTTTTGGGCGGGTTCTCGGCGTAGCGGATCGTGCCGTCCGGGCGCCAGGTGAACCAGCCCTTGTGCTCGCGCAGCCAGGGATGGTCGGGCGCGCACTGGATCGCGAAGTCGATCGCGATCTCGAGCCCGTGCGCGGCGGCGGCCTCGCGCAGATGCGCGAAATCCGCGAACGAGCCGAGCTCGGGATGCAGCGCATCGTGGCCGCCCTCGGCGCTGCCGATCGCGTAGGGCGAGCCGGGATCGTCCGGACCCGGCGTCAGCGTGTTGTTCGGGCCCTTGCGGTTGGTGCGGCCGATCGGGTGGATGGGCGGGAAGTAGAGCACGTCGAAGCCCATGTCGCGGATGCGCGGCAGGTGGCGCTCGACGTCGCGGAACGTCCCGTGCCGGTGCGGATCGTCCGACATCGAGCGCGGGAACACCTCGTACCAGGACGCGAAACCGGCACCCGTGCGCTCGGCATCGAGCGGGATTTCCGCGGTGCGCGACAGATGCGGGCGCGGGTCGGCCGCCATCATCAGCGCGTTGGTCTCGTCCGACAGCAGGATCTGCCGCCGCGCATCCTCGTCGCCGCGGTCGAGCGACAGCAACAGTGCTGCACCCTCCGCGTGGCCGGCGAGCGTCGCGCGCACGAGTTCGGCGCCTTCGCGCAGTTCGAGCGAGGTCGGCACGCCCGCCTCGTGCTTCTTGGCGAGCTCGTCACGGAAGGTCGCGAACTGGTCGCGCCAGGCGACCACGCGCCAGTGATGGAGACCGACCGTGTCGAGCGGCACGGTGCCGCGCCAGAGATCGTTGCCGGCGGGCACCAGACGCTGCTCCTCCCAGGCCTGAGCGCCAGGAGCACGCCACTGCACGGCGGCCGCGATCTTATCGTGTCCGTCGACGATGATGTCGACCGAAACAGGCACGATCTCGCCCGCGATCCGTTTGACGGGAAACTCGCCGCCGTCGACCGCCGGGCGCGGGTTCTCGATGGCGACGCGCGGCAGGGTCTCGGCGGCCGTGCGGGCCGTGGCCGGGTCGAGCGGTGCCGGCGCGCGCGGGAGCAGGCGCGGGGCTGTGAACACCGCGAGCCCGCCCGGCGGCAGCACCACCGGGCGGCCAGCGCGCAGCGTCTCGCCGGCACCACCCACATGGCGGAACGGGGCGAACATGTCCTGCGCGTCGGGCAGCACGGTGGCCGGGTCAAAGCGCATCTCGCGTGCGGGATCCGTGTTGAGCAGCGTCAGCACCGCTGACGCCGACTGGCGCGCGTCCGCCTCCGGGCTGCGAAGTGCGGCGAGCACGGTGGCGCCCGGCGGCGTCAGCGGCACGACCGAACCTGCGGCGGCGAACAGCGCGCGGGTTTCGCCGGCGGCGATCGCCCCGGCCATCACCCGCAGCGTGTCGGCCTCGGCGTGCCCGATCACCGTCGGCGCCACGATCCAGCCCGCGCCGAGTGCCGCGGCCAGTCCGACCTCGCGCGCCAAGTTGGCACCGATCGAGGCATCCACCGTCAGCAGCGGCGGCGCCACGCGGCGCAGCAGGCGCAGCTCCTCGAACAGCCAGCTCGCGCGCCAGTCCCAGAACGCGTTGGACGCGACGACCGCATCGAGCAGGTCTGCCGGCAGCGCGCCAAGAAGCGCCCAGTCCATTCCCCTGGTGTCGCCCACCAGCAGAGCGTCGCCGGCGGCGTCGCGGATCGCCGCGAGCGCGCGGGCGGTGACCGATGCCGGCAGGTGCCCGAGATGGACCAGGCGCACACCGGCAATCCCGACGGCGCGGAGATCGGCCACCAGACCGGCCAGCAACGCGGTGTAGCCGGCGACCGCCGCCGCGTCGTCGTGCCGCAGTCGTGCGCGGGAGAGGTCGAGTGCCTGGCGCGGATCGAGGACGCCGGCGATGTCCGGCGGCAGGAACCAGTCCGGATGCGCCTCCTGCAGGGGCGCGCCGGCGGCGACGCTGTCGAGGGGCAGGTCGACCAGGAGGTCGATGCCGCCTCGCATCCCTGCGAGCCGCGCGAGCAACGCATCCACGGGACCGCCGCCATACGCGGCATCGGCCTGCGCGGGATCGGCGAGGAGGCCGTGACGCTGCGCCCAGGGGCACGGCAGCACGAGCGCATCGAAGCCGAGCGTCGCGGTCTCGGCCGCGACCGCATCGAGCGCGTCGGTCACGCCGGGCGGCGCGATCCGCAGGCGGAGCGGGCCCCGCTGTGCGGTCATGCGCGTCGTGTCTGCTGTCTGCAGCGTGTCCACCGCGACATCCCCTTGCCAGATTGACGATACGTGAGCCGCAAGCGGACCCCCGCAGCTCGAACGAACGCGGGCCGTTCCGCCGCAGTTGCCGGTCGAATTCAGCCCAGCGCGACCCCGCCCGTGGCGGCCTGGTAGGTCGCAATCGCCAGCGTCAGCGGCTCGAAGGGCTTGGTGATGACGAAGGCGGGCTCGAGCGCCTCGCCGGTCAGCAGCCGCTCGGGATAGGCGGTCACGAAGATCACCGGCACCGGGTGGTGGCGGGTGATGCGGCTGATCGCATGCGCCCCGTCGCCGCCGGCGCCGAGATTGATGTCGGCCAGGATCAGGCCGGGACGGGTGGCCTCGGCGATGCGGATCGCGTCGGTCTCGGTGGCCGCGACGCCCACCACGCGATGGCCGCAGCTCTGCACCAGCTCCTCGATGTCCATGGCGATGATCGGCTCGTCCTCGATGATCAGCACGTCAGCGGCTGCCGAGGCGCGCAGGCGCTCGCGGGCCACCGTCAGCTGATCGCGCGCGTCCGCCTCCGCGAGCCCGACGATCGCGGCGGCCACCCCGACGGGCAGCTCCTCGAGCGAGGTGAGCAGCAGTAGCTGGCGCTGCCGGTGGCTGAGCCCGACCGCCGCGCCGCGGGCCGCCTCGGCCCGCTCGTCGTTGAAGTGGCGGGTGGTGCTGGCGAACAGGCCAAGGCGGGGCTCGACCGAGCGGTCGCCGCCGGTCATCATCTCGCGCAGGCTCTCGGCAACCAGGAGATCGCCGCGTGGTTGGCTTCCGGTCAGAGCCCGGGCATATCGCCTCGCATAGGGAAGGGCGCGGATCAGCTCGTCACGCCAGGAGTCCATCATCGCAACCTTGTTCTCGAACCTCGTGGGCGCACCGGGAGCGATGCGCCTGCCGACGCTGCACGTGATAGCAGCTTGAGCGGCCAGGCCGAAATCCGCGCCGAACCAGCGCTGGCCGATATCGCGGCGCTCCGGCGCGAGATCACGCATTTGTTGCCCGATCTGCGTGCCTTCGCGCGCTTTCTGGCGCGCGATCCCTCCGCGGCCGACGATCTCGTGCAGGAAACCGTGCTCAAGGCGCTGGCAGCCCTCGGCCAGTTCAGGCCCGGCACCAACCTCAAGGCGTGGCTGTTCACGATCGAGCGCAACGCGTTCTTCGAACAGGCGCGACGTCGCAAGCGCGAGGACCGGCTGCTGCGCGAGCGCGGCTACGATCCCGACAGCGAGATGCCGCGCCAGGTCAGCCAGAGCGACATCGTCGACCTGCAGCGCCTGCTGTTCGCGCTGCCGCCGCTGATGCGCGAGGCGCTGGTGCTGGTGGGTGCGCAGGAGCTGAGCCACGAGGAGGCGGCGGCGATCTGTGGCGTGCCGGTGGGCACGATGAAGGCGCGCGTCAGCCGCGCGCGCTCGGCGCTCGCGCGACTGGCTGCCAGCCATGGCTGACCGCGACTTGCCCTGCTGACCACGAATTGATTGACGGATCGTAATCCTCTCGTTCTCGTGATCGGAACCACGGCAACGTCGCGACGCGGAGGTCCATTGCTCCGACGAACGATAGAAGGAGGACGTCCCGTGACAGCAGCAACCTTCCACGACCAGATCATCGGGATCCTCCCCAAGCTCCGCGTGCAGGCGCTGGCGCTGACCCGCAACCGCGCCTCCGCCGAGGACCTGGTGCAGGACGCAGTCTGCAACGCACTCTCGGCGCAGTCGAGCTTCATCCCCGGCACCAATTTCGCGGCCTGGATGCACCGCATCCTGCGCAACCGGTTCATTTCGAACCTGCGCAAGCGCCGCGACACCACCGACATCGACGACGTGCCGTCTTCCGCATTCGCAACCGATGCGCCGCACGAGGATCGCCTGGCGCTGAAGGACCTCGCCAAGGCGATGAATCGCCTGCCGACCGATCAGCGCGAGGCGCTCGTGATGGTGGTCGTGCACGGCATGAGCTACGAGGCTCTCGCGGAATCGACCGGCTGCGCAGTCGGCACGGCCAAGAGCCGCGTGTTCCGTGCACGTCGCCAGCTCGAGGCCTGGATGCTCGGCGAAAAGACCGAGCGTGCTCCCCGCCGCATTTCGAAGGATGTCGTTCGGCGCGCACTGACCGAGGATCACGCGCCAAGCGCCTGATGGATTTACCCCTTTCGTCACGACGTGCTGTGGCGGTGCGGCCGGCAATCCGGTTGCATCGCCGTCGGGGCAAACCAGTCTCATGAATTTTGTCAGGATGGCGGCGAAGCGCGACAAGTCCGATACGTCGCCCTCCCATGGAGGGCCGCCCGACACTGCGTCGACGAAGGCGCAGAAAGGGCAGGGGGCGTTCGATGTCTGGCTGCACCGCGGCTTGCACAAATTGTTCGATGACGTGGCGAGCGAGCCGATCCCCGAGGAGTTGCTTCGCCTGATCGAGGACGATCGCAAGGCCCGCTAGTGGCCGGTGGCGGCGTGGTGCCGCGACGCCAGGGCCTGTTGCGGCGCGGGCTCGGTTCGCTTCAGACCCGTATTGTGCTCACCATCCTGCTTTCGGTGCTGCCGCTCGCCGCCATCTCCTCCGTTCTGGCGTGGCAGAATTACGAGTCGGCAACAGCGCTCGGCGAGCGTCGCATCGGTGCGTTGCTGGCCTCGAGCGTCACGCATGTCGACGTCTCGGTGTCCGAGGCCGAAAAAGGTGCGGCGGCAATCACGCAGGCTCCGGATGCCGCGACGATGCCTGGCTGCGCCGAGGCGTTGCGCCGGTTCGCCGAGTTCAGCACCGTCCGGGTTCGCGCCGTTCGTGTCGCACGCAGCAATGGCGGGCTGATCTGCGGCACGGGAAGCGACGGCGTCCCGGCCCGGCCCGTGGAGGGCAATCGTCATGTGGAGGTCGCCCGCATCACGCGCGGTCTGCACGCAGAGTTCCTGCTGCCGGTCATCTTCTCGGGTGCAGCCACGGACGGCACCGCGCTCACCATCACCGCCGACCTTCTGGTGCCAACCGAGTTCGGAACCGGTTCGGCTTGGCTCCTGCCGAACGGGGTGACGACACCCGCGCGCATCTCCGGCGATCTTTCGCCGCCCCGCACCGATACGCTCCGGCGCCTGCTCGACGGCGCGTCATTCGTCACCGAGCGCCGCCGCGCGGGCCACACGCGCGGCTTCGTGCTCGGACGCCTTCCCGACGGCACGCCACTGGTGATCGGCGATACCGCCACCATCGAGGAGGCGCGCGCGAGCGCGTTGCTGTTCTGGCGCTTCACCGCCATCGCGCTGCTGCTGGCGCTCGGCGTGCTCGCGGTGGCCACGGGGGCGCATCTGACGGTCGGCCAGCCGATCCGCGCGCTCACGCGCCGGGTCACGCGCTGGCGCGCGGGCGAGGCGTTCGACGAGCGGCCCATGCGCCTCCAGCCGACCGAGCTCGCCGACCTGTTCCACGCCTTCGGTGCGGCCACCAGTGGCATCGTCGAACGCGAGGCGGCGCTCGAGCGGGCGCGCGGCGAGCAGGACCTCCTGATCAAGGAGATCCATCATCGCGTGAAGAACAACCTGCAGATCATCGCGTCGCTGCTGAACCTGCAGGCGAGCCGCATCCGGGTGCCCGAGGCGAAGGCGGAGTTCCAATCCGCCCGCGACCGTGTGCGCGCACTGGCGACCCTACACCGCCATCTCTACGCCGAGGGCGGGTTGCACTCGATCGCCATGCGCCCGTTCCTGCTCGAACTGTCCGAGCAGCTGTTCCAGGCAATCGGCGAGCGCGAGGGCCATCGGATCAGCCTCGACGTGGAGGCGCCCGAGTTGCAGATGTCGTCCGACCAGGCCGTGCCGCTGGCGCTGGTGGTGACGGAGGCCGTCAGCAACGCGGTGAAATACGCGTTTCCCGCCGGCCGCTCGGGCCATGTGAGCGTCTGCCTGACCGAGCTTCCCGACGACATGCTGGAGCTTGTGGTGCAGGACGACGGCGTCGGCATTCCGGCGGGGCGGGCCGAGACCGAGACGGGCATTCGCGACGGGCTTGGGATCCAGCTGATCCGCGGCTTCGCGCGCCAGCTCGGGGCCGAGCTGGTGGTGACGGAGGAGGCGGGGACGCGCTACCAGCTGCGGCTGAAGCTGCATCGGCTGCA